>CAJUHV010000042.1 GCA_910586445.1 uncultured Eubacterium sp.
TGAAATTGGTAGGGTAGTTTTGTGCAAATTTCTATATTTGCTCATTTATAGTTAAAAATACATTTTTATTATAACAGAATTCTGGCATTTTACAATTCAGCATTGTATTTCTGAAAGAAATTTTTTATACTAAGTATGGACTTATATTTTTATTAAGTTTGTTTTGTACAAATACAAGTGGAGGAATATTGTAATGAAAGAAGACAAAAGAGCATTTGTAGAGATTTTAAAGCTGGTGCGTCTGCTGGCAGTTATAGTTTTGGTAGTTGGTGTATGCCTGTTTGTAAAAGCAAAGTATGAAGACACAAAGGAACCGGAACTGACATCTTCATTCGTAAATGGCAGGCTGGAATCTGTGAGTGATCTTACAACATCTGAGCTGGTCTATACCGGGCTGATAAAATATTCAGAGGGCAGCATACCCTATTTGACGCAGAACAGCTTTTCTATGCTGTATACAGCAGATGTCCGCGCAGGAATCGATCTTTCAAAAGCAGAGATCAGTATAACAGATGATCAGGTTATTATTACCCTGCCGGAATGTGAGGTGCAGTCAATAGATGTTGACCCGGATTCCATAGAATTTTATGATGAGCATTGGGCATTGTTTAACCGGGTAGAAAAGACGGATGTAATAGATACGATATCAGCAGCAAAAGAAGATGTTTCAACAAAGGCAGATGTGGAAAGCCTGTTGGAACATGCAGGGCTGCAGACGAAAGCGATTATCGAAGGAATATTGAAAGATTCGATAGGAGAAAGAGAGCTGGTATTTCGATAAGAAAAATGGAAGGAATATTGAAGGATTCGATCAGGAAAAGACTGCCAGTATTTCGATAAGTAAATTTGAAAGGAATATTGAAGAACACAATAAGCGAGGAGAGCCGGCATTTTGATAAGAAAAGCAGAAGGAATATTGAAGGATTCGAATGGGAGCCGGCACTCTGCTGAGAAAAATGGAAGGTTTACTGAAGGTAACAATGAGCGAAAGAGTATTAGCATTTTGATAAGATAAATAAAAGCGTGTTATAATGATACGATAGGCGGGAGAACTGGTATTAATCAGGAAAACGACAGATGTTTTGAAATGAAAGGAGAGTCTTGTGGAAAAAAGAAAAGAAGGATGGTCGATTTTAGGCTTCGGCTGTATGAGGTTTCCGTCTAAAGGCGGCGGCATGGATTTAAGGGAGATTCAGCGGGAAATAGGCTTTGCCATAAAGCATGGTGTAAATTATTTTGACACTGCTTATGTATACCGCGGCAGTGAAAAAGCGCTCGGCATAGTGCTTAAAAAGAATAACTGGCGAAAGAGGGTGACGATTGCTACAAAACTGCCCCATTATCTGATTAAATCGGTAGAGGGTGCAGAAAAACTGTTTCAGGATCAGCTGGAACGTCTGCAGACGGATTATATTGATAATTATCTGATGCATATGCTGCCGGATGTGCACGTCTGGCAGAAATTTGTGCGCATGGGAATTTTAGACTGGCTGGAAGAAAAGAAGGCTTCTGGGCAGATTCGAAAGATTGGATTTTCTTATCATGGCGGGACAAGGCAGTTTATGGAGCTTTTAGACGCATATGAGTGGGATTTCTGTCAGGTTCAGTATAATTATATGGACGAGCACAGCCAGGCAGGCCGCGCGGGTGTAGAATACGCGGCAAAAAAAGGAATTCCAGTAATTATTATGGAGCCTCTGCGTGGGGGCAGGCTGGCAGACGGCCTGCCGTCTAAAGCAAAAGCTATTTTTAAAAAGGCCGATCCAGACAGAAGCCCGGCAGAATGGGGGCTTCGCTGGCTCTGGAACCAGCCGGAAGTTGCGGTAGTCTTATCTGGAATGAATTCGATGGAAATGCTGAAAGAAAATATCCGCATTGCAGATACAGTACAAGCTTTTGAACTAAAGCAGAAAGATCTGAATGTATATCAAAAGGTAACTGCCCTGCTGAATGAAGAAGTAAAGGTTCCATGCACCGGCTGCGGCTACTGCCAGCCCTGCCCGGCAGGCGTAGATATACCAGGCGTATTCCGCTGTTATAATGTCTGCCATACCGACAGTTTTTTCACAGGAATGAGAGAATATCTGATGTGCACGACATGGCGTGCAAAACGTACGAATGCCTCTTTGTGCAGGCAGTGCGGAAAATGCGAAAAACACTGTCCGCAGCATATCGCAATTCGAAAAGAACTAAAAAATGTATCCCGTGCTTTGGAAAATCCTGTTTATAAAGCAGCAGCATTTTTAACAAAAGGGATGTTTCGTAAATAATCTGCGCATTTCTTACAAACTGCAAATGCAGCTGCAATGTGTATCCGTGTATAAATTCTCTTTGCGGGATCATAATATATTGAAAGATTTCTTATCTATATTTTCAAAATAATGTATATGATAATCCGTGGATATGAGAGGAGATTTCTATATGGATACACAGATCTGGAAACCATTTTTTTCCGAATTTAAGGAAAAGACAGCCCAGTTTTATAATGGCACGATCAGCCAAGGTGATTACAAAAGCTGTTCCGGCCTTTATGGGAGCTACGCGCAGCGGGGCGGAGAGGCAAATATGCTCCGGCTGCGCATGACAGCAGGACGTGTTACAAAAGAAAAAATGAATTTTGCGGCAGGAGCAGTTAAAAAATATGGAATAAGCCGCATGCATTTTACGACGTGCCAGACGATCCAGCTGCATGACCTGACGCCGGAGGCAGCAGCGGGTATTATGGAAGAGGCATTAAGTGCAGGGATCGTAACAATCGGTTCTGGGGGAAATTATCCTAGAAGCGTGATGTGTTCGCCGCTGTCCGGCGTAGAACGAGGGGAATATTTTGATGTTATGCCGTGGGCACAGGCAGCAGGTGAATATGTGCTTCAGTTTATTACTGCGCAAAAAATGCCAAGAAAATTAAAAGTCGGTTTTTCAAATTCTCCGAAAAATATAACGCATGTAACTTATCGCGACCTGGGATTTGCGGCCGCCGGCACAGGAACATTTGATGTATACAGTGCCGGCGGATTGGGCCCTAATCCGCGTTTGGGTGTGTTAGTTGCGCAAAATGTAGAGCCTGAGATGGTGCTGTATTATATCAAAGCAATGTGGCTGACATTTCTTGCATATGGTAACTATGAGAGCCGTGTCAAAGCCCGCACCAGATATATGCAGGATACATTAGGCGGGCAGGAAAAATATAAAGAAGCATATTTAGAAAAGCTGCAGCAGGTATTTGACAGCGGTGAGGATCTGCGCATATCAGCTGACCGCTGCATTGTCTCAAAACAAGGAGACGGTTATAAGCCGGCCGGCCGCCGTATAATAGAACAGAAACAAAATGGGTTATATGCGGTAGAATGGCATCCGATCGGCGGCATACCGGATGTGGATACATTCTGCAGGCTGAATCAGATGATACAGGACATGCAGTCTGTTGAAATGCGGCTGTCTCCTGACGAAACAGCTTACATTATTAATTTAACAGGGAAAGAAGCGCAAAAAGTACTGGATCTGACTGCAGATGGAGCAGCTGAAAGCCTGTTTGAGACATCGGTAAGCTGCATCGGTGCATCGATCTGTCAGGTGGGACTGCGTGATTCTCAGGCACTGCTTGACGCATGCATAAAAGCTGTCCGAAAGGCAGGACTTTCAGACGGTGTGCTGCCGCAGATCCATATTTCCGGCTGTCCTTCTTCCTGCGGCACACACCAGACAGGCGTAATCGGTTTTCGCGGCGCTGTAAAAAGAGAAAGCGGCAGTCCGCAGCCGGGATTTGCAGTATACGTGAATGGGTGCGAGCAGCAGGGCCAGGAAGCGATGGGACGCGAAATAGGCACTATTTTGGAAAGCAGGATACCTGAGTTTTTAGTAAAGCTTGGTAAAACCGTACAAGAAAGCGGAATGAATTTTATGCAGTGGCTCCAAAACAGTCCAGATGAAATTGAGACAGTTGCTGCTGATTTTATTTCTTAGGCATGGCTGCTTTAATAATTGGAAGATTGTGCATAAAGAAAATGAAAATTATGCCGATAAATTATATATCATAATAACAAACATAAACAAATACGGCTATGGAAAGCGCTTAAAACCAACGGAATGGTATTCTGGTTATTAGGCGCTTTTTATTTTCATATGCACAATTTATTACGGGGAGGACAAGCAGCATTGGACAGCATGGATTTGACTACAATTACGGTCAGACAGGGAGGCAAGACTCGTTACATAAAAGCACAGGATGTCATTTATATTGAAAGCATCGGACGAAAGGCGCTGCTGCATTTATCCGATGAGATTATTGAATATTATGCTAAAATAAGCCTGCTGGAGGAACAGCTTAAACCAGTTTTTTTCCGCAGCCATAGGGCTTATCTTATTAATCTGATGTATGTAGAAGGTTATGACAAAAGAGAAGTGCGCATGAAAAATACAGATTCTGTGCTGATTTCCAAATATCGGTTTCATGAATTTGAAAAGGTTATGGAAAACGCTTGCAAAATGACCGCGAAAGGGCTAAAATGTAGCAAATATAAAGATTAATGATAACAGGCGGTTATGGAGGATAAATGCACATGCAGCACAATGAGAGAAACTTATCAATGGTCATGGATTTTTATGAAATGACGATGAGCAATGGTTTTTTTGTAGATCAGGGACAGGATACAAGAGTTGCTTTCGATGTATTCTACCGCAGAAATCCTGATGCAGCAGGATTTTCGATTTTTGTCGGATTAGAACAGATTATAGAATATATTACAAATCTTCATTTTGACGATGACGATATTGATTATCTGCGCGGACAAAAATTATTTTCGGAAAGCTTTTTGGAGTATTTAAAAAATTTTCGGTTTAAGGGCGATCTTTATGCTTTCCCTGAAGGAACTGTCATGTACCCAAACGAGCCGGTTGTCACAGTAATTGCACCTTTGATTGACGCCCAGCTGATTGAAACAGCTGTTCTGCTGGAAATTAACCACCAGTCTTTAATTGCTACAAAAACAAGGCGTATTGTCAAAGCTGCAAAAGGCCGTGCCGTATCAGATTTTGGAGCAAGGCGCGCCCACAATATGGATGCTGCAGTATATGGTGCAAGGGCTGCTTATATCGGCGGTGCAGTCGGTACTGCTACAGTGCTGGCCGGAAAAATGTTTCAGATCCCGATAAGCGGCACAATGGCCCACAGCTGGGTAATGTATTTTAGGGATGAGTATACTGCATTTAAGAAATATGCGGAAACATACCCAGACGCTGCGGTACTGCTGGTAGATACATATGATGTATTAGAAAGCGGTGTTCCAAATGCAATCAGGACAGCAAAAGAAGTATTAGAGCCGCTGGGAAAGCGTCTGAAAGGAATTCGCTTAGACAGCGGAGATCTTGCCTATTTATCAAAACGGGCACGGAAAGAGCTGGACAAGGCAGGACTGACAGACTGTAGAATTATTGTTTCAAACAGTCTGGATGAGTATACGATTACGTCAATACTGGATCAGGGGGGATGCATTGACAGTTTTGGCGTTGGAGAGCGCCTGATTACTTCAAAATCAGAACCGGTATTTGGTGCAGTCTACAAAATTGTAGCAGTTGAAGAAGGCGGCGTATTTAAGCCGCGTATCAAAATTTCAGAAAACACAGAGAAAATTACAAATCCAGGTTTAAAAAGTGTATACCGCATTTATGATCAGGAAGGAAATGCAATAGCAGACCTTTTGGCAAAATCGGATCAGGAGCTGGATTTAAGCAGGCCGCTGCGCTATGTAGATCCGGTAAAACCTTGGAAAAACAGATACTTTGAAAACTGTACGGCAAAACAGCTGCAGATCCCGATTTTTATCAAAGGCGAGCTCGTATATCGCCTGCCTTCGATTGATGAAATAGCAGCTTATGTAAAAGACCAGCTGGAAAATGAAATATGGGAAGAAGAGCAGCGGTTTGAAAACCCGCACAATCATTATATGGATATGACGCCTGAGTTATATGAGGAAAAAATGAACCTGCTATATGAAGCAAGGATCGAATAAAATAGCAAAATAATATAAGATTGATAAAATAATGTACATCATACTGAAAAAGGAAGCATAAAAAACATTTTTCTACAAATACTGACACTGTCACAGCAGATTGCTGTCAGAAAGGGGTGTCAGTCATATGGATTACAGTAACATGATGCCGATCGGGCTGGCTATGGGCATGACCATGCACAGAGATGCATTAGAAGCTTACAGTAAGCTGACGGAGGCCGAAAAAGAGCAGATTATTATGGAATGCAGGGATGCAAAAAGCAAGGCAGAGATGGATAGCATTATCAGCCGTTTAAGCGGCAGCTGGATATAACATGAATAAAAAACGGACAGCTTGATTATTTTTAAGATAAGCTGTCCGTTTTTCAATTACGACAATAGGATATCTGCCTTATATGTGTTCTATTGTGCTGTGTATATAAAACAATACATTGACGCAGTGCGATTTTTTTGATACATTTATTATATGGATTTTTCGTGAAATAAGTTATATTGTTTGATAATAAGGGAGGAATGTGTCTATGTTAAGACAATGGAACGGAATACAAAAACCGTCGGATGAGACACTTGCAGCAAGGCTGGATGCAGCAAGGGAACTGCTGGCAAAGCAGCAGATGCTGGTAAAGGAAATGAAACTGCCGGTACTGGTGTTGGTGGAAGGCTGGGGGACATCAGGAAAAGGCTCCTGCATTGGAAAGATTATTAAGGGACTTGACCCAAGATTTTTTAAAGTAGCTTCCATGGAAGAGCCGACTGCTGAAGAATGCAGAAAGCCGTTCCTATACCGGCATTTTATAAAAATACCTGAGGCTGGAAATTTTCAGTTTTTAGACTCAGGCTGGATGGATGAGGTTGTAGAAGCAAAACTGCACCAGAACATGGATGCAGAAGAATATAACAGCCGGATAGACAGCATTAAGCGGTTTGAGCGGCAATTGACGGATAACGGATATCTGGTAATGAAATTTTTCCTGCATATTTCGCAAAAAGAACAAAAAAAGCGCATTGAAGCACTGCTGGATAATAAAGATGCAAAATGGCGTGTCAGCAAAAAAGACCGGTGGCAGAATACGCATTATGAAAAATGTGTAGGTGTTTATGACAGTTACCTGGAAGACACAAATATGCCGTCGGCACCTTGGTATATTGTTGATGCCAAGTCCAGAAAATGGACGGAGCTGCAGATTTTGGAAACACTGACGCAGGGAATAGAAATAGCGCTGAATAATCACGCATTATCGGTTCCGCTCCTGCAGAATGTATTTCCGCTTGTTCCAATGCCAAAGCTTTCTGAAATTCCTCTGGACTGTGCCGTAATTGAAGAAGAATTGTATAAACCACAGTTAAAGCAGCTCCAACAGCGGCTCGGTGAGCTGCATAACCGTCTGTACCGAAAAAAAATGCCTGTAATTATTGCATATGAAGGATGGGACGCCGCGGGCAAAGGAGGAAATATCAAAAGGCTGACAGAAGCCCTTGACCCAAGAGGCTACGAAGTGCACCCGATTGCAAGTCCGGAACCGCATGAAAAAGCCAGACATTATCTGTGGCGGTTTTGGAACCATATGCCGAAAACAGGCCATATTGCGATATTTGACCGCACTTGGTATGGAAGGGTTATGGTAGAACGCTTAGAAGGCTTCTGCAGTGAAAATGACTGGAAACGTGCCTATAACGAAATAAACGAATTTGAACGTGAGCTGCATGAATGGGGCGCGATTATTATCAAATTCTGGGTGCAGATTGATAAAGATACACAGCTTACACGTTTTACAGACCGTCAGAATACACCGGAAAAGCAGTGGAAAATTACAGATGAAGACTGGCGCAACCGTGAGAAGTGGGACCAGTATGAAGAAGCAGTAAATGAAATGATCCAAAAAACAAGTACTGTTTATGCTCCGTGGCATATTTTGGAATCCGTAGACAAAAAATATGCCCGTATCAAAGCACTTCAGATTGTAATTGATGAATTAGAGAAAGGATTAAAGTAAATCTAAATAATATATTTTCATAAGAAGCGCAGACCCGACTGAAATGGATTTGCGCTTCTATTAAACGGCTGTGGTGCCGCTGCTTTGATATGCCAATCAAATTATATATACATATAATAATTATACTAATCTAAGATAAATCTGGGACAAATAGGAGGCAGAAGGTTTGAGTATATTTCATGTAGGTTTAAGAAAAATAGTAGATGACAGCTATGATATTGAAGCAGGATTTTCGCTGGAAGAAAAGCTGGTTCAGGATATTCAAAACGGCATGATCGGAAACATTCGAAAATTTGCCATAATTACAGACAGCATTGTACAAGATCTCTATGCAGGGAAGATTGTTTCATTACTACAGGATGCCGGCTTTCAAGCAGATCTTTTTGTGTTTGAAGCAGGTGAAAAAAATAAAACACGCGGGACGAAAGAGGCAGTGGAGGATGCCATGCTTGCAAAAGGATACCGGCGGGACTGCTGCATTTTAGCAATAGGCGGCGGAGTTGTCACTGACCTGGCCGGTTTTGTGGCAGGCACATATGGACGCGGTGTTCCATTTATCAATTATGCTACTACGCTGCTGGCGGCTGCGGATGCCTCTGTAGGCGGCAAAACGGCAGTAGATACGCCGCTTGCTACAAACCTTATCGGATTGTTTTACCAGCCAAAAAAAGTATATGTGGACATCGCAGCATGGAAAACACTTCCGCCCAGACAGATCGCAAGCGGAATGGCAGAAACGATAAAGCATGCCTGCCTGGCAGACCGTGAATTTTTTGATTATTTAAATACGCATATGGATGCCATAAAATCATTTGACAAAGCGGCCTGTGAGCATATTGCAGAAAAAAACTGCCGCATAAAATATGAAGTCGTAATGAAAGACGAGCGTGAAAGCGGCCTGCGTGAAATTTTAAATCTCGGACATACCGTAGGACGTGCAGTCGAAACGGTCAGTGAGTACCGCCTGCTGCATGGAGAAGCACTTGCGGTCGGGCTGGCTGCAGAAGTCAATCTGGCGTACCGGCTTCAATATATATCTGCGAAAGAGCGGGACGCTGTTATTGCGCTGCTGCACAAAGCAGGACTGCAGACTGCCATACCTGCATATATTGACCGTGAAGCATTGGTGCAGAAATTATATACTGACAAAAAAGTAAAAAACGGAAAACTAAGGTTTGTCATTCAAAAAGGGATCGGCGAAATTGTAGAATTTGAAGAAGGTGTATTTGCCATACCGATCGAAGAAAATACTGCCAGGGCAGTTATTATGGAACTTCCATAGATTTTCATTAATAAAGATTAAATATAGATAAAATATTCAAATTAAAATTATTATCGTATTTTATAGCAGCATAATTTTATAAGAAAGTGTCATGCAAGGATTTTAAATTTCATTTGTTTGGTTTATTTATTATTTTATTATTAGTAAATGCCTTTGCTTATTCCGAGTTGCATTGCGTTTATGTTGTTGCTTGAATTTATCAAAGGCATTTTATCCATTTGGATGTGTAAAATGTTATGCCGTGTTTTATTGGGCTGTTTTTCTTTTGTAAAACTAAATTTTATAAATTCATAGAATTATATAAATCATCTTTATCATCCTGGTAAATGGATAAATATCTTTTTGTAATTTCTATGCTGGAATGGTTGTAAATATTCATGATCAATGCAGTCGGCGTGCCCATTTTCCATGCATGATAGCCGAATGTTTTGCGCAGGGAATGGCAGCTGATATTTCCCTCAATCCGATTGGCCTGTGCAGCATCCTTGATAATATGATATGCACGGTTTCTGGAAATAGGTTCATGACGGTTTTTATCACTACAGAAAATATATTCGTCCTCACGCCGAAACGGCTTCTTTTTTTTCAACAGTTTAAACGCACCAATACAGCTGGAATTTAATGCAATGACGGCACGCTTTTTTGTTTTCTGCTCATACAGATCTATATGACTTTTATATTTACGTGACTGTGAATCATACACATCCTGCCATTTCAAATGCAGCAGGTCACTGATTCTGAGTGCAGTATTGATTCCTATTACAAACAATGTATAATCCCGATAACAATTTTTAGATAGGTAATATTCTTTCATTTTTTCTATTTCTTCCTTTGTTCTTATTGGTGATGTCACCATATGTTGATCCTCCTTTGTATATGGCATAACATTTTACAGCTTGATATCATACAATATATAACATATACGTCATAAAAATATAATTCTTTTTACACATATCTTGAAAGAGCATTTAAATTACTTCTTAAAGGCATGTAAAACAGAAAAAATATGGATTCAAAAAAATAAAATGTTTCTAAATTCCTTATATATAATTCTGCTGCCCTTCTGAAATATTTCTAAAATGTAATATACCATTTATATAATCATTCTAAAATATTTCTTAATCTTGTATTTTCTGTGCCTGATATTACAATTTCTTATTGTACTGCAGATCCATTTTTATTATAATAAAGAAAGTTATTTTTAGGCATTTAATACATAAGAAAGTAAATTTAGAGGAATATTGTATGAAAATAGTAATTATAACAGGCTGGAATGGGTCAGGAGCTGCATTTTCAAGAAGTGATCTTCAAAAACCCCTGCTGCCGATTTTAGGAAAACCTATTTTAGAATACCAGATAGAAGTGCTGCGGCAGCAGGGATATACAGATCTTGTTCTCACTGCAGGGCATTCTGGCAGTGTGATAAAGGATTATTTTCTTTCTGGCGAAGCCCACGGCGTTTCGATCCGTTATATAGATGAAACCGAACCTCTTGGAACAGCAGGTGCATTATTTTATTTAAAAAAAGAGATGGCAGAAGAGATAAAAGAAGATTTCTTATTGTTATATGGTGATATTGTATTTGATATTAATATAGAAAGAATGCTTTCTTTTCATAAAGAAAAAGGCGGGACTGCCACGATTCTGACGCAGCCGAGCACTCATCCATATGACAGTGCCCTGATAGAAGCTGATAAAGACGGACTTGTAAGCGGCTGGCTTTCAGAAGAAGATGAACGCCTGTACTGCCGTAACTGTGCCAGTGCAGGCATTTATATGCTCTCTCCAAAGATCCTTGATTCTATTAACAGCCCCCAAAAGATGGATCTTGACAGAGATCTTTTAAAAAGTCTAATGAAAAGCAGACAATTATATGCATATGCTTCACCAGAATATGTCAAGCAGATCGATACGCCTGACTGTCTGGCTGAAGCTGCCGGCGATTTAAAAAGCGGCAGGGTACAGATGAAAAATCTCAGCAGAAAACAAAAAGCCGTTTTTTTAGACCGAGACGGCACCTTAAACGTCCATAAAGGTTTTATTACAGGGGCAGAAGAAATCGAGTTATGTGAAGGCGCGGCAGAAGCGGTAAAACGAATCAACAAAAGCGGCTATCTTGCGGTTATTGTTTCCAACCAGCCTGTCATTGCAAGAGGAGAGGCTACCTTTGCACAAGTAGACCAGATGATGGATAAAATCGAAACACTGCTGGGAGCAGGCGGGGCCTATATAGACGACCGCTTTTACTGTCCGCATCATCCAGAACGCGGACATAAAGGGGAAGTACCGGAGCTGAAAATAGAGTGCAGCTGCCGCAAGCCTCAGCCTGGATTGCTTCTGCAGGCAGCAGAAAAATACAATATAGATTTAAAACATTCCTATATGATTGGAGATACATTTCGAGACATTGGAGCCGGAAAAAATGCCGGATGCACTTCGTATCTGTTGGATGATCATAATGGCAATGATTATGATTATAAAAATTTATTAGACTGCATCAAAGAAATTTTGTAACAAAATCCCGCCTTTTGTTGTTGTGGCAGGAGAAAGGATAAGTTTTATGAAACTGCACATAAAATATTTAAAAATATTTTGTAATCTCATTGCATTTGTGCTTTTTTTATTATTCATTATATTTATTGTACCAAAATTTATTGTTTTTTTTATGCCGTTTGTAATCGGGTTTATTTTATCTCTGATAGCAAATCCGCTTGTGCGGTTTTTTGAGAAAAAACTGCGGATCAAGCGAAAATATGGTACCTTCATTACAATTGTAATGGTCATCGGTGCTTTGGTATTCGTCTGCTATGGAGCCGGGCTTGCACTTGTAGTCGGCATCCGCAGCTTTATAGAATATCTGCCGACTATGTATGAGAATGCAGGAATCGAAATAAATACAGCAATAGAGCAGCTGCAGGCACTGCTGCATAAGGTACCTGCTTTATCAAAAGTAGATGTAGGTGAATTCGGCATATTTGTACAGGATCTGCTCGGCAGCCTGGTCGATAATTATAAAGAGCCGACAGTTTCTGCTATCGGCGGTTTGGCTACCAGCATACCGGATATACTGGTCAGTGTCATTATGGGACTTTTAGCGACTTACTTTTTTATTACAGACCGGGACAGGCTGTTGAAGGCTGTAAGAAAGTATATTCCACGATCGGTACATGAAAAAAGCATGTTAATATATAATCATATTATACGTGCAGTTGGAGGATATTTCAAAGCACAGATTAAGATCATGTTTGTAATCTACGTTGTGATTACAGTCGGGCTTATGATAATAAGGATAAACTTTGCATGGCTGATAGGCTTTGGAATTGCATTTTTAGACATGCTGCCGGTCTTCGGCACGGGCACCGTGTTGATTCCATGGGCTGTAGTAAAGATCTTTTCGGGAAATATTGCAACCGCAGTCGGCATGCTCATATTATATGCAGTTTCTCTGATAGTCCATCAGCTGATCCAGCCAAAGCTTGTCGGGGAATCCATCGGCCTGGACTCGTTTACCACTTTGTTTTTTATGTTTATCGGTTATAAAATCAAAGGTGTGACGGGAATGATTATCGCAATCCCTATTGGAATGATTTTGTGTACATTTTACGAGGCAGGTGCATTTGACCACCTGATCTGGTGTGTGACAGAAATCATTCATGATGTGCGGGAATTTTGTAAAATTGAACATGAATAGCAGATTTAAGGAGACGTTATGAAAAAATATGCAGTAATTACAGGCGCAAGCTCGGGAATCGGAATTGAATTTGCAAAACATCTGGCAAGGCAAGGCTATGCACTAGTCTTAATTGCCCGCAGGAAAGAGCGCCTGCTAAAGCTGGCCAGACAGCTTAAAACCGACTGCGAGATTATTCCGGCAGATTTATCAGACATAGATGAATGCAGGATGGTTTATAAGCAGCTTGCAGATAAAAATATAGAGATCTTTATTAATAATGCCGGATTTGGTGACTGCGGGCCGTTTATAGAAGGCGATCTGGACAAAGAAATGCAGATGCTTGCAGTAAATGTACAGGCAGTGCATTTTTTTACAAAGTGCATGCTGCAGAAAATGCAGAAACTAAATTACGGATATATATTAAATGTGGCCTCCTGTGCAGGGCTTGTTCCGGCAGGACCATACATGTCTGTTTATTATGCGACAAAATCATATGTCACCAGCCTGACGAGAGCGGTTGCAGCCGAACAGCGTGAAAGGGGCAGCCGCATATATATCGGCTGTCTGTGTCCTGGGCCGGTAAATACTGAATTCAATCGCGTGGCAAATGTTAAATTTACATTAAATGGCATATCCGCCGGCTGCTGCGTGTCATATGCTTTATCCCAGATGAAAAAGAGAAAAACTGTCATTATTCCAAAGCTCAGCATAAAAGCCGTTGTCGCGCTTGGACGTATATTTCCACAGGAACTGTATATAAGGCTTGTATCACGCCAGCAAAAGAAAAAAATATATTCTTAAATTATCATCCTGCCTGATCATATTCTATGATCTGCTGCATACGTATAGAATTAAGGACATAGGAAACATGATTGCGTGACGCCAATGAAATTAAAAAAATCAAAACAACTTTTGATTATACCGGCACTTGCAGCAGCATTTTTGACCGGACGTATGACAGCCTCTGGAATCCAGCAGCTGCAGAGCACTTATGCCATTGTGCCGCAGGCGGAAAACTGGGGGCTGGGTTTTGCCGAAAGCGGTTCTGAGAAACAGCCTACGGGCAACGCCTCAGCAGATGAGCTGAGCCAGTATAATGCCCATTTTGTAGGCAGCAGCCAGGAAAAAGTAATTTATTTGACCTTTGACTGCGGATATGAAAACGGCAATACAAAAAACATATTGAAAGCTTTAAAAAAGCACAATGCAAAAGGCACATTTTTTGTAGTCGGCCATTTTCTGGAAACGAGTCCTGATCTGGTCAAGCAGATGATTGCAGAGGGCCATGCTGTCGGCAATCATACATATCACCATCCAGATATGTCAGCAATTGCTACAAAAGAGTCCTTCCAAAAGGAAATGGAAGATACTGCGGCTTTGTTTCAGCAGATTACAGGCGAAGAAATGTCAAAATATTACCGCCCGCCGCAGGGAAAATACAGCACTGTCAACTTAAAAATGGCAAAAGAGCTTGGTTATCACACTTTTTTCTGGAGCCTTGCTTATGTGGACTGGTATGAAGATAAGCAGCCGTCGCACGAAGAAGCCTTTGGAAAACTGACGGGCAGGATTCACCCAGGTGCGATTGTGCTGCTGCACAGTACCTCAAAGACAAACGGAGAAATTTTAGATGAACTGCTGACGAAATGGGAGAAAATGGGCTACACATTCCAGCCATTGTCATATCTGATAGACAATACATCTGATAAAAATTCAAATAAAGATTAACAAACGTGAAGAATTTATCTGAAACAGAGGATGAATTATCCGAATCATCTTGGAAATTGGCAGTCCAAGAAGCTTAAATTTAGGAATGCAGGCTGCAGGAATGATTGTTCAAACACGTTCTGGGATAATTAAGTGATCATCTGGTGCAGCATTTAAAAGAACTGTCTAAAACTTGACGGTTCTTTTTTTATTCAATTATTATGCATAATTTGAATATTTTTAAAATATTTCAAAAAACTTGTAACGAGATTCCTTCCAGACGGATTAATACTATGAAACCAGCAGGGCCGCATCAGATTTGAAGGGAGGTGCCTTATGGAAGAATTGTACAGCCAGAATGCAAAAATTGTATATTGTTTCATCTTTAAAAACTGCCGGGATTCCCAGCTGGCCCAGGATCTGACACAGGAAACATTCCTGCAGGCTTATAAGTGTATGGACCGCTATGACGGCAGCTGCAAAATTTCTGTCTGGCTGTGCCAGATTGCAAAGCATCTGCTGTACCGGTACGGGGAAAAGCACAGACATGAAATACCGGAAGAACTAGAAGAATTGCATTCGGCTTCAGCTGGCCAGCCATTAAAAACTGCAGCATATGATACGACCTATCAACAGGCTGATGCGCACATAGAATTAGTGGATGTATTAAAGGAATTGCAGAAGCTGCCTTCTGCCATGCGTGAAGTTATTTATCTTCGCATTACAGGCACTCTTTCTTTTAAGGAAATCGGAGAAATCTTGGGAAAAAGCGAAAACTGGGCGCGTGTGAATTTTTACCGCGGAAAAGAACTATTATTGAAAGGGAGGATGAACGATGACTGAACCGATCATAAACTGCAACCTGATCAGAGACCTGCTGCCGTCTTATTTGGACGATATCTGTACACAGGATACAAAAGCGGCAGTAAACCAGCATCTGGCTGACTGTCCGCAGTGCCGCGATCTGGCAAAAATGATGCAGGAGACAGATCTCATATCCGAACAAACGCAGATTATAGAGCTGGATTACCTGAAAAAGTTAAAAAGAAGATTAACAAAAGAACTGGTAGGGGGAATGCTGCTGACTGCGGTGATACTATTTGGCCTTACAGAATGCATTACAAATAATCTGTTTTCGCCTGGTGTATTTTATTGGGTGCTGCCGCTGCTTTTAATAGGCACAAATATGCTTCTGCCGGTATCTGCACGGAAAAATGAAATTACAAAAAGACAGAAAATATCAGCAGGAATTGGTGTAATCATTACCTTTTATATGCTGCTTTTATCTGTTATGACTGCTTTAAATGGAACTGCGCAGGGAATCTGGCTGTCTTTTTTGGATGAATCACAGATCGGGCCGTTTATCAGCATGCAGTATCATGCAGCGTCTGTATACTTAGCTGCTGCATATATTATTGAAACATGCCGTGCGCTGCGTACAAAACCAGTCAGCTTTGTATGCATGAGCATATATCTTACAGGCGGCTGTATTGTACTGGCGCAGGATTCATGCCTGCATATACTATCTGACCATTCCTTGTGGAGCAAGCTGGCAGCAGAAGCAGCGGCTGTTCCTTTATCAGAGGGCATTGTTATTACACTGGCTGTTCAATTCATCAGGAAACACATAGGATCATGACGTTTTTAAAATAAGTCTTGTAGATCAGCCTGAGGTATGGTATTTTATAATAGAAAACATACATTGCAGGAGGAAAATCTATGATACGAGGAAAAGTAAGAAAAGAGCTGAGCCTGATACTGATCATTATGCTTATCGCAGCTCTGCTGACCGGATGTTCAGATATTACAGATATTACACTGAAAAAAGATGGATCTGGAAGTTATAAGGAAGTTTTAACCGTGTCCAAAAGCTTATGGACCATGGCCTCCGAGGCTTATGGAAGTGATGAGGCGATACTGGCTGTTTTACGTGCGGGCAGTCCGCAGGCCGACATTCAGCTGAAAGATATTACTGAGGACGGTACAGCATGTAAACAGCTTACTATGAGCGCAGATTTTAAAGATACAGAAGCGTTTCAAAAGGCAATGTCCATGTCTGGTATAACTTCTGTGAAATTCAGCTCAAGATATTTTTCCAGATCGGCAATTTATATGCCGATGGAAGATTCGCAGGATCTGAATGACACGCTGATCGACCAATTAACAACGCTGATCGGAGACAATCCCGAACTGCTTGCCTCCCTGACGGCTGAGCTGAAAAATATAAAAGTACAGACTACCATTACTTTTCCATTTGCAGTGATTGATTCAAATGGAAAACTGCAGAAAGACAATCATACCGTGATCTGGGATGCCCAAAAGCTGCAGCAGGATCAGCAGACAAGACTCTATGCTGTGTTTGACAATAAAAATTCCAATTCAGCACCAGCTTATACAGGTGCTGTGGATGGAAAAAATTATAACAGCGGTGTCACATTAAATATAGATTCGAAAGATCTTTTAAATAAAGTGACGGTCAATGGTGAAGATATTTCATCCGATTACCTGTTTCTGTCTGAAGAAGGTGTATATAAAATTACTGCAGCCGATGTGAACGGTAACAGCAGTAAAATCAGTTTCCGCATTGATACTACAAAGCCGTCAGTGAAAGGCGTCGCAGACAACAAGGCTTATTCGGGCAGCCGTACGATTAAGTATTCGGATAAAGGCAGCGGCATAAAAAACGCGAAACTAAATGACAAATCTATAAAATCCGGCACTGTAGTTTCAAAAAAAGGCAGCTATACGCTGGTCGTTACCGATAAGGCCGGCAATAAAAAGACCATTAAATTTAAAATAAAATAAGGATTATAATCTGGAGCGTGTTTGAGAAATGTATTTCCATAAGGAATTATTTTTCAAACACGCTCTAAGTTCCAAAACTAAGAAAAGCTCCAGCCTTATTCTATAGAATTTACCCAAACATTAGGAGAATACAAATATGTGGAATGATATAACAATCGGGCCGATTACGGTCCATATGTACGGGATAATGATCGGCATCGGCTATTTATCCGCCTATCTCATCAGCTGCCGGCGGGCAAAAAAGCTTGGACTGGATGAAGATATGATCTGGGGGATTTTGGTATGTTCTATTTTAGGCATCTTAATCGGCTCCCGTCTGCTTTTTTATATTGTCAGCCTGCCGCAGATTAAAGAAGATCCATCTATTTTGTGGGATTTTCGAAACGGCTACGTTGTATATGGCGGCATTTCATTCGGCGTGCTGCTGGGATACCTTTACTGCCGCAAAAAGCAGGCTTCGTTTTTAAAGTATCTTGACCTTGCCATGCCGGCTGTTTCTCTCGCTCAGGGCTTCGGCAGGATCGGCTGTTTTTTCGCCGGATGCTGTTATGGCAGGCAGACAGATTCATGGTTCCATATCATGTATACGCATTCAAGCTTTGCTCCAAACAATGTTCCGCTCATTCCGACACAGCTGATTTCAAGTGCAGGCAATTTTGCAATTGCATTTTTTTTATTCTGGTATTCAAAAAGGTCGAAAAAAGACGGCATGGTCGGCGTGTTATATATGATTTTATATGGCACCGGCAGATTTATAATTGAGATCTTTCGAAATGACCTGCGCGGAGCCTGGGGCGGGTTGTCCACCTCACAGCTGATATCCATAATCGTTTTGATCTTAGGACTTATTTTACTTGCAGTATTTCATAAAAAGGAAGCTGCTGGTACGAACGGATGATCATCACAGCCTGCTTTTAAATATTTGAAAAAATTGTTATTTTTGTGCAACTTATAACAACATTACTGCGTCTATATTATAAACAGCTTTATTCACATTCGCATTTTTACAGCTTGTCAATCTAATGTCAATGTGTATAAAGCTGTTTGTATAGTCATTTCAGCCGGTTTATATACTGAGCAATGACAGAAACGGGAGGAAATAATATGCGTAATGAAATGAATGGGCCACAGTCATCTTTGAACCACAAATCTGTTGGAAAAAAAGCTGCAAAAACTGCAGTTTCTACCATACTTGCAGGCTGTCTGGTCGCAAGCCTGGGAGTGAATATCTATCAGGCTGACCGGTCAAATGCCCAGAATCAGAAAGTGAACAAATTTATAGATAACCAGTTAGAACGACAGGCCGAAGAAGAAGAAAAAGAAAATACTTATCAGGAAGACGGCTATGTGATAGGCGGAGAATATGAAATCCGCAGCACCACGCATATTTCGGACGCTTATAAAAGCGGTGACAGCAGCGGCCTGACAGATGAGGATCAAAAAACGCTTAAAATGGCTTCTGATATTTTAAAAGAAATAATTAAAGACGGAATGAATAAATACGAAAAAGAGCATGCGGTTTACAACTGGATGTTTAAAAATATCGGCCAGGGTTCCGGTTCTGTTGTCACTCTTCCTGGTGAAAACAGCCGTGCATACACGCCGCACAGTGTTTTGGCCGGACAGAATGCAGTCTGTGTAGGCTATGCAACCACATTTCGACTGTTTATGAATATGCTGGACATGGAATGCCATATTGTACATAATGATTATCATTCCTGGGATATGGTTCAGCTGGATGATGATAAATGGTATCATGTAGATGTCTATACGGATGTATCAAGCAAATGCAAGTACCGCAATTTTAATATGACAGATGATATTTCCAGAAGTTCACATGACTGGGACTCGTCTTCACTGCCGACAGCAGATGGCACCAAATATTCCTGTGCCGTGCAGTTTAGCAAAGAATTGAAAAATATCTATGCGGTACCAGCGAAAATGAAAAGCATGCTGGATAAAAAGAAATCTTATGCATATTTCAAGTTTAAGAAAAATCTGGAACGTGATGAGCTGCCGATTGCAGACCTGCTTTTAAATCAAATGAATCAGGCACTGACATCAAAACCTGGATTTGAAAATTACAATATAAACGGATCATGGTATCAGGACGAAAAAGACCAGTACATTCTTGGCCTGTTTATTTACAATTACAGTGACACGGAAGAATCTGCTGCAGTCGATCCAGACTCTAAAGAGGCAAAGAAGATCGTAAAAGCCGTAGCAGAAGCATTTGAAGTAGATGAACAGCCGATTGAAACTGACTCCTCTGATACAGAAAAGATACTGCCTGACGGGAAAATGTATGAAACGGAAGCTGATGTGACAGCATATGTCAAGGAGGTACTGTAATTGTGAAAAAACAGACAAATATACTGGCAGCCATGCTGCTGATCTTTCTATTTATTACAGCCTGCGGCAAAGATGCTGCCGATTCAGCCCCGGCAGTATCTTTGTCTGATCTGTTAGAAACGATGCTTGCAGCCGATACAACGCTTCCTGAGCTTACAAAAATATCCAGCGAAGATGAGCAGGCTGAACTGAACTTTAGTTATTTATCGGACCTTAGTTATGATCTGGTAGATTCCTATTTTTATGTTTATGCAAAGGAAGGAACTGCGGAAGAAATTGCAGTTATCCGCCTGAAAGACAAAAATGATGCCGCTTCAATGATGCAGTCATTAAAAGAACATGTCACACTGCGTAAGGGCACGTTCGAAGAATATTCGCCAGAACAGGTAGGGATGGCAGAAAAAGCAGTCGTTACAAGAGAAGGTGCATATGTCGCACTGATTATCAGTGAAAAAAACGGCTTAGTGCAAAAAGCTTTTCAATCCTGTTTTGAATAAGAATAAAGGAGTATAAAACATGGTATTCAGCAGTATTGTTTTCTTATGCATCTTTCTTCCGGCCGTTATTATATTGTACTATATATGTCCTGTAAAACTGCGTAATTTCTTCCTGTTAACAGCAAGCCTGTTTTTTTATGCATGGGGTGAGCCAAAATATATATTAATTATGCTGTTTTCTACTGTTTTTGATTATTGTAACGGAAGGCTTTTGGAATATTTTAAGCAGCATCACAAAAAACAAGTATTTTCCAAGCTTATACTTGCAATTTCTGTTTTGGGCAATCTCGGCATAATGTGTTTTTTTAAATATACGGATTTTTTAATCACTGCCGCCGGCAGCCTGCTGAGCCTGGATCTCCCGCTTCTTAATCTGGCCCTGCCGATAGGAATATCCTTTTACACGTTTCAGACAATGTCATACACAATTGATGTATACAGGGAAAAAGTGCCTGCACAGCATAATATAATTTCTTTTGGCATGTATGTATGCATGTTTCCGCAGCTGATTGCAGGGCCGATTGTACGTTACAGCGATGTACAGGAAGAAATCGATGTGCGCAGAAATTCCTTTGCTATGTGTGCAGCAGGAATGCAGCGTTTCCTGCTCGGCCTTGGCAAAAAAGTATTATTAGCGAATCAGATTGGAGCATTATGGAATGAAATATCAGGTCTTGGAAGATCCGACTTATCAGCTGCATTAGCCTGGCTCGGTGCAGCTGCATATACATTCCAGATCTATTTTGATTTTTCCGGCTACTCAGACATGGCAATCGGATTAGGCGAAATGTTTGGATTTCATTTTCCGGAAAATTTTAATTATCCTTATGAATCCAGAAACATTACAGAATTCTGGCGGCGCTGGCATATGACGCTCAGTGGATGGTTCAGGGAATATCTTTATATCCCTTTGGGCGGAAACAAAAAGGGCATGTTCAGGCAGATTCTCAACCTCCTTATTGTCTGGTTTTTAACCGGCTTATGGCATGGTGCAGGCTGGAATTTTATTTTATGGGGGCTGTATTTTTTTGTGCTGCTGGTAATGGAAAAACTGTTCCTGTCCAAGATCTTAACCCGCCTGCCTTCTATCCTGCAGCATGTATATGCACTGTTTTGGATTATCCTTGGCTGGGTCATATTTGCCTGCGACGAGCTTGGGCAGATGAAAAATTACATAAAGATGATGGCAGGAATCGGAGTGCCTGTGGTCAACCAGCTTGCATTATATGAATGGACCACACACGCGCTGTTTTTATTGATACTTGCAGCGGCATCTACCTCGATCTTACAAAAGCTCGCCGGCAGATTTCTGATCACTGTGTCAGAACATATTGGGAAGTCATGCGCCTTCTGGCTGAAAAGTATATGGTGCATGATTGTACTCTTTTTAAGCATTGCCATGCTGGTCAGCGGAAGTTACAACCCATTTTTATATTTTAAATTTTAGAATTTATTTCCAAAAAATATATTACAGGAGGATATAATTTATGAGCAGAACAAAACTATCCGAGGCAATTTTTTTCATAGTAATTGTCTTTATACTTGCCGTAAATGGAATCCTCTTATTTGTATTGCCGCAGCGAAATTACTCGGAGAATGAAAATCGATACCTGACAACGTTTAAGGTTCCTTCACCAGCCTCTTTTTTGGATGCTTCTATGCAGAAAAATCTTACAGACGGTTCTAATGACCAGTTTACAGGAAGAGACTGGTGGATGCAGCTTGCTACTGCCATGCAGCTTCGCATAGGTTTTCAAGATCTGGGCGGTGTCTATATCGGCAGAGACGGCTATTACTTTGAACGGATTTTAGACAGTAACCTTTCCAAAACCCGCTTTCTGAACAACCTGCAATATGTTGAACAGTTTGCAGCAG
Organism: uncultured Eubacterium sp.; assembly: GCA_910586445.1. Classification (GTDB taxonomy): domain Bacteria; phylum Bacillota; class Clostridia; order Lachnospirales; family Lachnospiraceae; genus Eubacterium_J. Next base: position 22,194 of record CAJUHV010000042.1, read on the forward strand.
GGCAGGACACAGATGTTACATTTCTGCCGGTGCCTTCAAAGGGCATGATACTGTCCCAAATGCTTCCTGACCATGCAGTATTATACAACGCCGATCAGATGTTTGAAAGTGCAGAAACAGAATTAAAGCAGGCGGCATTACTGGATATCCGGCCGGATTTGGAAAACGCTGCCAGATCTATGCAGGTTTATTTTAAGACGGATCATCACTGGACGATGGAAGCTGCCTATCAGGCTTATTGTGCATGGCAGCGCGTCCATAATAAGGAAAGTACTGCACTTGCGCAGTTTTCTCCAGAATGTGTAAGCAGCTCCTTTTATGGAACGCTTTATTCGAAGGCACCTGATTACCAGTCCAGGCCTGACCAGCTGTACATACCTAAAAATCTGGCCGAAGCACAGATCATAATCGGACAGAAACAGTCTGACAGCATTTATGATTTCAGCAGGCTGGAAACAAAGGATAAATACAGCGTATATTTTGGCGGAAATTTTGCCAGAATTGATATCCATATGCCGAAACACAACCGCAGAAATTTGAAAAAACTTCTTATTATAAAGGACTCGTTTGCAAATAGTATAGTTCCGTTTTTAATGCCGGAATTTGATGAGATCACAATGCTGGACCTGAGATATTATAATGAATCTGTTGCCAGGCTGATGAGTGAGATCCAGCCTGATGAAACACTGGTCTTATATGAAATGAGCAATTTTGCACAAGATATGAATATTTTTAAAATTTTAAAATAAAATGCATTGACAATATAAGGCATAAGTTACTATAATATTAAGATAAAATTTAGTATTTTAAAAAGACTGAAAATTCAAGCGATAGGAGATTAAAAAGTTATGCAGATGGATCAGGAACAGAAGAAAAAATTGTTAATTGTATTGGCAGCCATTATCAGCCTGCCGGTTTTAGTTGTCGGAGTCTGGACAGCGCTCATTACTATTTTCGTATCACGCGGAACTATGTTTGGACTGATTTTAATTATTTCTGGTGCAGCCATCGGTTTTGTTGCTGCTCTTGTCGTGGCCGGTCTGGCTGCAAACGCACTTAACAAGTTTCTGACTCATGTTTCTGATATTGCAGACGGTTCTATTTCCTTAGAAAGCCTGGAGCTGCCAATCGGCCAGAAAAGCAAAAAAATGAATGAAATCATGCAGTTTGTAAATGAAATTGCTGTTTCGTATGCAAAAGTAATTTCATCCATTGAGAATGCAACTGCCGAACTTGGTGATGTAACGAAAAGCTTTAACAATCTGTTTAATGAAATGGCAGACTCGGAAGAAGACATGAGCAGCAGTGTAAATGCCATTTCTGAAAATATTATTTTACAGGCTGACCGTATGCAGCTGATTACAACAGATCTGGATGATATCAGCAGTGAAATTAATCACATTTCTGAAAATGTAGCTGCTTTATCCAGCAGTGCCGGCCGTATGCAGGAGTGTAATCAATCTGTAGTAGCCTATATTACAGAATTGATCAAGCTGAACAATGAAAACAGCGAATCTATAGAAAAAGTGCGCAGCCAGACAGAACTGACAAATGAATCGGCAATGAATATACGTACCGCGACAGAAATTATCGCAAGCATCTCAAGCCAGACAAATCTGCTTGCCTTAAATGCAAGCATAGAAGCTGCACGGGCAGGAGAAGCTGGAAAAGGATTTGCAGTTGTTGCAGAAGAAATACGCAAGTTAGCTGACCAGTCAAGGGCCTCTACAGAGCAGATCAATAAAAGTGTGAATGAATTGATCGACAATGCACAGTTTAGTGTGGAAGTAACGCAGAAAGTAACTGCAGCATTTGCAGAACAGACTGAGAAAATTCATTATACCAGCAGCTTATTTGATTCCCTGCGCTCAGAAGTCATTAAAGTAGCCGGAGCAATTGACGGCATTGAATCAGACGTCACCAGCCTAAACAGCAATAAAGATTCTATTCTGTCTGAAGCAGCAGAAGTGGCAGATTTTTCAAATCAAAATCAGGAAAATGCTAAGACGACTCTTGAAAATGTATATAGTTTTGAAAAAATCATTGCAGACTGCCGGACTGCTACAGAACATATTTCATCAGTATCCAATCAGCTGATACATAACATAAATAAATTGAGCAGCTAATTTAAGTCCCTCGGGCAGCACTGCCTGAGGGATTTTTGTGTCTATAAAATAAAATTATAATCTTATTATTATAGTATAAAGCGCTGCCCGCTCTTGCGCCACAATTTGTTTTCTGGTATAATAAGCTGATTTAGAGGCTTTCGCAGGGCCAGAAGAATTACGAAAGGTAAGCATAAAATGGATCACCATACAAATAATTGTCAAATCTTATGGGAACTGACGCCGCAGCATACTGCCAGGCTTCTGCGTATCTACGGCTGTACGCCGTCCGCATCGGTTCCTGATTTTATCGGCGGATATCCTGTCACTGAGCTTGGCAGCTACTGTTTTGCCAAAGACTGCAGGCTGCCGCAGCAGTATGAGATATATGAGGCTTCTGGCGGCAGATCTTATGCTGTCACAGAACTAAGCGGCAACTATATTGAATCTGTATTTCTGCCGGATTCGTTAGTTAAAATCCATGACTATGCATTTTATAACTGCAGAAACCTAAAGCAGATCCGCTTTGGAAATCATCTTACCTGGATCGGCAGTGATGCATTTATGAACTGCCATCAGCTGCAGCAGCTTTATATAAGATGTTCTGTATCTGATAAAACCTGCCTGCGTCAAATACTTGCACAGATTTCATGGGATGCAGAAGTTTCTTTTTATTCCGGCAGGCAGCAGGATACAGACTGCATTGAAACATCTATTTTTTATCCCGAATATTATGAAACATATGATGAGATTGCACCAGCCCATGTTTTCGGACGCCAGATCGTAGGCGAAGGTTTCAGAGCCAGACAGGCATTTAAAGACGGCATCATTGATTTTACGCAGTATGATGAAATTTTTCAAAAAGCAAGTGCGGAAGAATCTGAGCAGACAATGTGCCGTATACTGCTCTGCCGGCTCCGTTACCCGGCCGGGCTGAGTCCGGATAAAAAATCACAATATGAAAATTATGTTCAGGCACACGGACGGTTTCTCAGCCAGTGGCTTGTCAAAAACCGTCAGCTGGAATCACTGATGTTTCTGATTCAAAGTCAATTATTGCTGCTGCATGACATTCAGGCTGCCTGCGAATATGCTGCGCAGTCAGGCTGGGGTGAAGGAAATGCAGCAATTATGCATTGGCTGGGGCAGTACCAAAAGATCAGTCAAAATACACGGTATGATTTTGATTCCTTTTAAATAAACAAATAGAAAGGCAGAACATGAAACATGTAAAAACCCAGACAGAATGGGAATATGAAATGTCGGTTAAAATACTGGATCTTATCCGCAGTGAACTATATCTGGACCTGCGCTTTTTGGATATAGCCCTGTCTGCGCTGATCCCTCGGGAGGATGCAGCATTAAAGGCTTTTGCAACAGATGGAATTTATTTGAAATATTCTGTCAGCAGGACACTGTGCATTTTTAAAGACAATCCAAAATTTTTAGGACGCGCTTATCTGCACAGTGTGCTTCACTGCATTTTTTCCCATTTATGGCTTGCAGGAAATCGAGAACAGAATCTATGGAATACTGCCTGTGACATAGCAGTGGAGTACACCATTGACTGTATGGATAAGCCCGGCACGAGGCGTATACTGACCTGGAACAGACAGCAGATGTATAACCATCTGAAAAATATACCATACGGCATATCTGCAGCTGTAATTTACCAGCTGATCGAAGGATTTGACGAAGAACACCAGCTAGCACTGCAGGCAGAATTTTACACCGATGACCATCGTTACTGGCCCATGCAGAACCAGCAGCAGGCTGCAGTACAGAATGCAAAAGATCAGTGGAATAAGATAGCAAGGCAGGTGCAGATTCATCAAGACCAGCATGGAGGCGACACCACAGAGGGCGAACGTCTTATGGAAGCGCAGATCAAAGCCGGCCGCAGCAGGCGAAGCTACAGCAGCTTTTTGAAAAAATTTTCTGTTCTGCGTGAAGAGCTGCACTGCGATCCCGATGAGTTTGACTTAAATTTTTACACATATGGCCTGCGGCTGTATAAAAATATGCCTTTGGTCGAGCCGGTTGAATCAAGAGAGATCCGTAAAATCCAGGAATTTGTTATCGTAGTCGATACTAGTGATTCTACCAGCGGCAGCCTTGTTAAAAACTTTTTAAGGGAAACATTTCATATTCTGCACCAGCGGGAAAGTTTTTTTGCAAAATGCCGCATCAGGCTGATACAATGTGATGATCAGGTACGCTCGGACCAGCTGCTGGAGGATCTTTCTCATTATGACCAGCTGCTGGACCAGTTTACCATTATCGGAGGAGGAGGCACAAATTTTTGTCCGGCATTTTCCTATGTAGAAAAGCTTATCCATGACGGCACAATCCCTCGTCTCGACGGCCTGCTGTATTTTACCGATGGACGCGGCATTTATCCAAAAAAACGTCCGTCCTATCAAACTGCATTTTTATTTTTAGAAGATTTTGACGAATCAAAAGTACCGCCGTGGGCAATGCGCCTTCAGCTTAGTGCAGAAGAATTTATTTCTGCGGGGCATTTCACCCGCCGGACAGATACGAAACAAGGGAGGCAGATATGAATATCAAACAGGCAAAAGCAGAAATCAAACATACCGTAAAAGCATATCTAGCAAAAGATCAGGACGGCATGTACCGGATTCCATATATCCGGCAGCGCCCGATCCTTTTAATGGGCCCGCCGGGCATCGGCAAGACACAGATTATGGAGCAGATCGCAAGGGAATGCAGGATCGGACTTGTTGCATATACCATTACACATCACACCAGACAGAGCGCTGTCGGACTTCCTTATATTAAGGAAGAAACTTTTCATGGACGGTCTTATTCTATTACGGAATATACGATGAGCGAAATTATTGCCAGCATTTACCGTAAAATAGAAACCAGCGGGCTGGCTGAAGGAATCCTGTTTATTGATGAGATCAACTGTGTGTCTGAGACCCTGGCACCTACCATGCTGCAGTTTCTGCAGTGTAAGACATTTGGAAACCAATCCGTCCCGCATGGATGGATCATTGCTGCTGCCGGGAATCCTCCAGAATACAACAAATCTGTCCGGGATTTTGACATGGTGACGCTGGACCGTGTACGCTGCATTGACCTTGAAGCCGATTTTTCCGTATGGAAAGAATATGCAAAACAAGTGCATATTCAAAACGAAATTATCAGTTATCTGGAGCTCCGCCCTAAAAACTTTTACCGTATTGAGACAGATGTAGACGGCATGCGTTTTGTCACTGCAAGAGGATGGGAAGATCTAAGCTGTCTGATGGAAGTATATAAGGAACTGGACATTCCAATCGATGCCGGCGTTGTCGGACAGTTCCTGCATCATGAAGAAACTGCACAGGATGCAGCGGCATATTTCGGCCTATATCACAAATATCAGGATGATTACGGTATTGCTGATATATTGAACGGAAAAATAAAACCTCAGATCTCTGCCCGTATAGAGCAGGCTGCATTTGATGAACGATTAAGCGTTATAAGCCTGCTTACAGACGGATTGTCAGGCTGCTTCACAAAAACGGCACTGCAAAAGGCACGTACGGATTTATGGTATGCATTTTTAAAAGACTACCGCAGGCAGCTGAGCGATGCGCGTGATCCCCATATTTGTTATGCCAGGCTTGAAAAAATATTTGAAGATACATTCGTGCAGGAACGTGAAGCCGGCCTTTTGAACCGGACACAGATCAAAAACCGCCAGTGGCTGGTTCAGAAATTAAAAGAATTTCTGCCGCAAAGTGGACTGGCACCGCAGGCAGCATTTGCAGAAGCAAAAAAAGGCTTCGACCAGCAGCAGGAGATATTAGAGCAGGCAGAGCTTGCAGCAGGAATAGCGCTGGAGTATGCATTTGATTTTATGGAGCAGGCTTTTTTAAACGGGCAGGAAATGGTCGTGTTTATCACAGACCTTACACTGAACCATGAAGCAGCTGCCTTTCTGGCAGAACATCCCAGCGAGCGTTTTACACGGTACAGCCGGCAGCTTTTGATCGGAACACGCAGGCAGCAGCTTTTATCAGAGCTTGACCGGGATATAGAGCAGTTTACTTAAACACTGATTGTATTTTTGTTATATATATTTTACAAAATAGGAAAGGAAAAAATATGGGAAATATATTATATCTGGAGTGCTGCAGCGGCATCAGCGGCGATATGACAGCAGCAGCGCTGCTTGACTTAGGTGCAGACTCCGTCATACTGGATAAAGCACTTCAAAGCCTGCCTCTGCAGGGCTTTCAGACAAAAATCACCCGGGTAAAAAAAGCAGGTCTGGATGCCTGCGATTTTCATGTGATTCTGCAGCAGGATAATCATGATCATGATATGGAATATCTGCACGGCAGCCATTCAGATCCAAGTACGCATATATATTTATCAGACGATAATCAGGACAGCTGCAGCGCCCATAAACACAGCCATTGTGACGGCCGTTTCCATCATGGACACAGCGCTAACCACGATCACAGGCCGCTTTCAGAAATACTTTCCATAATTCAGCGGGCGGATATGACTGACCGTGCAAAACAGACGGCTTGTAATATATTTCATATTTTAGGCAGGGCCGAAGCAGAGGCTCATGGCGTCTCTATAGAAGATGTACACTTTCACGAGGTCGGGGCAGTAGATTCAATCGTAGATATTATATCTGCTGCCGTATGCCTGGATAACCTGAACATTACAGACGTTATCATCCCTGTATTATATGAAGGCTGCGGCACCATCCGCTGCCAGCATGGAATCCTGCCGGTACCGGTACCTGCAGTCGTAAATATTGTAAAGCAGCATAAACTGCCGCTGCACATTACAGGCTCTCAGGGCGAGTTTGTTACTCCGACAGGCGCTGCGATCGCTGCGGCAGTCTGTACCGGCAGCAGGCTTCCTGATCAGTTTCACATACTGCGGACAGGCCTTGGTGCAGGAAAACGTACCTATGACCGCCCAAGCCTGCTGCGTGCCATGCTGATCGAACCTGCTTATAATAATAACCTGCCTGGCTCTGTGCAGGATACGGATTATATTTATAAATTAGAAACAAATATCGATGACTGTACCGGAGAAATTATGGGATATGTACTCAGACAGCTGATGGATGCCGGCGCAAAGGATGTACATTATATGCCGGTCTATATGAAAAAAAACCGTCCTGCATACCAGTTAAATGTTTTATGCAGTGAAAAGGATATTCCAAAACTGGAACAGATCATTTTCTGCCAGACAACAACCATCGGCATCCGAAGACAGCGTATGCAGCGTTCAGTCCTGCCCCGTGAATTAAGAACCATTCAGACTGTATATGGAGAAGTCCATATTAAGGTCTGCCGGATCAATGATGAAACTAAAATCTATCCCGAGTATGACTCCGTTATAAAGCTCTGTGCGAAAGAAAACTGCTCTTATCTGGAAATGTATTGTAAAATAGAGGAAATCTGCCGTAAACAATTGTTGGAATCTTAACCTATTATGTAGTAAAACTGCACAAATACGCAGTCTTCCATATAGCTAATTATCACGAAATATGCGTGAACTGCATAAAAAGTGTTTACATTGTCAAAAATAAATTGGTAAAATAATATTGGCAGCAGATTTTTATTTTGACAGAAAGGAAGATTGGCGTATGTTTCAAAAAGACGATTTTGTAATTTATGGAAACAATGGTGTCTGCATTGTCAAGGATATCGGGCCGTTGGACATCCCCGGCATACCGAGCGGGCGGATTTATTATACGCTTGTGCCTTATTACTCGAAAGACACCCAGATCTTTACACCGGCAGACAGTGATAAAGTAGTCATCCGGCCACTGATCTGTAAAGAAGCAATCATGCAGTTAATCGAAGAAATCCCAGATATTGAGCTGCTATGGATAAAAGATGAAAAACAGCGTGAGACACAGTACAAAGAAACGCTGCGCAAATGCGACTGCCGTGAACTGATCCGGATTATCAAGACAATTTATCAGCGCATGCAGAACAGGCTTGCAGAAGGCAAGAAAATGACTGCCTCAGACGAAAAGTATTTCCATCTTGCGCAGGAAAGCCTGTACGGCGAATTTGCAGTCACCCTCGGCATGGAACGGGATCAGGTACAGGATTTTATTTCAGAGAAAGTACAGCAGAAAGTACAGAAAACAGTAGTTTGAATATCTAATTTTTGTAAAGACATGACGAAAACGCCGGCTGAGCATTGAAGCTAAAGTAATGCACTGCGGGCGTTTTCATATTTATTTTTATCGCTCAATGACAATATTCTATAACAAAATAATCGACTTATGCTTTAACAGTCTTGCACCATTTACAATCAGCAGAACTCCAGAAACAATACCCGATGATAGTATGCAGATTCCGAGAACAAGACTGCAGATTGCCGTCGCATTAATTGCTTTATACAGTTTTTCACTCATAGGATTTTACCCTCCTTATATATTTTATATTTATTCTAGCATACAATCATAAAATAATTCAATGCCTTTCCACTTTTTTTAGAAAATTCATTCAAAAAGCAATTCTGCATCCAGCATTAAACATACTGCCCAAGCCCCATAGCTTTACATGAATTCATTATAAAAGAAAGAGAAGCAAAAAAATGAATTGCCTGTTGGAAACTGCGAGTGTATAATATACCTAATGCAGGCAGTTTTTACAAGCTTCTGCATGCTTATAATCTAATAGAAACCGAGGTAATCAATTTGAACAAAAAAGAAATAATGGAAATAAAAAAAAGGCTGAAAAAAGAAGGCTGCACATTTACGCGCATGTGCGGCTGTTATGTAGACGGGGAGCATAACCGGATCACACGGCTTGGGAAAACTTTTTTAAATCTAGACGAAGAAGAATTTTTCAAATATTTAGAACTCGCAAAAAAAGTACTTTCCGGTACGCTCGGAAATAATTTATTAGAATTGGAATTTCCCCTTTCAGAAGAGGAGCAGGGAGGCAGACAGCAGTTTCTCCTTGGATTAAGGCAAAGCAGGCTGAAAAATGATGACCTTTTAGAGCGCTTTTATGATCTGATCATTGAAAACTATGACTATGCAGGCAACTACCTGATTCTGATTTTTCATGATGCCTATGACGTGCCTTCTAAAACAAAAGATCATAGAAGCCTTGATGAATCTGAAGAAATCTACGAGTACCTGCTCTGTGCCGTATGCCCTGTCACGCTGTCAAAGCCGGGCCTGAGCTATCTCGAACAGTCAAATGAAATCGGGCTCAGGATGCGCGACTGGATAGTTGAAATACCTGATGCCGGCTTTGTATTTCCGGCTTTTACAGACCGCAGCACGGATATACATTCTGTATTATTTTATGCCAAAAATGCAAAAGAACCGCCGATTGAATTTATTGAAGGGGTTCTCGGCTGCGTCAAAAAAATGACTGCAGCTGAACAAAAAGAAACGTTCCGCTCCCTGCTGGAAGATGCCCTTGGCGAAGAATGCAGTTATGAAACAGTCAAAGAAATCCACGATAAAATACAGGAAAAGATCACTGAAGATAAAAACCTCTCAAGCCAGCAAAAAGAAGAAGAGCCTGAACCGATTGCACTTTCGAAAGAAACAATGAAAGAAATTTTAAACGAAAGCGGTGTTTCAGAAGAAAAAATAGAGCAGGCCGGACAGGCATACGACGAAAAAGTCGGTGATGCCGTACTGTATGCAGAAAACGTTGTAGACCAGCGTAAATTTGAGGTGAAGACATATGATGTTGTACTTCATGTAAAGCCGGAAAAAGCTTCACAGATCAAGTCTCAAATTATTGATGGCCAAAAATGCCTGGTAATTCCAATGGACGATAATGAAAATATTAATGTAAATGGAATCCATACAACTGTATAGACAAAAACCTATATGTCTGAAACTAATGGTACATAGGCACGAGAACGGCTAAACCGCATATGCTGCTATACGGATATAATGCTAATATAATATAAGGAGGATTTCATTTTATGGCATTAATGGGAAAAAACAATAATCGTTCAGCTTTAGATGACGATGCTTCATTATTCCAGGTGCAGGAGGCAAAATCAGAAAAACAGAAATGGTCTCAGATGAACACACACCAGCGGCTGCAGTATTTTCGGGATTACTACCTTATAAAATGCTTAATATGCATTGTCGCCGCTGGAATTACGGCTGCTGTTTTATGGAGTACGCTGCGTCCGCAGAAAGAACGCGTTCTGTTTATTGCCGTGGTTCAGGATTATCTAACTCCCCAGGATAAGGCACAGTTAAAGGAGCAGCTTGAGCAGAAATTGGTTTTAGATGCTGACCGCCAGGAAGTTCAAATAGACGATGTGTTTCCAAACGGACACGAATCAAATGCAAAGCTCTCTACTTATCTGGGGGCACAGGAGATCGATTTGATCATTACAAACGAAGACCGGTTCCAGGAACTGGCAGAAGCAGGCTGCTTCGAAGACTTGAATATATACCTGCCTGATTTTGCAAAAGAAAATGCAGATCTGTTATGTTGGTCATCTGGCAGCTCCAGCGAAAATGCACTGACGGAAGATGTGAACCAAGACCGGCCGGATCTAGAAGAAAGCACCTTGGCCGGCCAAGTGCCGGCTCAGACAGGTCCCGAAAACAAAACAGCCGCATATGGGATATACCTGCCGGATATCAATTTGATTCAAAGTAACTCGGACACAGACCTTGGAACTGTAGCCGGAATTGTCAAAGGCAGTCTAAACAAGGAAAATGCTGCTGCTGCATTGATAGATGTATTTTTTGAAGAATAGCAGCTGCAGGCTCCTGATTAAATATAAAACTATAAATGAGCAAATATAGAAATTTGCACAAAACTACCCTACCAATTTCAA
>CAJUHV010000043.1 GCA_910586445.1 uncultured Eubacterium sp.
TTGGACTACTAATGTCCAAGATGATGTGGGAGATTTGACCCGAATGAGGGAGGCGTAGCGGGCTACGTTGACCGAATGAGGGCCAAATATACCACAAAGCGGGGCGTACAGTTGGCGGGAATGATTTTTCAAACACGCTCTAGGAACGGTCTTTAAGTACCTTGGACAGTTCCTTACATTATGTGCTAAGGAGTATCTGCATTATGAGCGTTTACCTATGGATTACATGCATCGCGTCTATCACATTTTTAATCGTAATCTTCCTGTTCTGCCGAAAATTTCTTGCAGGCAAAGAAAACGGGCTGATTATATTTTCCGTATTACTGGTCGGCATACTGGTATCAGCCGCCTTATATGTATTTACATCCGTACAGGGAACACAAATACTCAGCTCGGATTTCGCAACCGAATATCAGATCAAGGAAGAAACATTCCGCACCACAGATGAAAATACTGCCAATTACCTGCAGGCTGCTTATGCATTTTATGCTGAAAACGGCGTACAGTACCAGCTGCGCGGCACCCAGTTATTGGAAGAGCCGGAGTCTTCGCCCGGATTTATCGGCATCTATACATGCGAAGCTGTCGAGGGTTATTCGTGGTGTTATATGAAAAAAGGAACGGTAATCCGGTATACACTGACAAAACTTTCTCACGATGGAAATGAACCGATAGATTATGAAAACCGTTCAAAAAAACAGGCAGAAGAATAAATGACCAAACAAAAGAAAGCACGCTGTGCGAACTTTCTTTTGTCATGAACAAAAAGGGCTGCCGCATTAAGTATCCATATACAATATAAATATGTCTTCATTAGAAAACGATTCTATATTGTATACATTTCACTTAATGCGGCAGCCCTTTTCTGCTCAATTTTCAATATCATCCGGTATTTCTACAATAATACCAAAAATTATATCTGCCATATATTTTTAGAGTCTGGTATTTATCCGGCTTTTAAAGAATTGGTACTGTTATAAATGCAGCACCCTTTCTTTTATTTCCTGCGTCCTGCCCTGATTCCAGAACTGTGTTCCGATATAACCGCATGTGCGCCTTGCGACATTCATACGGTTCTGCTTACGGCTGCCGCAGCGCGGACACTCCCAGATCAGCTTGCCATGCCCGTCATTTACAATACGGATCTCGCCTTCAAATCCGCACTCCTGACAGTAATCGCTTTTTGTGTTTAATTCTGCATACATAATATTATCATATATATAACGCATGACAGACAGCACCGCCTCCAGATTGGACTTCATATCAGGCACTTCCACATAGCTGATTGCCCCTCCCGGAGACAGCTTTTGGAACTGTGCTTCAAATTTCAGCTTTGTAAACGCGTCGATCTGCTCTGTCACATGGACATGGTAGCTATTTGTAATATAATTTTTATCTGTAACGCCTGCTATTTTTCCAAACCGTTTCTGCAGGCATTTTGCAAACTTATAAGTCGTAGATTCAAGCGGGGTTCCGTAGACAGAAAAATCAATGTTTTCTTCTGCCTTCCATTTTGCACATGCATCGTTCATATACTGCATGACTTTGAGTGCAAACGGACTTGCCTGCGGGTCTGTATGCGTCTTTCCGGTCATATATCTGGTACATTCACACAGTCCTGCGTATCCCAGCGATATCGTGGAATATCCGCCATACAGCAGCTTATCTATCGTTTCTCCCTTTTTGAGCCTTGCCAGCGCGCCATGCTGCCACAAAATCGGCGCCACATCAGACGGCGTCCCTTTCAGCCTGTCATGGCGGCACATCAGCGCCCTTTTGCACAGTGCCAGGCGTTCATCAAAAATCTCCCAGAACTTGTCCATATCCCCGCCGCAGGAGCATGCCACGTCAACCAGATTCAGCGTCACAACGCCCTGATTAAACCTTCCGTAAAATTTAAACTTGTTTTCTTTATCTTTGTATACCGTTAAAAATGAGCGGCATCCCATGCATGTATAGCAGTTGCCCTGTTTTAACTGCTTCATGATTTTTTCTGATATATAATCCGGTACCATCCGCTTTGCTGTACACTGCGCGGCAATTTTAGTCAAATAATAGTATTTGCTGTCCTCATGGATATTGTCCTCTTCCAATACGTAAATCAGCTTTGGAAATGCCGGGGTGATATATATTCCCTCTTCATTCATGACACCTTTGATCCGCTGGTGCAGCATCTCTTCAATACAGACCGCCAGATCGTCCCGCGTCTGCCCTGCCTCTACTTCGTTCAAATACATAAACACTGTTACAAACGGTGCCTGCCCGTTCGTCGTCATCAATGATATGACCTGATACTGGATCATCTGCACGCCCTGGCGGATCTCATCCCTGACCCTTTTTTCTGCGATTTCATTTATTTTAATATCATCCAGCTCAAGCTCCTCTGCCTCAAATTCTTCGCGGACTTTTTTTCTGTATTTCTCCCTGCTGACCTGTACAAACGGTGCGAGATGTGACAGCGTAATGCTCTGACCGCCATACTGCGCACTTGCAATCTGCGCAATGCTCTGTGTAGCGATGTTGCATGCCGTAGCAAAACTCTTTGGCGTCTCAATCAGTGTCTCGCTGATCACCGTCCCATTCTGAAGCATATCTTCCAGATTGACCAGACAGCAGTTATGCATATGCTGTGCAAAATAATCTGCATCATGAAAATGGATTATCCCTTCTTCATGTGCCTGCACAATATCCTCCGGCAGCAGGAAACGCTTTGTAATATCCTTGCTTACCTCTCCTGCCATATAATCCCTCTGCACGCTGTTTACCGTAGGATTTTTGTTGGAATTTTCCTGCTTTACTTCCTCGTTATTGCATTCAATCAGGCTAAGGATCTGCTCATCTGTAGAGTTTGACTTACGTACCAGAGCACGCTTATAACGATACGTAATATAATTACGCGCGACGTCAAAAGCCCGCTGGTTCATGATCTCATTTTCCACAAGATCCTGTATCTCCTCTACATTTAACGCACGTCCCATCTGTTCACAGATTCTCCTTACATTATCAGAAATCAGTGCAACCTGCAGCTCGTTCAGCCGCGCACTTTCCGGCACGCTGAGATTTGCCCTGCTCACTGCCTGACTGATCTTATCGATGTTAAATGTCATCTCTGAACCGCTACGCTTAATAATCTTCATCTTACCCTGCTCCTTACTACCTAATACAGTCATCAATAACCCATTCTAAATACCTGTATGCCAATATAACAGTTCCCAGAATTTTACTTAAAACTGTTACATGCTATTGTACCACACCTGCTCCCATTGTCAATGCCAAATACTATATCTATGTATTTTTGTTTGCTTTGCACAAGCAAGGCACAATATCTTGTATTGTTGCAAAAAAGATGAATCCACCAGAAAGGATTCATCTTTTGTCTGATTACTATATAAACTGTTAAAATGCTACAGCGTGCCCTTTGTGGAGAGCACATCGGTAATACGCCCGTCAAAGCCTGTCGCCATGTCCAGCGCCTTTCCGAATGCTTTAAACATTGCCTCCATAATATGATGGTCATTTTCCCCATACAGTACCTTCAAATGCAGATTCATGCCTGCTGCATAGCTGACTGCATAGAAAAACTCTTTTGCCATCTGCGTATCCATCCCGCCCAGGATCTGTCCAGTAAAATGTGCCTCATACACCAGATACGGCCTGCCGGACAGATCTATGGCACATAACACCAGTGCCTCATCCATAGGGAGCAGGAAATGCCCATACCGGCGTATGCCGCATTTATCCCCTGCCGCCTCACGGACTGCACTGCCGAGCACAATTCCAGTATCTTCAATACTGTGATGACAGTCTACCTCCACATCTCCGCGGCATTGAAGCTGTAAATCAAAAAAACCGTGCCTTACAAAGCCGCCAAGCATATGGTCAAAAAATGGTATGCCTGTATCTATGCTGCCCTTCCCGGTTCCGTCCAGATCCAGCGCTGCCGTAATCTGTGTCTCATTTGTATTCCGACTTATCTGTGCCGTCCTGCCCACATGCTGCTCCTTTCTTTTTGTCTTTTTTACTGTCCATTTCTTACCAGATTACTGCCCGGTTCTTACTGTTCCGCTTTTTTCTTCTCGTGCTCCTGATCCCATTTAGAAATCAGCCTTGTCCGCACCCACTGCGGATCATTGCTGTACTGGCGCTGTACATAGCTGCAGTACTCCCTGCGGGTCATTTCCTGGATATTCTTTTGTTCTAACATAATTCGCTCCTTTTCACCAGCCTGTGATATCATGCCCATAACCTGCGATATCATGTCAGCTATTGTTCCTTACAGACAGCCGCCTTACAACACGCCCTGCTGCCTGCTCCTCCGTTTGGATGTGTTCTTTTATTTTAATCTGAATTGGAATTAGTTTCAAGTGTTTTTTTTGCAGTTTATGATAATCAGTGTTCGAATGAAAGGGTGCAAAGCCTTAATAACTTAATAAGACTTTACACCCAGTATCAGGTTAATTATTTTACATCTTTGCCATCTTCAGCCGGTGAATGACTCTCAACTCTCTCGATAATTTCAAGAATTTCTTCCGCAGGCATTCCCTTTTCACGCAGAACCCGAATTAAATTAACAATCTCTCTTCCTGTCATATCCTTTCACCTCCCTGCAGGTCTTATTCAGACGGAATAATAATCGCTGCTAAAATATAAGCAAGTACTCCGCTGCCGCCTGCAAAGCCAAATATAACCCATGCCAGCCGGATCAGCGTTGCATCAAGCCCAAAGTACTGTCCGATTCCTCCGCATACTCCACAGATAATCCGGTTTTGATTTGATTTTACTAGTCTTTTCATATCCATATTTTTCTCCTTCTTGTGCTTTGATTTACGTTACTTTTTTAACTGATATGAATGCTGCCCATGCCGCAGTCCAGAGTAATGGTAGCCGAAGCCCCATTATCGATCTTCCTCGCTTTTGAAATCCCGCTATAGTTATTGTCTCCAATCTCAATGCCGCCCATACCACAGCTTACCACATAATTAAAAGCAGCCGTATCTTCTTCCATTTCGATTTCAACACTTCCCATGCCGCAGGTAATTTTTGAATCCCTGCTGATGGATAATGTCTCAATGTCGATCTCCCCGACGCCGCAGTCCAGATCTGCTGTCCCAAATCTGCCCTCTTCTATATCTACTACTCCGGCACCTACTGTAACATGCATGGCATCCACATAAAGCTCACGGAGCGAAATATCTGCCGCATCTGCATTCAGGCTCAGATTCCGCGCCTCAATTGAGCAGTCCGTCTCCACTACTCCGGCATCCATCTGCAGGCTGACATCGTTAAACTGAAAAGTCTCTGGTATTTTCAAATAAACATCTACATCACTGCGGCCCTCATCTCCTTTTCTAAGATCTTCAATCGTCACTTCTCCATTCGAATATTCAGCTTTTACAGCCTCTTTTGAGCCATTCAAAAATACCCTGATATTATGATCCTCTGACTGATCGATATCCAGACTTCCATGCCGCAGATTTATACGCAGATTCTGCACTGCAGTACTATCCGCTGTCAGCAGATGATATTCATAATCAGACTCATCATAGTCAAAACCATCTTCTTGGTACTCGATCCATTCACCGTTATGATCAGAAGAATCATACGGCTCAAATCCGGTTTCCCATGTCTCATCGTTTTCGACCGAAACAAGTCCCTTTCTGCCCATTCTGCCTGTCATCTTGCGCATGACATTTACCGCTTTTTTCGCCCAATGAGCCATATCATCATTACTTAAATCTATGCTGCCTCCACCCAGCACCAAGGCGAGCACTACTGCGGCTGCGCCCATTCCGACACATCCTATCGTGATATATATGATTCCCTTGATCCATCTGTTCATGCCATACTCCTTCCAACAAATTGAAACAGCCTGCGGCAGAGTTCTATACCGGTTCTGACTGCCCATGGCAGAAGTCTCCCGCAGAGCAGAAACAGCAGCACAAAGCTGATCCCGCTGCCCGCTACAAGCAGCAGCCCGGTTCCAAATGTCAGCAGCCCATACACCAGCGACAGCGTACAGAGCCTTAAAATGCCGACCACTGCACATATAATGCCGCCGATCAAAAATACCACGGAACAGATGCCGAGTACAATGACTGCTGCAATAACCGTTCCGGCTATTCCAAGTGTTACGGAAAAAATACCTCCCCAGACAGGCAGCGTGCATATGGCCAAGATAATAATAAGGATAATCTTTGCGGTTTTGTCCATTGTCCTGCCCGCTCCCTTATTATATTTGTTCTCAGACTCGTTATACCGTCGGTAAAAAGTCCCTCCCGATGTGCCTGCCCCAGAAGCTCCGTTCTGAAAGCTGCCTGATGCTCCGGCTCCAGAAGCTCCATTCTGAAAGCTGCCTGATGCTCCGGCCCCGGCTGCTGTGCCCTGATAGCTGCCGGAGGCATGAGCCGCACTGCCAAACGGTGAATCTGTAGACGATGAGTCAGGTTTTTGCTGTTTTCCATTTTGGTAAGTACCAGACTGCGCCGTCTCTTCACGCACCTGTGGAGGATTTTTCAAAAATGCCGACATATCTCCGCCGGAATTCAGACCCTCTTTAATGCTCGCTGCAATCGCCTGTGGAGACTCCAGCTCTTCTATCACTAGCGCTTCATTTTCCGCGCCCGCGTCGTCAAAATAACTCCGGTAATAATCCATGGCCTCATCCCGTTCTTCTTTTGGGATATCATATAACATCTTTTCTAATTGTATCAAAAATGTTTCCTTGTTCATGCTAACTCCTCTCCCGAAAACAACGCACTGATTTTATGCGAATAACTAACCCATTCGTCACTGTACAGACGCAGCTGCGCAGCGCCTGCCGGCGTCAGCTTATAATATCTGCGGTTTCTTCCCCCGCATTCCCTGTCATATACCTGCAGGCAGTCATCCTTCTGCAGCCGACGCAGCACTGGATACAGCGTCGATTCCGATACATCTATCGTCTTGCGCACATCCTGGGTGATCTTATAACCATACGTGCCTTCCTCATCCTTGGATACAACTGCCAATACAATCGCATCCAAAAGTGCAGCGCCTGTGTTAAATACCATGCCATCACTCCTTGTTATATTTGATTAGGATCAATATTAGTTGTTATTTAATACTATACGAAATATAATATTATTTGTCAAGCTCATAAATAGAAAATAAAAAGAAAATTTCTATAAACCGGCAGAAGCTGCTTGCCCCACCGCATAAATTGCGTTAAAATTTAATCTGGTTGATTCGAATATAATTTATCCATAGATCCAGTTCAGTACATCAGGTAGTCGCATGATCTATAGAACTAATTCAATATATCAAATAACTATAGAATAGGAAGGAATTCAATCCAATGATAATAAGGCAATGTACAGACAAAGACATCGCGGCTGTCAGCAGATTTTACGATCATGTCGTCCAGTACCTCTGCGCACATATTAACTATCCGAAATGGAGCTATCAGGAATATCCTTCTGCCGATTATGTCAGGCAGATGACCGCCGGCCAGAGCCAGTTTGTATGCATGGACGAAGACAATCATACCGTCATCGGCGCTTTCGTCTTAAACAATGACCCACAGGGCGCATATGAAAACGCAGCGTGGAGCAGGCAGCTGCCAGAAGGCAGCTATTTAGTATGCCACACCCTGGCAGCCGAACCGGCTCTAAGCGGGACAGGCCTCGGAACACAGATTGTAAACTTCTGCATAGATTATGCGAAAAAGAACGGATACCCGGCAATCCGTCTGGATGTCGTACCAGATAATATACCGGCAAAAAGATTATATGAAAAATGCGGATTTACTTATACAGGCGAAGCAGACCTAGACAGGGGGATTGATGAGATTCCTTTATTTTCCATGTACGAGCGGAATCTCTAAAATTTATCCGCCTGTCCAGGCCACAGCTTAATTTTATCCGCCTGTCCAGGCCACAGCTTAATTTTATCCGCCTGTCCAGGCCACAGCTTAATTTTATCCGCCTGATCATGCTGCTTACCAGCTCAGCAGCACGCGGATCATGCACATATAATAATATACCGCTGTCATCGGCACGCGTTTCAGCCATTCTGGATGCTTTAGGGAAAACTCCCTGTTTTTAACTGCCAAAAAACCGGCAAGCCTGTGGTTCCAGCAGTCCCCGCGGTATTTAAAAGTCAGTGCGCGTATCTGGCTGCGCAGCATCTGATCGGATGACATATGGCGGACATACAAATCTCCCTGCTCCTGCGCACTCCTTAACATCTGCCCCGCCTTCGCATTCCTTATAATACAGCCTGTATATTTGACAGGCTCTTTTTTCATTTCGGACAGCCAGACATCGCCGAAGCTAAGATCTGCCTCTGCCGCGAACTGGTCTTTACAGCCAAGGCACTTTTTCTCTATAAAAAAATAAGCATTT
This sequence comes from uncultured Eubacterium sp., assembly GCA_910586445.1. Classification (GTDB taxonomy): domain Bacteria; phylum Bacillota; class Clostridia; order Lachnospirales; family Lachnospiraceae; genus Eubacterium_J. The sequence goes on from CAJUHV010000043.1 coordinate 8,382, forward strand.
TTATAGGCACAGATCGATTTTGTATAAGAAAAGTCCCGGGTGGACCCATCCTTGTACAATACACTGGACTTCCCTCTCCAATGCCCCCTGCGGAAATAAAGCCGTTCGGCCCCGGCACGCGGTATGCGGCATTTGTCCAATGCAAATTCTGCTGCTTCTGTTTTATGTGCTCCGCTGCAGAACAGGCCGATTTTTAGGACTATTTTGGCATTGAGCGCTTCATCTTTTTCCAAAATGCGGCAGAATGCATGCATCATGCACGGTGTCAGCACCACTGCAAGCCTGCCGTCAAACCGGCGCGGCTGATCTATATGCTTCATCATAGGTATCTGCATATAAACGCTTGAAGAAGCCTCGCAGACCTGTTTCGGCGTTCTGGCAATATAAGTATGGTAAGAAAGCCTGCCGTCATCTTGAAACGCTGTTTTTACTACCCATGCGCCATCGATCTCATTATTTTTCAAAAGGCTGCACAATAACGCAGTCACCATGCCGCCCGAAGCTGCATTCTCACGTATCCGTGCCGCTGCGGCATATCCCATACAGCAGGATAAATACGGCCCCATATAAGCATCCGGCTGATCCAGATCAATGACATGGTTACATTTTTTATCAACAGAATGCTTTTTTTGAAGCATACGTCCTTTTTCCAATATATGATCTTTTTCCAACATATGATCTTTTTCCAACATATGATTTTTTTCCGGCATACGGTCTTTTTCCAGTATATAATCTTTTCCCAATATGTGGTCTTTTTCCAGCATACAGTCTTTTTTCAGCATATGATCCTTTTCAAATATGTGGTCTTTTTCCGGCATACGATCTTTTTCCAATATACAGTCTATAATTTCTGCGATATATTGTATATTCTGCCTTGAGCTGCTTTTTACATCCGGCAGGTGCGCTTCGATTTTTTCTTTAATTTCTTCCTGATGCGCTTCTAGATTTTCAAAGCTGCTGCAAAGCAGCTGAACGTTCAGCTGTTTATAATCAGCCGCATATTCCCCCAGTCCAAACTGCTCCATGACCTCCCGGTATTTGTGGCTCCAGCCGACCAGCATGACCGGCACCTTTTGAGACAGTGCAAATACCATAGCATGAAAACGCGAGGCAATTACCAGCTCACACTGCCCAATATAAGCACGCAGCTCCTCTGCCTCCATTTCCCTATGCTCCCAGATCAGCCCGCGGACTTTCTGACGGTCCGGTCTTTTCTTCCCTGCTTTTTCTGCCCCTGCTGCCCTGTGCAGGCATTCCTGACGATACGCCCTGGCAATCGCATCCCCGATCATCAGATCGTTGTTGCGCGGCCTTTTCGAATGCATGCGCGCTGCGTTTGCAAACATATAGACCTGATATCCCCGATTATTTAAATAAAATATAAATTTCACCATAATACCGCGGTAATCAATGCCTGCCCCTGCACATCTTCGGTCTACGACAGAACTGATCGAAAGGCCGACTGTATGAGAAAATCCTTCTTTTTTACAGATATTTAATACCTGTTTTGTAATAGCGGCATTCTGCGGCATTGTAAAAGCACCGTCAGCGCACATCCTTACATTATCCTTAATGCCGGCTGCATACAGATGCTCCTTTGTCAGGCGGCCGCGGGCAATCACCAGCTCTGCTTTTGGCAGTATCCATTTTGCCAGAAACCGGTTATAGCCATTGTGAAACGGCCCCATGGCCTGTGAATACTTGACAAGCGGAACGCCCATCAGCAGCGGAACTGCCGCACACAGAAACGCATATGTATTCATCACAAAACCTCTGTTGTCACAAAAAGCAATGCCCGCTTCGTCAATTACCAGATCTGTCCCGGCATATGCATTTAAGACCGGGCTGTGCAGCAGCAGTGCCCGAATCGGCGGACACCAGGAAAAAACGCGGTAGAGCACCGCGCAGGGAAATGCTGCAAACACGATCCGCTGCGGCTGCGCCGGGACAATGCTTACGCAGTCATGCGGACACTGCAGCCTGTCCTCTGATGGATATACGCTCATCAGCCGGATTTTTAATTGTTCGCCATAGATCTCTTTCAGCTGAGATATGGAGCTTTGGAGCATTGCGGCTGCGCCTTTATTGCCGCTATAGCTTGCTGCCGTAATTGCGATAGTAAGATCTCTCATAATTCCTGCCTGTTCCTTCCGTTTTTATTTATGATGAAAAAGCAAGATATAGATTTTCGATTTAAAAATCCACATCTTGCTTTTATAATAGCGGCTTACAAATACATCTGTCTGTCCTGCTTATTCTTTCCCGCTGCCTGTAACGGCCTTACGGATTATATCGACCGGAATCATTGTCACCGCCAGAACGGCTACTGCAAGCCATCCTGTTATGCCAAACGGCACACAGCTGAACATATTTCCAATCCAGGTAAATACCTGCAGCGGAATCAATGCCGCGTTTACGATCAGCGCCTGCACGAGAATGATTGCAAAAAATACTTTTATAAATCCGGTATTTTCGTCCAGACCCTTAAATATGGCATATGCCTCATCCCTGACATTAAATCCGTTAAACAATGCGCTGACGATAAACAGCACAAAGTATCCGGTCAGGTGCTGTGCCTCGTTTTCAAACAAGCCGATAAAAAACGGATGCTTTAAATATACAAAACTAATAATCGTCAGCCATGCACCCATAGTCAGGATCTGGGCCATCATCTTCCTGCTGACTATGCTTTCGTCCCTTCTGCGCGGCTTTTCCGTCATATATTTTTCCAAAGCAGGCTCGTTGCCGAGCATGATCGCGCCAAGGCTGTCCATAACCAGATTGACAAAAAGCAGGTGCGTGACTTTCAGCGGCTCTTCTACACCGAAAAACGGTGCAATAGCGCTGACAACTACTGCTGCAACATTGATCACAAGCTGGAACTTACAGAATTTTAATATATTGTGATAAATGGTACGCCCATACCAGATCGCATCCTTGATGGATTTGAAGTTATCATCCAATATTACAATTTTGCCTGCTTCTTTGGCAGCTTCTGTACCGCTGCCCATTGCAAATCCTACATCTGCACGCTTGAGTGCCGGGGAATCGTTTACACCGTCGCCGGTCATGCCGACTACGAGATTCATTTCCTGACACAGGCGCACCATTCTGGACTTATCCGTAGGCAGTGCACGGGCTATGACACGGATTTCCGGCATGATCTTTTTAACCTCGTCGTCCGTCATCTCATTCAGCTGTGCAGAAGAAATCGCCCTGTCATTTTCCGACTTGAGCAGCCCCGCATCTTTTGCAATTGCAACAGCCGTTTCCAGACGGTCGCCGGTAATCATAACTACCTGAATGCCCGCCTCCTGTACCTGCCGGATCGCATCCCTTGCCTCCGGCCTTACATCGTCGCGGATTCCTACCAGGCCGATGATTACGATATCATCGTTGATCGTATTTTCTACAAGTTCTTTTTCTGAGTAGCCAAAAGCTAAGATTCTCATCGCCTTCGCAGCAAGCTCGTCAATTTTCTTATTCAGGGCAGACTGATCGATATCCTTAATGTTCCCATCGGCATCCAGATATTTTACGGCACATGCCAGCAGCTTTTCCGGCGCCCCTTTATAAAAAGTCCTGCCCAGCTGATCGATTCTGGCCTGACTGAACTTATTTGCAGAATTAAATCCCTGATTTGCCGTAACGGCATAATCCGCCCTGGCATTGACTGCACGGAACGCCTCTTCGCCCATAAACTTCATCAGAGCCTGATCAGTCGCATTTCCTCCGATAACCTTATGGGAGGCATCAAACATCGACTGTGTATTTTTCCCGATCGCTAAGTCAACCAGCTCTTTGACTGCGCCATGATCCTTCAGCTGCGGGATTGCAATCGAGCTGCCGTCTGCCGTAAAGAAATCTACGACTTCCAGCATTCCTTTTGTAATCGTGCCAGTTTTGTCGCTGAATAAAATATTCAAAGAACCTGCTGTCTCAATACCTTCTGCCTTCCTTACCAGCACGTTATGATCCAGCATCTTGCTTGTATTCTGCATAAGCACCAGCGAGATCATAAGCGGCAGTCCTTCCGGTACAGCGCAGACAATAATTACAATCGCAAGCGAAACTGCCTCTACAATATCCTTTATAATCTGATCGGCACCGCTGGCAAAATATGCCGACACGCCCCCGGCTGATACAATAAAATAGGCAAAATACATAATGGAGATTGCAACCGCTCCAATATATCCAAATGTTGAAATCTGCTTTGCCAGCTTGGACAGCTTGACCTTCAGCGGAGAATCCGGCTCGTCTTCCTGCATTTCCTCTGCCATCTTGCCCATCATCGTCTTTAAGCCTACTTTTCGGACATCTAAAATTCCTTCGCCGTCAAATACGACTGCACCTCGGAACAGAGAATGCGCATCGACAAACGTATCACCCGTAATATCGTCCGGCAGCTGGAAATCATCCTGTGCCTCTGTCTTTTTGCACTCTTCTGCCTCACCGTTTAACGCAGAGTTGTCTACCCTGAGGGAGCCTGATACTAAAATGCCGTCAGCAGGTATTTTATCGCCGGACTGCAGCAGAATCTTATCCCCTGCCACAACGTCATCTACATTGATAACTGTAATCACACCGTTCCGGTATGCCTTACACTGGTCTTTTTTTGTACTGTCCTTTAACTCTCTATATTTTGTATCGCTTGCCACTCCGGTCTTTGCCGATACAAATGCTACGACAAGCACTGCCACAATCGTCCCCAGCGGTTCATAAATCTGCGCATATCCAAAAAAGAACATGCCGATCATCAATGCTGCGATTGCAAGCAGTATTTTAATCATAGGGTCTTCGAATGTCTCTTTAAATTCATCCCAAAAAGTAGTTGGCTCAGAATCCGGGATCTCATTGGAACCATACTGCTGCCTGGACGCTTCTACTTCCTGATCAGTCAACCCGTTATATTTCATAAGTAATAAACCCTCCAAAGTCTTGAAACGCATGAAAGGAGAAACCTCAGGTTGTACAGTGTTTCTCCCTCCCGCACTTTTTATAATCTTACGATCTATTATAGCCAGATACAGCTCATTTATACATATCTGTTTGCGAGTTCTCCCAGTCCCGGATCATTTGTACCCTGTCCGATGGCATTAAATTTCCACTCGCCGTTATACCTGTAGATTTCTCCAAAGATCATTGCCGTCATGCCCGAGTAGCTATCCGTCAGGCTGTATCTGCACATTTCTCCACCAGTGCGCTTATCTACCAGCCGGATAAATGCATTCTGGATCATGCCAAAATGCTGCTTGCGCTGCACTGCCTGATAAATGTTTACGACAATTACTACCCTGTCATATTCCGCAGGAACCGCAGACAGGTCTACAAGAATCTGCTCATCATCTCCGTCGCCCGCTCCTGTCAGGTTATCTCCCATATGCTGGATCGTGCCGGACTTATGGCTTAAATTGCCAAAATAGACAATATCGGCTTTATCACGCAGCTTTCCTCCCTGTAAAAGGATCGCTGAAGCATCACAGTCGATCGGCTTTGGCTTTGGTGCAAAGAAACCGCCCTTTGTCTGCGGCGCTTCATCCCAGCCCAAACCTACCAGCACTTGTGAAAGACCCGCATTGTCCTTTGATAAACTGACCTTCTGGCCCTTCTGCAAACTGATTGACATATCGTTATTCCTCCTTAAATTACTGTAAATCAACTCTATCTAACGCAGGTTTTTACTGTGCATCAATTCCATAATTTGCGCACAGTGCAGCCAGGCCGCCCTGGTAGCCGCTGCCGATTGCGTTAAACTTCCATTCACTGCCGTTTTTATACAGCTCTCCAAATACTGCAGCCGTTTCAATCGAAAAATCTTCGCCCAGGTCATATCGCAGCATTTCTTCGCCTGTTTCCTCATTGTATATCCGAATGAAAGCATTGCTGATCTGCCCGAAATTCTGACGCCGCTCTTCCGGCTTATAAATAGTAACTGTAAAAGCAATCTTTGTAATATTGCCCGGCACTTTGGACAATTCCACCTTGATCTGCTCGTCATCCCCGTCGCCTGCACCTGTCAGGTTATCCCCCATATGCTGCACGCTGCCCGATGGATGAGACAGATTGCCAAAAAATACAAAATCTTCCTGTGTGGATACTTTTCCACTGTCTGTCAATAAAAAGGCCGAGGCATCCAGATCAAAATCACCGCCGGTATCAAATGCGTTGACATCCCATCCAAGCCCGACTACTACTTTTGAAAGTCCCGGATTTTCCTTTGTAAGGGACACTTTCTGTCCTTTCTGCAAGCTAACTGGCATTCTATTCCTCCTATAATTGTTCTGTCCTGCATAATTATGATTTATATTATGCAGCATTAAGCTGTTTCTATTCCATAATGCGCGCACAGAGCCGCCAGGCCGCCCTGGAAACCGCTGCCGATCGCATTAAATTTCCACTCGCCGCCATGCCTGTATAATTCACCGACGACCACCGCCGTCTCAATTGAAAAATCCTCGCCCAGATCATACCGGATCAGCTCCGTGCCCGTCGCTTCGTCAATGATATGAATAAATGCATTGGAAACCTGACCAAAATTCTGCCTGCGCACCTCTGCATCATAAATTGTAACAGTAAAAGCTACTTTTTCCACATTTGCAGGAATCTTCGTCAAGTCCACCTGAATCTGCTCATCGTCCCCATCCCCTGCGCCTGTCAGGTTATCGCCCATATGCTTAATGGCACCGCTAGTATGCTCCAGATTGCCATAGAATACAAACTCTTTTTCTGTAGGACATTTGCCATTTGAACCTACCATAAATGCTGCTGCGTCCAGATCGAAATCAGCGCCGGAATCAAATGCGTTGACATCCCATCCTAAACCTACCATAATGTTTTTTAAGCTCGGGTTGCCTTTTGTCAGGTCTACCTTCTGCCCTTTTGCTAAATTAATCGGCATAGACATTTCCTCCTTAAATACATGATCTATTATCAGATCTGCTCCTTCCATATTTTAACATAATTAAATATGCATGTCACGTAAAATCTAACATTTTCATCCGGTGGTTTCTATTTATTCAAAAAACAGGACGGATATCATCAAAATTTCGGCAACATGCGCAATGACACTTCTGCTTATTTATGGTAAGATTGATCAGTAATGACAAAACTGAATTTTTAGGGAATATGAAAGGAAACATCATGAACAATAATCTCATTGAATGTATTTTAAACCTGTTGCACATCCCTAGAAATAACATTTCAAATATCGTCCCAAATGAACCAGAGGCACAGGCTGCCCCGCCGGCCCCTGCCGACATGCAGGGTCATCTGACAGCACAGGCACTGCTGAATTTTATTGATGAAATGCCCGGCGGTTTTTTGATTTACCAGGCAGATGAAGCAGAAAGTATAGTATATGCAAATAAAGCACTTCTGCGTATATCCGGCTGCGGTTCTTTAGCAGAATTCCAGACATTAACTGGAAATTCCTTCAAAGGGTTTGTATATTATGAAGATCTAGAAAGTGTAGAACAGAGTATCAAAGAACAGATTACAAACAGCATATATGATCTGGATTATGTAGAATACCGTATTATGGACAAAAACGGCCATATACACTGGCTGGAAGATTTCGGGCATTTTATCCACAGCCATGGCATGGGTGATTTTTTCTATGTATTTATCAGCGATGTCACGAAAAAGAAGCTCGTACAGCAGGAAGAACATGATGCCCTGATGCAGAAATGCATGAAAAACGAGCAGAAGCTACAGAACATGATCAGCAAATATGCAAAAGAACGTGCGGTCATCAACCAGGAGCACCTGCGCCGGCTTGAAGTGATTGAAGGTCTGAGCATAAATTACGATTCTATTTTATACGCCGACCTGGATGCTGATAAAATACTGCCATACCGCCTGAGCGTCAGGACAAATGTTCAGTTTGATAAAAAATTTCAATCAAAAAGCTACCGCTGGTATCATTTTGATTATATCAATACATGGGTTCACCCGGAAGACCGCGAAGCCGTATCCAGATCTACCGAACCGGATTACATCCGGCAGAAGCTGTCAGAAAGCAAGACCTTTTACATTAATTACCGTGTGCTTCTGAACACAAAGCTGCAGTACTTACAGCTGCGCATTGTAAATGTCAGCAAAAAAAGCCAGGTCTCCCAGATTGTCATGGGCTATCGAAAGGTGGACGAAGAAGTACGCCGTGAAATGGAACAAAAACAGCTTCTGGAACACGCGCTTGACGATGCCAATCTGGCCATTGTTGCAAAAAATACCTTTCTCTCCAATATGTCACATGACATGCGCACGCCGCTGAATGCGATCTTCGGCTATACTGCCCTTGCCAAGGATCATCTGAGCGATCCGGCAGCCGCATTAGAATATCTGGCTAAAATAGAATCTTCAAGTGCGCAGCTGCTGGACTTAATCGAAAAGGTGCTGGAAATCGCATGGACACAGTCAGATGATATCCGTCTGTCTGAATCTGACTGCAACTTATGGGAAATCTTACAGAGTGTACATACCGCCCTGCTGCCGCAGGCATTTGAAAAAAATATCACATTTTCCCTGAATGCTGCCGGCCTGACACACGGTATTGTCACAAGTGATCCAGATAAATTAAAGCAGATTTTAACTTATCTGGCAGGCAACGCCGTAAAATATACGCCGGACGGCGGCCGCGTCAATATGATTGTCATGGAGCTGGAAAGCCTGCCGAATAATTATGCGGTCTACCAGTTTGTTGTAGAAGATAACGGCATAGGAATCAGCCCGGAATTTTTAGACCATATCTATGAACCGTTTGAACGTGAAAAAAACACAACCCTCTGCGGCATATACGGCACCGGGCTGGGCCTTACGATTACAAAACAGCTTACAGAGGTCATGGGCGGAAGCATTGAGGCACAGAGCAAATCCGGCGTAGGCAGCCGCTTTACCGTCACGCTCCGGCTGAAAATACAAAATCATAAGACGCTGTCTGATGTCAATATCGAGGACACTCTGAACTATCTGATGAGCAGAAAAATACTGCTCGTTGAAGACAACGAAATCAATCTGGAAATCGAAACAGCCATATTGGAAGAACTGGGACTTGAGATCGACACCGCTACAGACGGCAGCATTGCCGTAGAAAAAATGCAGCAGGCAAAGCCCGGCGAGTATGCACTGATCCTGATGGATATACAAATGCCCGTCATGAACGGCAGACAGGCAGCAAAAGCCATACGAAACCTCAAAGATAAAATGCTGTCCCATATCCCGATCATAGCATTGTCTGCAGATGCCTTCGAAAGCGACAAGCGCAAATCAATTGAAAGCGGCATGGACGCACATCTTCCAAAGCCGATTGATGTTCCAGTGCTTTTAGAAACAATCGGCAGAACGCTGCAGACGCATGCAGCCTTATATGGAAACTAGCTGCGGCAGCAGGAGCGGACAGGCTCTAGAGCGTGTTTGAAAATTCATTCCCGCGATCTGCACTCCCCACTTCGCGGATAATTCATCCCAAATTTAATCAACATAGCCCGCTATGCCTCATAAATTTGGGATAAATTCTCCACCAAGTGTGAAGCACATCTCACGGAAAGCATTTTTCAAACACGCTCTAGAGCGTGTCTTAAAAATCATTTCTTAATCTTATTCAGCAGAAATGCCAGCAGCTCTTCGGAAAAAAGTTTTTTTCCGGGCATGACATGTATATGCTCTTCGGTTAGTGCCCCAAATGCACAGCCTGCGGGGGCTGCGGCAAGATCTGCCTCGTGCAGCATCGGCCTGTCAAATATGCTGTCTCCTGCGGACAGCATATAATCCGCCCGGATATAATCACGGAATCTTTTCAGCGCATTCCCTTTATTGAGCTGCTTTGGGACTACATATACCTTCTCTCCATTATAAAACACATCTGTCAGCTTGAGATCTAACAGGCCCTGCATACGGGCTGTTGTTTCTGCCGGATTTTTACATTTCGTAAATACAAACAAATCTTCTATGACACGCAGCTCAAAAATTCTGTTTTTTTCCTCTGACAGATACTCGGCAGCCCTCTGCAGCTCTGTGCGGCTTTCCTGCACCATATCAAAAGACCGGCGGTACCAGGCGTCATCCGTCCTGTCCATATGAAGCAGGATACCGCCGTTACAGGCCAGTGCATATGAAATATTTCCAATCTGCAGGTCAATGCGCCTATACTGCTCGACGGTACGGGTTGTGACAGGGACGATCAGGGCACGCTCTTTTAATTCCATCAGCAGCTGGTGCGTCTTACGGCTGATAAAGGAAATCTCCCGCCCCTGATATGTCTCCACACAAATCCACTGACCGAAAGCATTTTGGCCTGCACTACCCTGCGCAGCTGCATGCCGGCCTGCACTGCCTTGATCAGATGCATTCTGCCCCGCCATATTTGGGCCTGATTCAGACTGAAGCCTGTCTATATGCTTATAAGAATATATCAGCGTATTATCCAGATCCACGCAAAATACTATCATAAAATAATTCCTCATTTAATACCACTATAAAATAATTTCTGTTTAGCAGTACCTGTCTGCTGGCCATGCCGCACGTCTGCTGTTTTCTGGTTATCGAACTGTCTGATTCGGCATGTGATACATCTGGTTGAATTCCTGCTTGATCTGCTCCAGCCTTGCCTGATCCTCGATGCGCTGTTTTCTCGCATTATCCTGTATCTGCCTGGTCTCCTCAATGCCGTCCACAATCGTCTTCCAGGTCGTTTCCAGCGTTTCTATTTTAATAGAACTGCCAGAGGCCAGCTGCGCCGTCAGCTTTGACTGCTCTACCGTATTGCGCGCATTTTTCATAAGCATTTCGTTTGTCTTTTCGTCCAATGCAGACATCGCTTCGGCCTGGATACGCTGTCTCTTCAACATTATCGCCTGAGCAAGTGCCTGCTTAAACACCGGAAGTGTTATAATAAATGCAGAATTAATTTTCCTGACAAGATTCATATTGCTAAATTCCATCGTCTTGATCATCGGAATCGACTGCATGGCTACGCTTTCTGCCGTCCTAAGGTCCTGCGTCCTCTGCTCCAGCATCGTCAGCGCCTGGTTTAACGTCGTCAGCTCAAACTGTATGGATGTATCCCCGCCTGCCGCCATATCTGCCTCACGCTTTGTGATATACTCCTGTATTTCCCTGCAGCCCTGTTCTCCTGCCAGAATATAGCGGACAAGCTCATGATAGTAATTGACATTTGCCTCAAACATCTGGTTCAGATTACGGTTTGACTGCTTGATCTCGGATTCATACTGCTTGAGCTGGACATAGATCTTATCTACTTCGTCGCCCATCGTATGATATTTATCTAATATTTTATCCAGCTGTTTACGCAGGTTTCCAAATAATTTTTTAAAACGGCTTGGATTCTCCTTGATTTCATCGATATCAAATTTATCCATAATTTTTGCCAGTGTAGAAAGCATCTGGCTGGAATCATCGATTTTAGACATGCTCATGCTGTTTAATACGACATCCGAGGCCTTGGAGATCTCTTCTGCTACCTCTGCGCCAAAAGAAACGATCGTTTCCAGATTATAGACTTCAATTGTGCTGACCAGCTCATCCACCTGCGGTGAATTTACCAGCTGGGCATTCATCTGCTCCCTGTCCGCAGCTATATCATACTTTTCTACAACTTCGATTTCATTTTTTTCTTGTACTGCCATCCCCGCTGCAGCGGGCGCAGTTGTCTGGTTAAAATTTAATCCCATATTTATTTTCCTCTCTTAAATATTATATCACGCCATCTCGGGCGCGCGTTGCATGACTGGCCGTCCAGATTTGGAATGCGCAGGTCATATACATATTCTCCAATCTGATGTTCCAGCACGACCTGCCTGTTAAAATATCTCTCAATATTCTGATAGCCTGTCGGCACAAAAAATACAACATCAAAGCCTGCAAGATTTAAAAATGCTGTCAGTATGGTATCCTCCAGTGAAATCATTGCCTCGGTCGTATTTATATAAATACATTTTGGATTCTTTTTTGTAAAATCAAATTTCTGGATCAGCCTGACCAGTTCTTTTGGAAGATTTAGGATCGTCGCCACAATCGTATATTCCGTACCGTTTTCAAATGTCCCGCGGATGAGTTTCTGGTCGATCAGTGCCTGCATTTTTTCCAGTATATAGTCCTGCATTTCCTCTCTCAGAAAACCATATGGATAATCTGGATGACTTTTGATCTTTGTCTTCATCAGCCTGCCGTTTTTATAAAATTCCGGTGCATGCGCCTTCATCGGATTTGGGGACGCAGGATCGATAAACGGGGCGCTTTTTATTACAAACGTATCTTCATTGACCAGTTCTTTGACCGAACGCCAGTAAGCGGGTATCTCCCCGTCTTTGACACCGGATACCTTTGCAAAGATCACAGGAATATTTACAATGCCTCCGCTTGTGCCGAAATTCGGCCTGTATTTTACTTCCTCATTCCATAAAATCTTGATCTCTTCGTACATCGTCTGCAGTATCATCGCATTCGCCTGATCATACTGCTGGGTGCGGTAAATCCCGCTGCCCTCATACATAAGCGTATCCAGCTCGCGTTCTGCATGGTATGCTGCGGTTCCGACATGCACATCTGTATTTTCCTGCGGAAATGTGCGCAGGTCTAAAGACTGCGGTTCATTAATCTCATAAAGCAGGCTGTCTGTTAAGCAGCATTTTTTCTCCAGATTTGGACAAAGGATCAATACGTCTAACGGCAGCCTCGCTAAAAAGCGTACAAACACCGCCTCATTTTCATCCCCACAGCCGCCCATATAAATAAAGCAGCCTATTTCGTCCTCTTTCCACCCGGAAAACAGCTTCTCCTGATACCGTCCAAGCCAGCAGAGTAGGTAAACCGCTTTATTCGTCAGCTTGTTTAAGCTGTCATGCGTCTTCTCGGCCTCTAAGTACATGACATCTACAAAGGACTTCACCATCATACGCTGCAGCTCCAGATTTGCCGTATACTTGATATTTGATGACAGATCCAAGATCATCTGATCCTGTTTTGCATAATTGCTGCGGTGCACTGCTGCGATTTCATCCATCGCAGGCCGCTCAATGCACTCGTTCACAATCAGCCTCCTGCGTCCGCTGTTTTTTAATTCCAGCTGAAACTGATAGAGCTCATTTGCATAGGTCAGCTTATCCTCTGCGCCGTTGATTCTAATATAGCAGTTGTAAAAAAAGCCAGGATCGCTTCCCCTTGAAGCAGCATTTTCTTTAATAAGCGCAAGCCCTCCGCTGTCTGATTGTATCCATGCATTTGTGCAGTTTAATTTTTTCGGCATTCTGCCATAGAGACGTTCTTTGTTCATCTCTTCTTGAATCTGCTGCCGGATCTGCTTTATGCAAAATCCCTCTGGAAACGGCTGCTGCCCTGCCTGCTTTAATTCGTCTGACAACACAGACCCGCTGTCCAGCTTTTGATACGAAGCCTCTCCCTGATACTGCAGCAGCACTACGTCGCAGCCTGCATTTGACAATATGGAAATAAGCATGAGTTCATAATTGGATATATTTCCTTCATACAGTATTTTCGGAATCGTTTCTTCTCCAAGCAGGTTGACAATCCGTTCAAACTTATAATACAGCCAGCACATAAATTTGATATATGCATTTTTCTGCATATGCTCCGTCTTGCCCTGCCTGCGCAGAGAATCCAAGGAATCATATAATGAAACTGCTACATTTTCCCTCTGGAAATCGTTCATGCGGGGCAGCCACTTTTTTAGGCTGGCAGTCAGAAAAGCCGGCTCCAGACGAAAATCCATTCCCATCACTTCATTATAATATGCCAGATTTTTTTCATCGGGGTTTGGCAGCCTGCCTTCGATAATAACACCTGCTTTTCTGGCCGCTTCATAATATGTCCGCAGAAAATGGCCGATTTCTTCTGTATACCCGTTGATCCGGTAAAAATAAACGCTGTTTTCATTCCGTTCACTTTTCTTTTTAAAATAATCATTTAAGTTTTCTAATTTGCTATGCCAAAACATGCGATCCCTCGTTTCCTCGATTTGTTCAAGACCGAAACCCTTGGACAAACATATTAATGCTCTCATAACCGACTGCCAGATTGATATTTTGTCCCTGATCAAAGCCTGCCGTACTGATGCCGATCACTTCTCCATTTAGATTTAATACCGCTCCACCAGAACTGCCGTTTGAAATCGGTGCTGTAAACTGGATCATATGTACTCCGTCCAAAATCCGAAATCCTGATATAATGCCGTTTGATACGGAATTAAACAATCCAAGCGGACTGCCGATCGCTACTACCGACTGCCCCCTGACCAGTTTTTTCTCTCCCTGATAAATCGGCAGCGGCTTTAGACTGCGCGAAATACGCATCAACGCAAGATCCAGATCCGAATGGTATTTAATCAGCTCATCTGTCTGGTATACCTTGTCATCATTTTCTATACGGACTGAATAAAAATAACCTCCGCTCGCCACATGGTCGTTCGTCAATATATATCCGTTCCTGCCTATCATAATGCCTGAGCCTGTCGAAACCACATCGCCATTTTTATTGTGCACCGCAATCATCACTATGGAAGACGCCAGCTCAGCCAGCTGCTCAAAGCTCTTTTCGCAGGATACAGGCGGTCTGTATATATCTGCGTCTGCGGACGGATTTACTCCGGCATTCGACGGCCTTAAAGACCGGCTCCCGCCATAAGACGGCACGTTCGGCGGCACCTGCTTCTGCGGCGGATGATTGCTGCCATTCAAAGCACCTGTGCTGCGGTGCCTGTCACGTTTTGGAATTTTAACGATTATTTTTCCGTCAGGGCTGTTTTTTTCATCGGAACCAATTTTTTCATCACTGGTCTGGCCCAGGCTGCCATAAGCCTGTGAAACTGCCTCCTGCCTGTTTGCGGCAGTCTGCCTGCTGCCTGCCTGCATACCTGCACGGATCTGGCTGTTTCCCGGCTGTACATTTACAGCTGTCTGCCTGTTTCCTGCCTGTACATTTACAGCCGTCTGCCTGTTTTCCGCCTGTACATTTACAATTGCATTTCGATCTGCCTGACCGACTTCCCTCTGGCCGTTTATACTTGTCTGGCCAGCTGCTGCCTGATACTGCGGAATCTGTTCTGTAGAAAAATTCCCGATACGCACTTCTTTCGATAAATGATCCAGACGATCCGGCTGCGCATGCTCTACATCCTCCCTGCTCTGGATTAAGAGCACATCACAGCCGATCAGGGTCAATATATAATAGAAGAAATACTGCTGCCTGCTTTTTACATTATCTGCCGCTATTTTTATACAGCTGCGTTCATCCCACTGCTTCAGCCCGCTGCATACATAATCAAACCAATACAATGCTTTAATATAAAAATTTTTTCGAATTGTAACAGCATCACCGCTTTTGTCCTTCTTGTATTCACCAAAAGCCTTTGTACACGCCTCAGACAGCTGCCATGCCAGCTGCTCATCGATACTGCTGACCCTTGTTAGAATGCCTCCCTGCCCGCCGCCTGCATCCCACCGGCTGTAGCAGCCGGAATAATAGTTAATATCATCCGGGTCAGACAGTCTGGGCAGCTGCGTAATCCTATTATAAAACAGCCTGCCCTGCCGCATCTGTGCTGACATAGCCTCATCTAAGCCGCATATTTCCCCGCTCAGTCCCGGCCTTGCCCCAAGCAGCCGTACAAAATATACATCCCGGCACCCTGAGCGGTACCCACCCTTGATTCCTGCAAACGCTGACGGCGAATCTACGTCCATCACATTGTATCTGTACTTTACTAATTGCCTCATCCTATCACCCTGCATATCATTCAGCTTTATATATATATTCGAAAATAAATCTATAATTATGATAATTATTATATTAGCACAAATTCTTTCATTTATCTACCATTAAATCCTTGTGATTGTGCATGTAATGATGTATGATAGTAACAATCTTCATTTTCAAAGCATGCTGCAGCATGTGAACAAGAGGTAATTTGAAGTATGGGAAAAATGACAGTTTATCATGGAAGTTACACAAAGATTGCACAGCCTAAAATAACATATGGGAAAAATACAAAAGATTTCGGATATGGCTTTTACTGTACGATTATAAGGGAACAATCCCAGCGATGGGCAAAGCGGTACAATACGCCTATGATCAACACCTATACAGTCAGGCTGAATACAGATTTAAACATTCTTGAATTTAAAGAAATGACTGAAATATGGCTTGATTTTATTATAAGCTGCCGTCAGGGAACCGCACACAATTACGATATTGTTATTGGTGCAATGGCAGATGACCAGATTTACAATTACATTGCGGATTATATCGACGGCATAATCACACGAGAGCAGTTCTGGTCTTTAGCAAAATTTAAGTATCCGACCCACCAGATCTGTTTCTGCACAAAAGAAGCATTAAAATGCCTGACTTTCGTTGCCTGCGAGGAGGTAAAACTATGAATGGCAGAGAACCCAAGAAAGAAAATGATTTATTCTTTACATGCAGCCTGATCGAATACATTGCCCGAAAGACCAAAAACAAACGCTCCACCGTAATTGACACACTCGGCAGGGCCTGCATTGAAAAAATATATGATCTGGCTGATGTATACCATTGCGATCCGATCGATGCAGTCAGCGATGAATTTATTGAAAATTCTGGCCTTATGCCCGGAATTTATGATAATGCTGCACAATGCCATTATGCCATCCCCAGCCATTGGGATATTGGAAAGATTTATAAAAGACTTATCCTAGGCATAGCAGAGGAAAAAGGAATTTCTGTGATAGACGCTTTATTTGAGGCTTATCATTCCTTTGTGGCAGACAAAATCGATGACTACAACTCCAGCTTTTACTATGATGCCCCGCAGAATATTCTAAATGCATTTATCTACGGCACAATAGAATAGCCGGTTTCTAACATTACGAAACAAAAGAACGCACACTGCGCAAACTTTCTTTTGTCACAAATAATAAAAATATCAGGAAAGGATGTTCCATTTCATGAAAAATGCACTGCATTATTACAGCGTAGGCCCGCTTTTATACTGTCCGGGTAATCGTAAAACAATCGCCCCATCGATCATACAGCAGAAACTGGGGGACAGCTTTTCATTAGCACTCTGTCTGGAAGATACGATCAATGACAGCTGCGTAGAAGAAGCCGAACACTGTCTTGCTGCCTCTGTCAGCCAGATACAGGCTGCTGCGGGCTGTTCTTCTTTTTATATGCCGGACATATTTATCCGCGTGCGCAG
The DNA here is from genome assembly GCA_910586445.1 of uncultured Eubacterium sp. GTDB lineage: Bacteria > Bacillota > Clostridia > Lachnospirales > Lachnospiraceae > Eubacterium_J. The sequence continues at coordinate 25,591 of CAJUHV010000043.1, forward strand.
TCCCCGCCAGATTTTAAAGCTGCCAGCCATGCTTGGCGCCAGCGCCGGTATGATAAGCGGATTTATTATTCCAAAGTTTTCGTTGGAAAATGCGGACAATTACATACAGATGATGATCAAGGCAAATGAACTTTCGTCAAAGACGTATTATATGATGCCGATCTTTGAAAGTGCAGGCATGATCGACCTGCGCAGCCGGTATGACGTTTTGTATACATTAAAAGAAAAACTGAAAAAAATCGAACCGATTGTATTAAACATCCGCGTAGGCGGAAATGATCTGTGTCATTTGTATGGTTTCCGCCGTCATGCCGATGAATCGATCCATAAAATACGGCCAGTCTCAGACCTCTTTTCCGATATCGTAACGGTATATGGAATGGACTATGTGATATCCGGCCCTGTCTGGGAATATTACAGCGGGCCGGACTGGAAACGCGGCCTGCTGCAGGAAATCTCAGACGACAGACTGTGTGGATTTATCGGAAAGACCGTGATACATCCAAACCAGATTGATGTAGTCAATCAGGCATACCGCGTACCGCAGAAAGACTATGACGATGCCAGGCGCATATTAAACTGGGACACGGCTTCTGCTTCGTATGTATCTGCAGATATTGACAGGGAGCGCATGGATGAATATAAGACGCATGGCAACTGGGCGCAGCGGGTGTTATGGCTGGCAGAGGCTTTCGGCGTTTCCTAATGATCTGCACTCCCCGATTGCAGCTTCTTAAACTGTGGATATTTAAGTTTAAGCATCTGCAATCTTTTTGATCAGTCCGCAGCATTTATAGCATCCAAGCGGAAAATACTCTACCTGCACATCTTTTTCTTCTGCCAGCCTTAAAATATGGCGCAGTGAACGGTCTTTTTTATATTTTTCATCAATCAGCACTTTCCACGGAACACGCCTTAACAGCACTCTGGTCGTTTCGCCGATTCCCGGCTTAATAAAATTGATATCCGCTATGCCAAATGTATCAGCGATTTTTTTCACATCATCCATACCGGCTGCATGCGTCTTGTGCTCCTGTCCCGTCAAAGATCCTTCTGTTTGATTCCGCACAAAATGCTTTTCGATCTCGTGTATAAAATCATATGATAAATCTTCCTGCTCTAACCCGGCATAATATACCGCGCCGTGAAAATCCTTTTCACCGATAATGTCACTCCTTAAAAACGTACGGCTGACAAGCCCCGATACCGTACAGTTTAGGCAGGAGCTGGGTATCAGTATATCTTCATGCGTCCCGCACAGATTTGTGACATAGGCGGGATCTGCGAGCACTGCGATCTCAGACGATACCCCTTCGTATGCGCATATATTCTTTTCCAGTTCACGCAGTATTGCACCTTTCCCGACCCATCCATCTACAAACAGCAGCTGATTCGGCTCGTACCTGTCCAGCAGATACCGCATTGCATTCTGGTCAATTCCCCTGCCCCGTATAATAGAGATCGAATAATGGGGCATATCCACACCGTATTTCCATTTCAGATATCTTTTTAGCAGAATGCCGATCGGAATGCCCGCCCTGGCCAGAGATACCAGCACCGTATTCCTGCCCCTGTGCTCTATAATACGCTCGCCCAGTACCGCAGCTGCCCTGGCTGTCGGCTCTGCATACAGCTGCAGCGCTTCTTGATATACCTGCATATATTGATCGGTAGGCACATATTCGACCGGCAGCATTTCACAGTAATGCCTGCCGGATTGAATCAGCCGCTCGCGCTCCTTTGTAGGCTGAGGCGCGACCATCCCTGTAATATCCTTCAGCAGTAATATAACGTCTTCCTGTTTATAAGAGCTTCTCAAATCAGCACCACCTTATCATAAAAATATTCCGGCTAAACTGCGCCGCTGCCTGAACCAGAGAATCTATGCCTTCACGTTCCTCACCGTGCGCGTCGGTCATAATCAGAACTGAATCATATGCCGCAAGGTCATATATAAACGTCCTCCTGTTTTTATCATACAGGCTGAGCAGCTCATATCTGGCATGCAGCGGATAACCATCTTCCTCATATACTTCAATCGGGCTGCGGGTCGTAGCATGAAAACGTACTTCACAGCCGCAATGTGCGATCTGTGAGGCAGCCCAGAGCGCCGGATACATAAATTCCTCTGTCCCCAGCACAAGCACGCGTCCTTTGAACGCTTCATGTAATAGGCTGTCTGTTTTATCCCACAGCTGCATGCATGCCTGCTGATAGTCCGCGGCAGATACCAGCCTTCTTGCGTCCATCCACCCGCTTACTTTATATTCCTTAAATGTATCTGCGTTTCGTACCATTTCCCTGTCTTTTACACAATTGACATAGCTGCCTTTTTTTGTATACTGTCCGGCTGTCTTTGCATAGTCCGCATGATCAGTCTTTACAAGATAATGCAGGTCAATGCCTTTTTCCCTATAGATACGCAGTGCTTCTTCATCCATGCCGTTTAAAATAGAAGCAGCTGCATAAGATACCTGTCCGGGATATGCCTGCTCCAGAATGCGTATGATGTTTAAAATAGTCTTGCCCGTCGTCACTTCATCTTCGACAAATATAACCCGGTCAGTCTCAGATATCACCTGGTCCAGATCGTCTTTTACCAGCTTCTGCTCTGTCGCATGACTGTGCTCTTCACTAAAATACAAATAGTCTGCGCCGTCGATCTGTTCCCGTGTCGTCTGTATATAATACGCATTCAGACGGACTGAAACCGCTGCGCCGATTGCTGTCGCTGTCTCCGCAAACCCGACAACCAAGAGCTTATGCGTGCCATACGATTTCTGCACTATATCCGCCAGCGCTTCAAACATAAAAAGCGCCTGATCCGGGCTGACCGGAATGTGCTTGCCCTGCAGGCGGTTTGCAACCACATAAGCCCTTTTTTTATTGTTCTCTCTCTTTGCGATCCTTACCAGATCTGCTTCACAGTACATTCTTTTTACTGCCTCCCTCTCTCAGCCTGATTCACCTATATCTCTATCTCTAAAGCGTGTTTAAAAAATCATTCCCGCCAGCTGCACACCCCATTTCAAGCATCTTGGACTACTGATGTCAAAGATGCTGCGGCATATTTTGCCCTTATTCGGTCAACGCAGCCCGCTACGCCTGGGCATGCCTCATTACTCCGTCCGCTGATCAGCGCGTCGCGTTCCAGTTTTCACTCGGCACCGCCACGCCTGCAAGGATCTGTTCTATAAACCTGCGTTTATCGCTGCTTAGCCCTCCGCCTGCTATGACAATCCGGTGCGCCATAACCGGAACGGCCAGCGTCTTAATATCTTCCGGTACGGCATAATCCCTGCCCTGCAGCATGGCGTATGCCTGTACTGCGCGCAGTAATGCAAGCGTACCACGCGGGCTGACGCCCATCAGCGCCCTTTTATCCGCTCTGGTCGCCTGTACCAGTGCCACAATATATTCCATCAGACTCGGATGTATGTAAATCTCTCTGCATGAACGCGATAACATACGCAGCTCTTCCAGATTCATGACAGGTTCCATCTCTTCCAACGGATTATCGTGTATAAACCTGTTCAAAATCTGCAGCTCCTGCGCAGCGTCCGGCAGCCCCATATCAATCTGCATCAAAAACCGATCCAGCTGGGCCTCCGGCAGCGGAAATGTACCCGCGGTTTCAACTGGATTTTGAGTGGCAATGACAAAAAAAGGATTTCCGACAGGCCGCGTCTGCCCGTCGATTGTCACCTGCCTCTCCTCCATGCACTCCAGCAGGCTGGACTGTGTACGCGGGGTTGCACGGTTGATCTCATCTCCCAAGACAATATTGGCAAATACCGGGCCTTTCCGAAATACGAATTCTCCCTGCTTCTGGTTAAAATAATTCAGCCCCGTCACATCCGACGGCATAAGATCCGGTGTAAACTGTATTCTGGCAAACTCCGCCTGTATCGATCTGGCAAGTGTCTTTGCAAGCATTGTTTTTCCTGTTCCCGGCACATCCTCCAGCAATATATGCCCGCCTGCTGCCAGCGCAGTCAGTACGAGATCGATTACCCCTGCTTTTCCTACAATTACTTTTTGGATATTCGCTTTGACAGACTGCATGTTCTCCTGATGCTGCGCTAAACCTTCCATTTTCCCTGCTCCTTTTTCCAGACATACATGTATTATGTATTCCAACTAAATTCTAAAAATGATCTGTATCGTATTCAAACATACTTTGTGCGGACTCTCATGCATAATCACTTTCTACTATAATTAAGAATCTATAATGTGTCCAGCTCAATTCGTCCGTTTCTTCAGCTCACGTTCTGCATGCCTCATCAGCTCACGTTCTGCCTCAGCCTCAGACGGATACGGATATACGGCTGCATTTTTTTCAAACAGCACCTTGATCCGCTCCGCCTCGGCAGCGTCCCGCTGCACAAAAAGTGCATACACATAACCAGTCCGCAGTACAGCCGGATAATTTTTCATTACTTTCATCAGCTTGATCAGATCCTTCGTCATCATGCGGTCTATCACATCACGGCGGTTTTTGCCTGTCATCTCCACATACATCCGTTCGCAGGTCAGCAGGTGGCGGTGCAGGCCGACAATGCCGCTGTCAATGCTCAAAATATGCTCGATCAGCTGATCTGCTTCGTCAAACTTCATCGCATCCATCATCCGGCTGGCAGCAAGCACCCCCTGTACTGCTACGATACTGTTCTTCATTTCCTCATCCGACGGAATAACAAACCATTCGTCCGGCATATCCTTCAGCCGGATACCTTCTGCGGTCCGGCTGTTTACCTTCATCTGCATCCAGAAGCTGAACTGCGCCTTCCGGCTGCGGCTGAGCGACAAGGCATTGTATCCGTCATTATCCACCTGCCCCGCATGCAGCGGCACACCATTGATCACCGCAAATCCAAAACCGACTACCGCAAAAATCAGCGCTGTTACAGCCAAAAGCGATTTCTGTCCACAGGCAGAATACAGCAGCAAAAATAAGAGCCCCGCAGCCGCATTCATAATCGAACCGCCAAAATTATAAAGCATCACTGGAATGGTGCCATTTTTAAAATCCGGCGGTGCCATCAGACACTGTCCTCCGGTTCCCGCAAGCGAAAACCTGCTGAATTTCAGCTTTCCATGATCCTTTATCCACATAAAGCTGAAAATACGAAACGAACAAAACCGATACCCGCTCAGCATTCCAAATACCATATGGCCTGCCTCATGAATTACGATCTGCACAATCATCGCAAAATACACGATCAGCATCATTCCGGAAAATAAAAACAGCAGCTCGGGCAGATCCTTTCCTTCGACTACATCCATAAAATACCAGGCTATTAAAAATCCGCAGATTCCACCCAGCGCCAGAAAACAGGCCGAACTGATATATTTTAACCATGTATTTTTCTTCTTTTTCTCATTCATTCTGATTCTTCTTTCTTGTTTTAGACGTTGCTTAATGGATTCAAATACGTCAAGCACGCTCTAGAGCGTGTTTGAAAAGTGCTTTCCGTGAGATGTGCTTCACACTTTAAGCTTCTTGGACTACTAATGTCCAAGATGATGTGGGAGAATTTATCCCAAATTTATGAGGCATAGCGGGCTATGTTGATTAAATTTGGGATAGATTCTCCGCGAAGTGGAGAGTGCAGATCACGGGAATGATTTTTCAAACACGCTCTAGCTCCTCCACGATACATCCATGCTTTTTTGTTCTGCGGTCATTGTCTTTGTATCACCTGCCAGTGTAGCTTTCAGCATTTTGGCAGATACACGCGCCAGGGCATGCACATAGCCCAGATCTGCATTTGACATAAAAAGCTCACTGCTTCATCTATGCCGCACTGTGGAAATGCCTCTAACAGATCACGGCAGAGCCCGCCTGTATCCGCTCTATATACTGTTCATAAGACCTGCAGTTTCGGGGTATTCTGCTGAAATCAATAAAAATCACATCGTGCTGATTCAAGTGTCTGCTATAGGAACTACAAGACGCAATATTAAACCTGCCAAACATAACAGAGCTGTCCTGCGCCCTGCCAAAAAACGCAGCTGCCATATTTGCCATAACGGTCTTTCCAGAACGGCGCGGCCTCGTGATGCAGATAACGCGCCGTTCACTGCCCAATGCCGGAATCAGCTCGTTGATCAGCAGCGTTTTATCTACAAAATATTCATCGGACACAACCGCAGAATATTTTTTATACGGAGATGTACGATTTAAATAAATGCCCATTTTTCCTGCCCCCATGTACTTTCCTATTATATATGATCTACCGCTAAATAGCAATGAACAGATCACTTAACAGACCGCTTTATCAATAATGATACTCCTTCTGCTTAATGCGCAGGAAAATCGCCGTCACGCCGACAGCCAGCAGCTCTGCCGCCACAACAGACAGCCAGATCCCGTCCACTTTCCAGATCAGTGGAAAGATCAATACCGCTATCGCCTGAAATACGAAGGTTCTCAAAAATGAAATCGCAGCCGAAACCAGCCCGTTATTCAGCGCTGTAAAAAAAGCCGATCCAAATATCGCAAAGCCCGCAAATAAAAAGGAAAATGAAAAAATATAAAATGCGCGGATCGTCAGGTCAAACAGTCCTTGATCATATCCTACAAACAATTGTGACAGCGGCCTTGCCAGGACATAAGCTGACGCAAACATCACAGCTGCGAAAATGCAGATCAATGCAAGGCTTTTTTTCAAAAGTCCTTTTAATTCGTTCTGATTGCGTGCACCGTAATTGTATCCGATTACCGGAGCAGTTCCGACTGAATATCCGATAAATACCGCTTGAAATACAAGGCTGACATACATCAGCACCCCGTAAGCCGCTATGCCGTCCTCGCCTGCATACTTTAATAACTGTACATTGTAAAGCATGCTGACCATTGACATGGAAATATTGCTTAAAAGTTCCGACAGGCCGTTCGTACATGTCTTAGCCAGAGACTGTCCGTCAAACTCTGTCCTGCCAAGGTGCAGAAGGCTGCTGTTTGGACATGCAAAATAAATCAGAGGCACCAGTCCGCCTACATACTGGCTGGCTGCTGTCGCAGCTGCCGCTCCTTCAAGTCCCCATCGAAACACTACGACAAACAAGGCATCCAAAATAATATTCGTAACACCCGCAGCTATCGTCACAAACAGTCCGAGCGCCGGCTTTTGTGCCGTAGCAAACAGACATTGAAATTCATACTGCAGTACATACGCCGGTATCGCCGCTAAAATAATGCGACCATAAATAACGCTGTCCTCCAGCAGCTGTCCGCCTGCACCCAGCCAGGCCGCCAGTGGACGGATCAGTAAAATTCCTAAAACCGCAAGTAAAATACCGCATGCCGCGGATGTATATACAATCAGCGAAAACAGCCGGTTCGCCTGCTCCTTTTTTCCCTCGCCCATTGTCTTTGAAATCAGCGCCCCGCCTCCGGTGCCAAACATAAACCCGACCGATCCTAGAGCGTGTTTGAAAAATCATTCCCGCGATCTGCACTCCCCACTTTGCGG
>CAJUHV010000044.1:0-13305 GCA_910586445.1 uncultured Eubacterium sp.
GAAGAAGGGATGGCTTGCAGCGAGGGCAGCAGAGAACGTTATTGGTATTACGGGGCATAGTCTCAGGCTGGAAGCCTTGCGGATCACTCCATATGGACAGGCAATTTATGCGAAGGCCCATATCCAATCGGAGGGCTGGGTAGATTATGGACAGGTTACGGAAGATACGGTGATTGGTACGGTAGGGGAAGAGAAACGTATAGAATGTCTGTGTATGAAAGGAGATTTTGACTATCGTGTGCATATACAAGCTTCGGGGTGGACAGACTGGACAAGGGCTGATGGGATAGCGACGCTTGGAACGGTAGGTCAGGCTTTGCGGATCGAGGCGATTCAGTTTAGAAAAAGAAAATAGATCTCTGGGCAAGAAACAAACAAGAAATTTTTACATCATATTTTGACACAAAACGTAACGAAGAATGACAGTTAAAAATAAACGGTTAGCGACACGTTAGCGACAAAATCAACGGAAATATGCACATTTCCGTTGATAAAATTTAAGGAATCTTTAAGGATTGCCTAAAGACATATAAGATTTAAAAAAATAAAATAGAACGTGTAATTGATAACTACCCGTAGTAAAGGAAGAGTTGATATGAAGAAAATATTACTGAAAACCGAGAATCTAAGCAAATCCTTTTCAAGCGGCGGAAGCCTGCAGCACGTTCTGAGAAATATTGACCTTGAATTGTACCAGGGAGATTTTACCGTAATCATGGGCGCAAGCGGGGCAGGAAAATCCACGCTTTTGTACGCCTTGTCAGGAATGGATACGCCAACCCTTGGCACGATTACCTTTGGGGAGCGGGTAATCTCCAATCTGAACCAGGACGAACTGGCCGTATTCCGGCGCGACCATTGCGGATTTGTATTCCAGCAGATCTACCTGATCGACGGAATGTCCGTGACGGACAATGTCATGTCGGCGGGGCTGCTTGTAAGCAAGGATAAGAAAGCAATCCTTGCAAAGGCAAAAGAATTATTTGCAGCTGTGGACATCTCTGAGGAAACACAGAAGAAGTTTCCCACCCAGATATCAGGCGGGGAGGCCCAGCGGGCGGGAATGGTGCGGGCGTTGATTAACAGTCCGGAAATCCTGTTTGCCGACGAGCCGACGGGCGCGCTTAACTCAAAGACCGGCCTGGACGTGCTGGATACGCTGACCCGCTTCAATGAGATGGGGCAGAGCATCGTCATGGTGACTCACGATATGCGTTCCGCAAGGCGCGGCAACCGGATACTTTACTTGAAGGACGGCATAATTCTGGGAGAGTGCGATTTGGGAAAAGCTGGTTTGCCGGACGACGCAGGCAGACAAGAAAAGCTTGCCGCTTTCCTTGCGGAAATGGGGTGGTAGAAATGGGGAAAAGTTTTCTTCTTGCCCGGTCTAACCTGAAAAAGGCAAAGGGACAGACCGCAGCCATTATTGTGCTTATATTTCTCGCGGCTCTCATGCTGAACCTGTGGCTTTGGCTGTCCCTGGATTACAGGGAGAATTTCAAACGCTGTCACGACCGGCTGAACGCGGAACACGTCACGTTAGCGATCGACGGCGGCAGCAGGGAGGTAGAGGATTTTCTTGAGGATACCTTAGAGGGGGATACCCGTACGGCGGAATATTTTATGGATTCTGTCATGCATATGGTGGGAACGTTCGAGTATAACGGCGGTGAAATGAATACGGAGCTTATTTTCTTTGAGAAAGAAGCCGCCCTATCACGTCCGATAGGCAGGATAGAGATTGTTGAGGACAGTGAGTATACAAGAGGAGTCTATATGCCCAACCTGTACGAATCAGACGAGATTGCCATAGGAAAGACCATAGAGCTTTCAATTGGGAATAGAAAGATGTCGTATACTGTGTGCGGTTTTTTCAACAGCGCAATGACAGGCTCTCATAACTGCGGTCTGTGCGGGATTTTGATGACGGAAGACTGCTATCAAGAACTTAAGGAGGCGGCATGTGCGCCTCAGGCAACGCTTTGTTCCATTCGGCTTAAGGACAAATCAGAAAGTGAAGATTACGACGCAATGCTGAAAGACGCCGTTTCTTCTCGGTTTGCGGCAGCCCGTACTGTGAGCAATACCTATGATCTGGTATCGCGTTCCCGCTATATTTCCCAGATGATATGTTCAGGGATAATGAGCGCGATGGCATTTTTGATTCTTCTCATTGCCCTTGTTGTGATTGCGTCCAATATCGTCAACTACATTCAGGAGAATATGAAGAACTTAGGTGCGCTCAAGGCAATCGGCTACACCAGCCGGCAGCTCGTTTCATCTCTTCTTTTGCAGTTTACAGGAATTGCTCTGGCGGTCGCCCTTTGGGGCGCAGGGATTTCCTATGCGCTGTTTCCGTATATCAATAAGCTGATGGAATTACAGACGGGAATCCCCTATGAGATTCGGTTCCTGCCAATCCCGTTTTTTCTGACGCTTGGGGTTTTAGGCGGGGCGGTTTCGTTTGTGGTATGGATATCTTCGCGCAGAATCCGGAAAGTAGAGCCAATCGTTGCGCTTAGGCAGGGAATAAAGACCCACACGTTTAAGAAAAACCATGTTCCTCTGGAAACCACACGGGCAGGGCTTAACCTTGCGCTGGCGCTTAAGACGGCGTTTTCCGGCATGAAGCATAATGTGACGGTGTGCATTACCATGCTTGTGTTATCGCTTGTGGCCGTATTTTCAGGGGTGATGTTTGAAAATATGATTACAGATATGACCCCGTTTTTAAATATGATTGTGGGGGAGACGGCAGATAGCTGTATCAATGTGGAGGCAGGGGCCGAGAAAGAGTTTCTGGATAAAATGGCTGGGGACCAACGGGTAAGCAAGCTCTATCTTTATAACAGCGTCCAGATGCTCCATGTGGGCGGCGACGTTCTGATGGTTACGATTACCGATGATTTTTCCAAGGTAAATAATCAGGAAGTGATAGTAGAAGGAAGATTTCCCAAGTATGACAATGAGATGGCGATTGCCGCGAAATATGCAGAAGAAAGGGAGCTTAGAATCGGGGATGAGATTAAGCTTACGGCAGACGGCAAACAGGGCGGATATATCATATCAGGATTTGTGCAGATCACCAATAATCTTGGGAAAGACTGCCTGCTGACAAGAGAGGGCTACGAACGGATGGGGGAAATGCAGAATACAAGCTATTACCTCAACCTTACGGACGGTACGGATATCGGGGCTTTCAACACGGAAATGAAAGAAAGTCTTGGGAATAAAGTAAACGCGACGATTGATATTGAAGCAACGGTCGAAAGCGCGGCATCCATCTATGTTCTGCTGATGAAGATGATTGTGTTTGCCGTTCTTGCGCTGAGCGTAGTGGTGATTACCTTCGTGTTGTACCTGCTTGTGAGGACCATAGTCAGCAATAAGAAACAGGAATACGGGATTCTGAAAGCCCTTGGTTTCACGACTGGACAGCTGATCCTGCAGACGGCTCTTTCCTTTATGCCGGCAGTGGTTCTCTCTACCGTTGTTGGAGTGACTGTGTGCAGCTTTATTATTAATCCTTTAGCCGCTTTGTTTTTAAAGGATATCGGGATTGTGAAGTGTACGTTCAAAGTACCGATTGGGTACAATATCCTTGCGGGGATAGGGATGATCGGGGCGGCGTTTGGGATCGCGTGCCTGTTATCCATGAAGATAAAGAAGATTACGCCCAGGGCGCTGCTTGCGGGAGAGTAAGAAAAATATGCAAGGGGCTTCTGCGATAAGCAAGATTTATGCTTAGTGCAAAGGCCCCTTATGCAGTGTGCCGATGGAAGGGTGAGACATCAACCGATATCTTTTCTGCTCCTTAGATACAAATTAAGGGAGTAAGCAGCCGGCAGAATGAGGATGACCGCGATCACTGCCGGCAGTACCCAGCTTAAGCGGAGAAAGGCATTGAGGATACACAGGATTCCGGCCCCGGCGTACAGACGTCCCGAGAACCGGTGTGTGCAAGTCCAGTTATTTTCATCCGCCAGCGTCCATGGAAGTTTGATGCCCACCGTATAATTCTGGCGGCACTTAGGCAGGTAATTCCCAATCAGGAAAAAGATAACCCCCATCATCAGGTTCATAAAAAATGCAGAATTTAGCCAATCTGCCATAGAAAGCTCAAGTGCGTACCCATAGACGCCAGCGCAGCATACCAGTGAGCATACCGGACAGATAAGCAGAACCAGCCGGTACATCTTCGGACTGATATTCTTGTACTTTGGGTCGATTGCCGTACAAAAGGCACATAGAAGGTGGGCCGCAAATATCAATGCAGGAATCCCCAGAACGGCAAAGGTCTTAGAGCTAAATCCGTTGGGCGTGCCGTCGGATGCGAAATGCGTGGCAATTGTGTCCGGAAGCCGGTTCCAGCATAAGATTCCGATCAGTATGGGCATTAATGTGACAAGGCTGGTGAGCAGTATCAAAATGCGATGGCTTTGGAGCATAGACTGATTCCCTTGGTCCATATTCATTCCGTCTCTTTTATTCATGATTCATTTCCTCCTTTTAAATTAGAAAGCCAGGCCATCAATTCCTCCACCACGGAAGTATTCAGTTCATAGTATACAAAATTCTTGTATTTTGATTCATAAACCAGATCTGCTTTTTTCAAAATTCCCAGGTGGTATGAGATGGTGGCGCCGGTCATGTCAAAATGACTCCCAATTTCTCCGGCTGACATGGCTCCGGATTTCAGCAGCGTAAGGATTTCACGCCGGACGGGGTCGGATAACGCTTTGAAGGTCTGTCCGAAACTCAATAAGCATCCCTCCTGTTTAATTAGTATTTAGAAATATTTCTAAATAGATAATAACACTGGCACATGAAAATAGCAAGAGCTATTTAGAAAAAAATCTAAATAGTTAATTATCTTAAATAGACATATAATGGAAAGAAAGTAAGTGATTAAGGGATGACATTTTTAACTGAAATATATATAATAATTATTATATATATTGAACCGGACGGCCCAGGCAGTACATTCTTGCTGAGGCGTCAAAGAGACCTGAGAAAGAAGGAGTGTAAATGAGATTTACCATCGAGCATCTATCGAAACATTTTGAGAAAAAAGAGGTTCTTCGCGACATTGATTTTATATTTGAAAGCGGTAAGATCTACGGGCTTTTAGGACGAAACGGTGCGGGCAAGACCACGCTGTTTAACTGCCTGAACCGTGATATGAAGGCGGAGGGAGGCAGTTTTTTTCTGGAGACGGACGGACAGAGACGGGACGTCGTACCGGAAGATATAGGCTATGTGCTGTCTACTCCTACGGTGCCGGAGTTTCTGACGGGGCGGGAGTTCTTGAAGTTCTTTATAGATATCCATGAAGAACAGCTCAAGGATTTAAGGAGTTTGGATGAATATTTCGATTACATGGGTATTTTCCCTGAGGATAGAGATAAGCTTTTAAAAGATTATTCTCACGGGATGAAGAATAAGATGCAGATGCTAGTCAATATCATTACAAAACCGAATCTCCTGCTTCTGGATGAACCGTTGACTTCTCTTGACGTGGTGGTTGCGGAGGAGATGAAGCAGATCCTTCGGGAGCTGAAAGAAGAGAGAATTATTATCTTCTCTACCCATATTATGGATCTTGCGCTGGATCTGTGCGATGAAATCGTGCTGCTCAACCACGGGGAACTTGAGAGCGTAGACAAGACGAATCTTAACAGCAATGAGTTTAAAGAGAAGATTCTGGCGGCCCTAAGGGAGCCTGAAGCGCGGCAGACATACTAGAAGCTTACCTGTGAAGCTTGAAAAAGCATGAGGAGAAAGGCATGAATAAAACGTTTAAAATAGCATTTTCCATAAAGAATACTTACCGTGTCAACACGATTCTCTATTCTCTGAAACAGATTCCACTTATCAAACGGATACTGCCCCAGGAGTTATACCGCGATCCGGATCTTAAGCTCGTTGGAAATATCATATCCGGAATCTGGGAGTTCATCAAGGCATTTCTGGGGAAATTCCTGTTTTTCCTGCTGATGGTCACAGCTCCTTTGTTGTTGTATGAGACAGGAGAAAAAAGAGAAATATTTCTTCATATCTTTGTACTGCTTACTCTGATAGGGGCATGGCTGAATACCTATATTTTTAATCCGACCAAGGATAAATACTATGCGCTGATTTTACTTGGCATGGATGCAAGGGAGTATGCGCTGGTTACCTATAGCTATGAGATGCTTAAGATAGTGGCGGGTTATCTGGTTTTTGGCCTGAGCTTTGGGATTAACTGCGGACTTTTGGCGTGGCAATGTCTGCTGCTGCCCTTTGCTGTGGCGGGTATGAAGTTAGGGGTGGTCGCATATTCCCTGTGGAATTATGAACGCACGGAAATTGCGGTAAGTGAGAATCAGGTGGGGGCAAAGGAGTGGATTATCATCGCCCTTTTGCTGGCGGCGGCGTATGGGCTGCCGTTTCTGGGAGCTGTCATTCCGGAAACAGTGAGCGTGGGTCTGATGGTATGCGGTATCCTGGCAGGGCTTCTGTCCCTTAAGAAGGTATGGAGGTTTCAGGAGTATAGGGATGTCTATCAGCAGCTTCTCACGCAGTATATAGGTCAGGTGGAGGATGCCAAACGCGCGGCAAAGCGGCAGAGCGAAAACGTAATCCGGATTGACAAAGGGCAGGGCAGCAGCCGGAAAGGGTTCGAATATCTGAACGAGATTTTCATCAGGCGTCACCAGAAGATACTCTGGAAATCCTCGGTACGGATTGCAGAGATTTGTTTGGGGGTTGTGTGTGTTGTGGTTCTGGGAATCTGGTTCATGCCGGAATACAAAGAGATTGTGAACCGGCTTGTGCTGACAAAGCTGCCGTATTTTGTTTTCATTATGTATTTTGTAAACCGGGGGACAGGGTTTACCAATGTGCTGTTTATGAACTGCGACCACAGCCTTCTCACCTACTCCTTTTATAAACGTCCGGAATGTATCTTAAGACTGTTCAGGATTCGGCTCTGGGAGATTATGAAGGTTAATCTTCTGCCGGCAGCTGTGATTGGCGCGGGGCTTGCTCTGCTTTTGTATCAGTCAGGCGGGACAGAAGAGCCGATGAATTATGCCATACTAATCGTTTCGATATTGAGCGTCAGCATGTTCTTTTCCGTACACTATCTGACGATTTACTATCTTTTGCAGCCTTATAATGCAGGGACGGAGATTAAGAGCGGGACTTACCGTATTGTGGTGACGGGAACCTATTTTTTCTGTTATTATCTCATGAGGCTTGAAATGTCTGCGTTAGCGTTCGGGCTTGGAACGGTTATTTTCTGTGCCGCTTATTGTCTCATAGCGTGTGTGCTGGTTTATAAGCTGGCGCCGAAAACCTTTAGGCTTCGCGCCTGAGGTTTTCGGCTGTGTATAGGAGTGAGGGAGAAACAGGAGGATAGAAAATGACTTTCTTTGAGGTTTTTTGTGGGAATATGCTGAGTGTAAGCATGGAAATGATTTTTTATTTGGCTGCGGCAAGACAGCTTTTTGGCAGGATTCCGTTCAAGAACAGAAAGCATCTATGGAATATTATCGGCGCGCTTTTGGCGTATCTGCTTTATTTTGCGCTGGCGGCTACAATTTTCCTTAAGTCAGGATTATTTTCGTGGCCGCATAACGGTGGAGAAGTCATAATCTCGTACGCCATCATATTCGGGCTGATGCTGGTTCTTAAGGCGTCATATCAGAAACCCTTCAAAGTCTGTCTGGCGACGTCGGTCTTTATGAGGATTTTATATGATGTGGGATGGAATCTGGCAGATGTATGTACGCCTGACCGGTTTTATAACTTGAGTATTATGTCGGACAGAAGGGCATATTTATTCTTTGAGTGGATTTTGCTTCCGATGGGTTTTTGTGCGGTAATTCTACTGTTAAATAAAACAAATTCAAGAGAGCTGTTTAGACAGTGGGAGGAACAAAAGCCTAAGACAGGAGTTCTGGTTTTTCTTGGACTTTATCCGATTCTAAGCCAGACCATACAGGAGGTGGTGGATATTAGTGCAAGGGAGATGGGATATAACCCTGCTACGTCTGTAATTTTCCTTTTGATTGTATATATGATCTTTATCTATACAGGGCGGGAGGGAATCCAGCAGAAGCGCATTGAAGACCAGAGTGTGAGCCTTAGCCAGCAGGGGGCGTATATTGAGAATC
Source organism: uncultured Eubacterium sp. (assembly GCA_910586445.1). GTDB lineage: Bacteria > Bacillota > Clostridia > Lachnospirales > Lachnospiraceae > Eubacterium_J. Next base: position 8,160 of record CAJUHV010000044.1, read on the forward strand.
TTGAAGGGCTGCAGCGGGAGGTGCGCAAGTTCCGCCATGATTTTAAGAATATGATGTCGGGGATGTATCTGCAGGCGGAAGAGGGGAACCTTGAGGCTCTCCAGAATTATATCCATGAGATGACGGAGGATTTTGACCTGCAGGTAGGCAGCCAGATACGTCTTATGAACCAGCTTGCTAATATCCGTGTGACGGAGGTGAAGGGCTTGTTTCTGGAGAAAATGAAAACTATGCAGGAGGAAGAGATTCACTGGGAGCTTGAGGTGTTGAAGCCCTTTGAGTCTACCAGGATTCGCAGTACGGATCTGTGCCGGTGTCTGGGAATCCTTTTGGATAATGCCATGGAAGAGGTGCAGGGCAGGAAGGACGGACAGATACATATCATGATCAGCAGTCAGAGTGGATATACTACATTCCGTGTGAAAAATACGCTGCACTCAACCGTCGATTTCCATAGGATCGGGACGCCCGGATATTCTACCAAGGGGAAGGGCAGGGGAATCGGGCTTGACAATTATAAGAATATATTAGGGAAGTATGACAAGACGCTGCCGCTTACGACGATACAGGACGGGTATTTTATCCAGGAGTTAAAAGTTCAGGAGATGTGAATATGGGACCGTTGAGGCATCACAGATGCCGGTTCAGGCATTTTCTGTTTGAGAACGTAAAAAATCGTATAAAATAAAGCTGTTGAATTGATTTAAAGTAAGGAGGAGCAAAAGATGGGTTCAAAAACAGAAAAACGGCAGCTTTATATTTTTATTGCGATCGCATACGGGATACCGTACTTGTTAGGGCTTTTGATGTGGTATGGAAGTTTAAACCAGCTGGAGCTGAGCGCGTTTCCCTCTACACAGATGTTATATCCCGCGATGGGGGTTATGTTCGCGTTTCTTTTGACCCGCAGGGAAGATAGGGAAATGCCGCGGTCATTCTATATCTGTTTTATTCTGACGACGGTTATTTCCATCATATTTACGGTACTTTCCGTATGGAAGCCAGATACCGTGGTGACGATGCCGGGAGGGACGGCGCCGTTGTTCAGCTTGGCGGTTCAATATCTGATGGCGGCGGGGAGCATTATTTGCCTGATTTGTTTAATTGCGGCAGGGAAAAAGAAAAGGGCCGCTTATGGAATCAAATGGAGGAACTTTAGGGCTTCCGTAGGATGTATCCTGTTGTTTTTAGTTCTGTATTTAGCGAGGGTGGCGGTTTTTAACGGCTTGGCGGGACAGTTACAGGAGTTTGCCGCGATTATGACAAGCGCGGAGGCGTGGATTTATTTTGCAATCATGCCCTTGAATTTTTTGCTGGGATATATCGCCTTCTTTGGAGAAGAGTATGGGTGGAGGTATTATTTGCAGCCCATCCTTCAAAAGAAATTTGGTCTGCGAAAGGGCGTGCTGCTTCTTGGCGTGGTATGGGGACTTTGGCATCTGCCGCTGGATTTCTTCTACTATGTGACGCCGGAGTATGGAGTGATTATGACAGTGACCCAGATCATTAATTGTGTGACCCTTGGGATATTCCTTGGGTTTGCGTACATGAAGACAGAGAATATATGGGTGCCTGCAATCATACATTTTCTGAATAATAATCTGATCATGGTCGTTTCCGGAACGTTTTCCGCAGATGCGGTGGAAAATAACAGTATGTCTTGGATGGATATTCCGGTTACGCTTTTAATCAATGGGCTTATGTTTGGGCTATTCATCTTTGCGAAACAGTATCGCAGTGAGGAGCCGCTTGAGGTTACCGCCGCGCCGGCTGCGGCCTATAACACATCCGCCTTATAAAAGTTGTCTGAAATACCTGCAGCCGCGTAACGAATAAGAGAGGGGATTGGGGAATGATTCCGGTTTATATATGTGAGGATGATGCGAAGATTCGTGCTGAACAGAAGGAATATCTGGAAAAACAGATTATGATTGAGGGCTATGACATGGAAGTCGTGCTGTGCAGCGGGCATCCTCAGGAGATTATTCAGGCTGTGAAGGAGTCGCCGGGGCGGGGAATCTATTTTCTTGATATTGAGCTTAAGGGGGAGTCGATGGACGGCTTCGGACTTGGGCAGGAGATTCGGAAACTGGATTCCAGAGGTTTCCTGATTTATGTGACGGCATTTTCGGATCTGGCATTTGAGACGTTCCGTTATCATCTGGAAGCATTAGATTATATCGTGAAGGGAAATCCGGAGAAGCTTAAGAAAGGGCTTTGCCGCTGCCTGAAGGTGATTACTGAGCGCATGCGTAAGGAAAAGGGGGAGGAGAGGGAGTACTTTTCCGTGAAAGTGATGGACGTGGTTAAGCATATCCCTGTGGATGAGATTGTGTTTTTTGAAACCGCGGGCAGAACCCACAGAATTGAGCTGCATGGGTATCATGACCGGATTGATTTTATCGGGAGTATGCAGGAGTTGGAGGAGAAGTTCGGCGAGAGATTTCTTCGGGTACACAGGGCTTATCTGGTGAATGTAGCTCAGATTGACGAGCTGGATCTGAAGGGGCGGGAGATTCTCATGAAAAATGGGGAGAAATGTATTTTTTCCAGGGGAATGAAAGGGGCGTTGCTGGATAGGATGTAGGAAACTTTTAAGGTAATTTGGGGCAGGGCAGGTACTACACTAACGTACCCGTCCTGCCCTTCGCTCTCTTGCGCGGTCAAGCGCCCGTTCCCGCCTTCTCGCCCGCTCTTCCAAGCGTTTTGCGACGCGGAAGGGCGCCAGCACAGTCCAGCAGATGATACGGACGAACAGGATCCCGAAAAAAGCTCCGATGCTGTCAATCATGACGTCTTTTTTCGACGGCCCCCGTCCGGCGACAAAGGACTGATGGTATTCGTCGCCTGCGGCGAAGCCTACGCAGATAAGTCCGGCCACCACCATGAGCGCAAACCCTCTGAGTCCGTATACGTAGAACGGAAACGATACGGCGACAGCCAGCAGAAAATACTCGGTCATATGGGCAAGTTTCCGCACCGGATGTTCAATCCTGTGGGCATACCGGCTGATTTGCTCTTCCGTAAATCCCGTCTCCAGCACATCGTTCCCGATTTCGACAAGCTTGTAGCTTACCTTGTAACTCAAATTTCCGGAAACCTCGCCGGTCTGTGCGGAAAAACTGTATATGACGTACATCATAAGCAGGGCGGGGAGAAAAGAAAAGGGTTTCAATATGTTCAGTAAGAATTTGTTCATAGGGCGCCTCGCTTCCTCGTTATATCCGTATGTATCAATCCTGTCTATCTGTCAATCCTGTATGTAAATTCATTGATATAGGCATGAGTTTGAAATACATACGGTAAAATATATGATTAAGTGTGCCATATTTTCATGAATTTGTAAAGAAAAAGGACCCGGAAGCAAGAACTTCGGGGGTCTTTTCTTGAAAATAATCTGAAGGTTGAAATGAAAACACAAATTTCGGGGAGTTTTTGTGTTCCATATACAATATACCATGAAGTGAAGTCATTTGAAATGGTTTTTGCAGACAGAATTTTATGAAATAATTGTGTCTAAGGCACAATGATGTTATACTGTACATAAAAAGCAGCCTTTTAAAGGGATCTTGTGCTGCTTAAGCAATGAAAAGGATTGGTGAGGGACGATGGCGGTTGCGTTAAAGGAACTGTATGCGGCAATTCCGCCGCAGTATCATGTAAGATTGCATACGGAGAGCTGCTTTGGCAAAATGATTGCATGGACGCATGTGGTAGAAGATATTGAGTTTATCTCATCCCTGCACGGAGAGGCACTGGTATTCTTTTCCGGGTTAAGCTGCACCTCGGAGGAATGGCTGAAAAGATATATAACAGAGCTTGACAGACGCCATGTAGGCGGGTTGATTATGTCGTTCAGGGGGAAGGAGACATTCTCCCGGGAGATCATAGACTACTGCAACGAGATCCATTTCCCTATATTTTCGGCGTCTTGGACGACGCCGTATATTGACATTATGCATTTGTTTGCGGAGATACTTCTTAAAAATGAACAGCGGGAAACAAACCTGATTGCGGCGCTTAAGAATTCGATCTATTATCCGGAGAATGAAGGCTCTTATCTGAGTCATTTTGAGAGAAATGGTTTCCTGCGGGATATGGAATATGTGGTGGTTATTCTTAGCTGCCATGCATATGATGAGGAGACGGGAAATGAACGTCTGGACAAGATTGAAAAGTCAATGCGGTTTATTTTGGAGAACATGATTGCTTATGAGGAGAACGGAAGGCTTATCATTCTTGCGGCAGGCTGCCCTCTCAGGAAGATTTGGGAGGAATTACGTAAGATGTGCAAAAAAGACCTCAACGTGTATGCAGGAATCGGCACGCTGGCAGACGGGATCAGGGATATACACAGATCCTATGAGAATGCATACACGGCCTACAGGCTGACTAAGACCGCGATCCCGAAGAACCTGTTAATCTATGATGAACTGGGCATTTACAAGATTCTGGCGGATGTAAAGGAGGAGGCCATCTATCCGGAATTTGTGAATGAGACGTTGGGGGAACTGCTGAAGTATGACAGGGAGAACCGCACGGATTATATGGATATTTTAGAAACGTATTTTGAAAATGACTGCAGCGCGGTACGCACGGCGCGGGCTTTGTACTGCCATAAGAATACGCTGGCGTATAAGCTGGATAAGATCAAGAAAGTTCTGGGATATGATATATTGAAGAACGAGAATAGGGTAAAGATTATGGTGGCGATCTATATACTGCGGCTTGGGACGGGATATTTTTGAGCTTTTTATAAAAATTTTCATAAAAATAGAGAAATAAAGTATTGACGAAATGGAAAGTATTTGTTATACTAATTAAGTGCTTGAGCACAATGTAGAGAAATGTAAGATATATGACAAGGCGCAGTAGCCAAGTGGTAAGGCATGGGTCTGCAACACCCTGATTCACCGGTTCAAATCCGGTCTGCGCCTCTTAGAAAAGCCCGGAAATTCAAATGTTTACGGTTAGAAGGAAGTAATTTCAGATTAGGCGGTATAGCCCCGACTACAAGGGCTGTACCGTCTTTTCGATTTTCTATGCGCCTTGCCGTTTAGGTTGCGTGGCAGAAAGTTCCGTTATCCCCACGTACTTGCGGATAATCGCGGCGAAGCTGTCAAAATCGCTCTTGTTCTGTTCGTAG
>CAJUHV010000044.1:13315-31410 GCA_910586445.1 uncultured Eubacterium sp.
AAGATAGCTGCACTGCATTTTGGCTCTATAAACCGTCTGCTAACCCTAATGATGCAAAGCGTCGGCAGCTTTACCAAATGTTAATACCCGTAAAAAGAATTGATGCAGCATGTATCGTGTTTTGCAGCATGTATCGTGTTTTAATGAAGAGAAAATATAAGCTTCTTTCGGATTGAAAAGGCCGGAAACCTGACATTGCAGGATTTCCGGATTATGAGAATCTCGTTTCATTGGAAAATGTCCTATATAATGCATAAATTTATTTCTGGAATACAATCTTCATAAATTTCTTCTTTCCCCGTTTTAATATAAATTCATCGGCTGACAGCTGGTCTGCAGTATAAGCTGCTTTGATATCGGTGACTTTTTCGCTGTTTACGGAGACACCTCCCTGTTCGATTGCGCGGCGTCCTTCCGAACGGCTGGATACAAGGCCTGATTTTACAAGCAGGGAAATCAGGTCAACAGCGCCGTCTGTCAGGTCGGCTTCTTCTATAGTTACAGATGGCATGTCTGAGGCAGTGCTGGAGCCGGAGAATAATGCACGGGCACCGTTCTGCGCTTTTTCGGCTTCATCATCGCCGTGGACAAGCTTGGTTAATTCATATGCCAGGATTTCCTTGGCGGTATTCAGCTGGCTGCCTTCCCATTTGTCCATTTCCTCGATCTGCTCTAATGGGAGGAATGTCAGCATTCGCAGGCATTTGAGTACGTCGGCGTCAGCTACGTTTCTCCAGTATTGGTAGAAATCAAACGGAGATGTTTTGTCAGGGTCCAGCCAGACAGCGCCAGACTGTGTTTTCCCCATCTTTTTGCCTTCTGAATTTAAAAGCAGGTTGATGGTCATGGCGTAAGCATCTTTGCCGAGCTTGCGGCGGATTAATTCGGTACCTCCCAGCATATTGCTCCACTGGTCATCGCCGCCAAACTGCATGTTGCAGCCGTATTTTTGGTATAATACATAAAAATCGTAGCTCTGCATGATCATATAATTAAATTCTAGGAAACTAAGTCCTTTTTCCATACGCTGTTTGTAGCATTCTGCGGTAAGCATGCGGTTGACAGAAAAATGTGAGCCTACTTCACGCAGTATCTGTACATAGTTTAAATCCAGCAGCCAGTCCGCATTGTTGACCATCATAGCTTTGTTATCAGAAAAATCGATAAATCGGCTCATCTGTTTTTTAAAGCAGTCACAGTTGTGCTGGATTGTTTCGGTGGTCATCATCTGGCGCATATCTGTGCGTCCTGACGGATCTCCGACCATGGCAGTACCGCCGCCGATCAGGGCGATCGGTTTATTTCCAGCCAGCTGCAGGCGCTTCATCAGGCACAGAGCCATAAAATGCCCTACATGCAGGCTGTCTGCTGTAGGATCAAAGCCGATATAAAATACGGCTCTGCCGTTGTTGATTAATTCTTTGATTTCATTTTCATCGGTTACTTGGGCGATCAGGCCGCGGGCAACTAATTCTTCATATAATGTCATAATATATAATCCTTTCTGTAAAATTGAAATATAAAAAGCCCGTCCATTCATATGTGTGATGAATATAATCACGCATACGAAAAGGACGGGCAGATTCCCGTGTTACCACCTTTATTTACAGCTGACTCACATCAGCTGACTTATTAAGTATCATCGACTAGCCAGGATCAAATACTTAAACACGATAACGAGTGTCAATCCGCTGCAGCCTACTGGACATTTTAGAGAATGCCTGTTCGGTGCAGGGCTCGAGGATGTATTCATAATAAGTTCTGCATGCACCTCTCATCAGCCGGTTACTTTCTGTCTGCGCTGCTTATTATTACTTGTTCCTGTCACAGCCTGTAAAATATACAATTATTATGGATTATAGGAGGTATTCTTATGCTTGTCAAGATAAAAATAATTTACAAATATAAATCCAATAAAGTCCGCCAGAATCCATCCAATCGGAACCGACCACCAGATCCCTGATTCACCTATTGAAGGTATGGCGGATAAAATATTCGCCAATGCTACACGTGTGCCGAGTGAGATGAATGTCAGCACTACGGACATTCCGGGTTTTTCCATAGCCCTAAAGAAGCCATAGAGTAAAAACAGGCAGCCGATTCCGCAGTAAAAGCTGCCTTCGATACGCAGGTAGCGGACGCCGTGTGCAATAATAGCTGTTTCTTTGGCGTTTACAAACAGAAGCATAAGCGGGCGGGCAAAAATACAGACAGCTGCTGATACTGTAAGGCAGAAAAGAAAAACTGTGATTATGGCTCCTTTCAGCCCTGCACGTATGCGGTCATTTTGCTTTGCTCCAAAGTTTTGGGCAATAAATGTGGAAAAGGCATTTCCAAAATCCTGCACCGGCATATAAGCGAACGCATCTATTTTTACAGCTGCGGCAAAAGCTGCCATTACTTCAGCTCCAAAGCTGTTGACGACGCCTTGTACTAATAAAATGCCTAAATTCATAACTGACTGCTGGATACATGTCATAACAGAAAATCTGGCAATTTCCTGCATACAGCTCCAGCGCAGGCGGCGTTCTTCTTTTTTCATTTTTAAATATGGTATGTACAGGATCGAATATATCGTAATACCGATTCCAGCAGCATACTGCGAAGCGACAGTAGCAGCTGCCGCCCCGGCTGCGCCCCAGTGCAGTCCGAGTATAAACCAAAGATCCAGCACAATGTTTAATACAGCAGAAACTGCCAAAAAGATCAGCGGTATGATAGAATTGCCGATGGCACGAAGCAGGGAGGCAAAATAATTATATAAAAACGTAGCAGGTATTCCTATGAATATAATGCTGAGGTAAATGCGCATATCATGCCATACTTTATCCGGTACTTTTAAGAACGCCTGTATATTGTCCAGAAAAAGATATGACAGTATATTTATCACTGCTGTCAGAAATAAAATAAGCAGAAACGAGGCACATATACCCTCTTTTAATCCTTTTTCGTCTTTTTCACCAAAACGGATAGAGAAAAATGTGCCGCTGCCCATGCATAATCCCAGTAAAATAGATGTGATAAAGGTCATAAGCGTGAAGGATGATCCGACTGCCGCTAATACATTTGATCCCAGAAATTTTCCTACAATCAGGGTGTCTGCTATATTATAGCATTGCTGCAGCAGGTTTCCTAAAATCATGGGTATGGCAAACTGCAGCATTGTTTTCATGACGGGGCCCTGTGTCATATTTTTATTCATGATAAGCTGTCCTTTTTTCTATAAGTTTTTTACAATTTTATCATACTCTGCGATTTTTTTATAGATGGGAACATGTACGATCCTTCAAAATTTTGTGGCTTCTGCCTGTGAAATGCGTTATAATAATTTCTAAAACCATCTGTTTTGATTCACGACAATAGAAAGCTCGCGCAGCGTGCTTTCTATCTTTTATGCTTTAAGGAGTGGCGCTGTATATGATAACGAAAAACAAAAAATTAATTATGATTTTAGAAGATGATACAGATTTAGCAGAGGGGATTGAATTATCTTTACAAAGTGAAGAATTAAATTTCATAATATGCCAGTCGATCGCAGAGGCAAGAAAAGCATTAAGAGCTTATCAATTTGATTTGCTTATATTTGACCTCAATCTTCCAGATGGGAATGGTTTAGAATTTTGTCAGGAATTAAAGCAGGGCATAAAAATTCCGATTGCGTTATTAACAGCGAAGGGTATGGAAATGGATATCGTTAAGGGGTTAGAAAGCGGGGCTGATGATTATATTACGAAGCCATTCAGCCTGATGGTTCTGCGTGCCAGAATCAGGGCCTTGCTTAGACGAAATACGATCATTAATAAGCAGGAATACAGCAATTCTGTTTTTTTGTTTCGTTTTGAAACGATGGAATTTTATAAGAATGGAATGCCGGTAGAATTAAGTAAAACCGAACAGCGGATTTTATATCTGCTTATTTCAAATCCAAATAGATTGCTGACACGGGAGCGGCTGCTTGAATGGGTATGGGCAGAAGGAACGGAATATGTAGAGGACAATGCACTGTCTGTTGGGATAAGGCGTTTAAGAGAAAAATTAGAAGATGATTCTTCTAATCCGTCTTATATAAAAACTGTTTATGGAAAAGGATACATTTGGGAGAGTATGTAAATGAGCATTTACATGATTGGAATGATTAGAATAATAAGTGTTATAATTTTAAATAGTGTTATTTTAGGCTCAGCGGTTCGCTGGTATAAAAAAAGGCTGTTATTCCAATATAACAGCTTTTTGAATAAGGCTGATGAAATACTTAACGGAAAACAAATAGATCTCATATATGATGAATCACTAGATTCTGCTATTTCTGAAAGGTTAAACCGTATCGTTGAAATTTCCCGTATGCAGAAAGAAGCTGCAGAACAAGAACGTGATCTGATAAAATCGCTGCTATCAAATATCAGCCATCAAATTCGAAATCCGCTTGCAAATATTACTTTGTATGCAGGCTTATTGAAAGAAGAACTAGAGGAATCATCATCATTTCGATTGGCAGATAAAATCGAAAAAAATGCAGAAAAATTAGAGTTTTTTATGAAAGAATTGCTTAAATCCTCGTATGCAGAGCAGGAAATGATTTCTGTCAATCCAAAGATCATTGAATTAGAAGAGACAATTAAAAAAAGCTGTCAATTGGTGGAATTAGACGCAATGAAGAAAAACATTCATATCAGCTTGGAATGCAGCAATCATAAGATTTTTGCTGATCCGAAATGGACAGAAGAAGCTTTTGCAAATATTATTCAAAATGCAGTTAAATATTCGCAGAATAGTAAAGAAATCATAATTAAGTCTATTTTATATGAGTCATTTGTATGTGTGCGGATTATAGATCATGGGATAGGCATACCAGAACAAGAGCAGGGAAAAGTATTTCAAAGGTTTTACAGGGGAACAAATGTAACGGACAAACAGGGCTTTGGAATTGGATTATATTTGGCCAGAGAAGTTTTAAGAAAACAACAAGGATATATGAAAATAAAATCTAATCTAAATAAGGGGACTACCGTTGATGTTTTCTTATCCCGCAGGGATTTTTAATCAAGACTTTTTTCTCAATCTTTAATTATGTCAAAAGTGTCACTTTTGAGAAAGATTTGAGAAAGAAGTCTTTGTTATTATTAGTCAAAACAAAGAAAGGAAGATGAAAAATGAATATTTTATCAGTGAGAAATTTAAAAAAATATTACAATACGGGAGAGAATACGGTAAAAGCCCTGGATGGTGTAGACCTAGATATCTGCAGAGGAGAATTTTTAGCGATTGTCGGAACTTCTGGAAGCGGGAAATCTACTTTACTGCATATGCTCGGTGGATTGGATAATCCAACTTCTGGAGAAGTTATTATTGACGGAAAAGATATGTCAGGATTATCTCGCGATGAGCTGACTATTTATCGAAGGAGAAAAATAGGATTTGTATTTCAAAACTATAATCTCCTGCCGCTTATGAATGTGTATGAAAATATTGTGCTCCCTATTAAATTAGATGGTATAAAACCAAAAAATGATTTTATTGAGGAAATTCTAAAACTGTTAAAATTAGAAGATAAAAAATATTTTATGCCGAATCAGCTGTCTGGCGGACAGCAGCAGCGTGTGGCGTTAGCAGAGCCCTGGCAGTAAAACCAGCCATGATCCTTGCAGATGAACCGACAGGAAATCTTGACAGCCGGACCAGCCAGGATGTTTTGGGGCTGATAAAAGTATCAAGCCAGAATTTGGCGCAGACGATTGTAATGATTACACATAACGAAGAAATTGCGCAGATGGCAGACCGGATTATCCGCATAGAGGATGGGAAAATCGTGAAAGGCGGTGAGTAAAATGCTTAAGGTTGATAACAAAAAAGTAATAAATGAAATTGCCCAGACAACATATAAGGCGAATAAAAAAAGAAATATATTGACGATAGCAGCAGTTTTTTTGTCAACATTTTTGATTTGTACAGTTATATCTATCGGACTAAGTTATTGGAGTACAGTTTCTTTAAGGCAGCAGAGAATGCAGGGGATAGATTATGATCTTGAATTGACAGAACCAAGAGATGATCAAGTATCTATTATGCGGGACATGGATCGAGTAAAATATGCGGGACTCAGCGTAAAATGTGCAGTGATCTTGAAGTATCAAGATCAAGAATTAGATAAAGCACGATTGTATTGGTTAGATGATATTTGCTGGGAAAAACAGACGATTCCTGCACTCGATTATTACAAAGGAGAATATCCAGAAAAAGAAAATGAAATTATGCTTTCTAAGAGTGCTTTAAGTTCTATGGGAGTGAAAAATCCTAAAGCAGGCATGGAACTGCCTGTTGTGTATCAGACATTGGCAGAACATAACAAAAATGAAGATATAACAAAAACGTTTGTTTTAAGCGGCTGGTTTTTGGATTATACGGGTTTAGATAAAGGCTATGTATCAGAGGAATTTTATCATTCGACAGGGGTACAACAGACAGATTTAACACAAGGGTCATTAAAAATTTCATTGAACAATCCTATATATTCTGAGAATGATATTATTGAGATGCAGAGCCAGATCAATTTATCAGGAAATCAAATAATTAAAGCTGATTATGATACTATTTCTAATTTTATAAAAACCAGCATCGGCCTGATGTTTTTGTTGGTCCTAGTATTTTTAAGTGGATATCTGTTTATTTACAACACTTTATATATTTCTGTAAATCGGGATATACGGTATTTTGGACAGCTTAAAACAATCGGAACGACTTCTGTTCAAATCAAAAGGATCATTTATAAACAAATGTTATGGAATGCAGTTATGGGGATTCCGTCAGGGCTGGTTTGTTCAGCGGCTGTAGGAAGAATAATAATTCCACAGTTATTACATGCCCTAAATCCAAGCATTGCGGCAGGCAGCGTTGAAACGGTTTCTGTATGGGTATTCGCAGCTGCAGCCGTTTTTTCATATGCAGCAGCGATGATCAGCAGTCAAAAACCTGCGAAAATAGCTATGAACTGTTCGCCTGTCGAAGCAGCAAAATATATAGGAATAACGCCTGTTAAGGCGAAAAATAAAAAAAGAACAGGTGGGGATATCCGCTCAATGGTAAAAATGAATTTGTTTCGGGATAAAAAACAATTTATGGTTATTATGTGCTCATTGAGCCTTGCGGTATCACTCTTTATGATTATCAATGCTGTTATTTATGCAAATAATGCAAAAAATATTTTAAATCATATTTATGATTATGATTTAAGGCTGTTAAATCAAACTTTATTATCTGATAACAAGGAACAGGTGATCACTTCGGATTTTATAGAACAAATAAAATCCATAGATGGCGTAAAAGATGTGCGGGTTTTAAAATCGGCAACAGCAGTTGTACCATATCAGGAAAACGTATATGGAGAATATTACAAAGAATTGTATAAGTCCAGATATTCACCGGGCAGCTATGAAAAAGATCTAAAGTTATACAAGAAACAGCTGAATCTAGAGCTTTTTACCTGCAGAATAATCGGGATTGATGAGTTAGAATTTGAAAGAATAAATAATACTTTGAAAAATCCGCTTGATCTTAAAACATTTCAAAATGGGAATATTGCTTTTGTTTCCAAAACTTTTATTCAGGGCGATAATGGCATTACAGGAAAGGAAGTTGAATTTTTTCTGAATTCAGATGAAAAGCAGAGCATTGAAGCTGGAGCAGTTATAGATGATTATCCGGCCTACTATTCTGCCGGTTATTCTCCTGATTTGATTGTTAGTGATGATTATTTTGATCAGCTTGTAGAACAGCCATTGATAGAAATGTTAAAAATTGATTATGATAAGCCTTTTTCTAAAAATGTGGAAGCTTCCATAAAGAAGCTTGTAGAAGGTAATAAACGAATTTCTATGGAATCAAAGCTAGAGAACTATTCAGAAATGAAAAATTCTGAAAATCAGATCACTGTTTTAGGCGGCTGCCTGGGTATTATGATTATGCTGCTTTCTATTTCTAATTATCTGAATATGATGTCGGAAAGCATGCAGAATCGTTCGAAAGAATTTGCTATTTTAGAAAGTGTCGGTATGACAAGAAAACAGATTAAAAAAATGATCGTATTTGAGAGCTTAGGGTACGCAGTTATGTCGATTGTTATTTCTCTGATCATTGGCCTGCCGGCAGGCTATATGGTATTTACAAACTTTAATATATATAGGATTCCGTTTGTGTTTCCTGTAATAAAAACTTTATTTTTATTTATAGTGATTATTATGATCTGCGTAGTGACATCCTTATTCGTTTTTTCAAAATCAAAGGGTGAAACGATTATTGAATTGCTGCGGAGAAATGAGATTTAAGTACTTCTTCAGATGTGATTAAACTGTAAGAATAATACAAAAATTCTGTGGCTGCTGTTTGTAAAATATGTTATAATAAACGATAGAAGAGGGATGCAGGGCTGATAACCCGAAAGGGAGAAAGAGGTACAGATGGAGGTCATAGATAAAAAGGAAATCAAAGAAGTCATCGAGTGGTGTGATGAGAAGGGGCATAGCGAGCACGAAATCTTAGAACTGATAAGACGAATTGTAGACGCTAAGCCGAGAAAAGAAGACAAAAGGGATGCGTAAACAGCCCATACAGAGCTTTGCCTAAGATAAGCAAGGTTATTAACAAAAAAGGATTACCTTGAATAAGAATCAAGGTAATCCTTTTTTGTTATCCAGCTGTCTTCTGCTTAAAGAAAGTCTAAAAGCTAGTTTACAGAAATATAGCTGTCAGCATCGATTGGGGTCTCAATCGTAGAGGTGAAAGGATAGCTGTTTTCATGATCTCCGTCTTCTGAGGCAGCTTTTGTGATCTCAAAGTACTGCTTCTGCCCGTTGTATGAGGCAGTGACTCTGCATTGGCCGTTTTCATCAAACAAGCCTGTGATATCAATTTTTTGATCATAAAAATACAGCCATACCGTTCCGTCCCCATCTTCTTCTATATCGGCTGCGTATACTGCATCAAATACTTCTTCGGCAGATAACGGGCTTTCGCTGCCATCATCATCAATCGCAATCCCTCCAGCTCCGTTTTCATGAGTGTTTCCTTCCTCGTCGGTAAAGGTATAAGAGTAATTGCCGTTTCCCTGGTCTTTTACGTTAAATTCGGTTTTAGTGCCGTGGAACCAAGAGGAAATTTTCTGCTGTATGCCGCCGAGATCTGCTGCGTATGCAACGCTTATGCTGCCAAATGCGATAGCTGCAGCTGCACAGGCAGCAAGTGTTTTTTTCATAATATAATTCTTTTTATTCATTTCCATATTTTTTACCTCCAAAGAAATATTGTTGGAGGCATGCAGAGCAGAAAACGCCTTTTTATACCTGTCCTTATTCGTCATCTTCCCAGTCCTCCTTTAATGTTTTCCGCAGCAGTCTGCGTCCGCGTGAAAGCCTGACTTTTACATTACTTTCCGATATTTTTAATACGCCTGCGATTTCACGGATCGAATAATCCTCATAATAATACAGGTGTATGACAATCCGGTATTTTTCCGGAAGTGACAGTACGGTTTCAAACAAAGTCTTGTCCTCTGGTGTTTCAAAGGTTAATGTTTCCATATAGTCTTCGAGCGGGAGCTTGTGCTGCCGCCAGAAGGACATGTTGATATTTTTCGCTTTGTTGATTGCCACCCGGATCAGCCACGCGCGTATGTGCTGCTCACTTTCAAATTTTTTTGTAGTGATATAGTACTGAAGGAAGGTTTCCTGTACAATATCATCTGCGTCGGCAGCATTTTTGCATACGTTGAATGCTGCTGCAAATAAATTGTCGCGGTAACGTTCGATCAGTATATCTAGCTGCTGTTTCATGAGCGATCCCTCATTTTCATTTTTCTTTGAAAGGCCCTTTCAATGATAATACAAATGGGGAGGCATAAAGGTGACAATATTATTATTTTTTTATTTTTTATAAAAAGCGCACATCTGCGGCATTCATACGTTATACATCATAGAAAGGCTGCACAGTGTGAAGGAAGGAGGAGATCTTGGATGTTAATTGAATTAGAAGAACAATATGACTGTATTTATCGATACTGCTATTACCGGCTTCATCATGTACAGATGGCAGAAGATCTGACGCAAGAAGTCTTCCTTCGATATTTTGAAAAAGCCCGTTCAGAAAATGAGCGGCCGCTGCCTTATCTGTATACAATTGCCAGAAATCTGTGCATTGATGAATTTCGAAGGAAAAAGACAGAGTATATGCAGGACAGCTTTGAGAAAGAACTGGTACAAGATATGACGGGAGAACATGCGCAGAGCGTGTTAGTAGATACAATGGCATTAAAACAGGCTCTGCTGGCGCTGACGGAACATGAGCGGGAGCTGATACTGCTTAGGTACGTAAATGAAGTGTCCGTGGCTGACCTGTCGGAGATTTTTGATGTATCCCGTTTTGCTATGTATCGAAAACTGAAAGGGGTGTTGAAGAAGTTAAAGAATCATATGCAGGGATGAGCAAGGAAGGAGGAAGGAAACATATGGATCAAAAAATGCAAGAAGAGCTGAAAAAAATATACGCAGCGCCTGCGCCTGCCGGAAAACGGGCATTTTTTAGGACGGTGCAGCCGCAGCCGGTCCGAATCCGTTATATGCTCTGGATTCAGGCTGCGTATATTTCCAAATGCACATGGATACTGGCTGCTGTTTTTTTCGGGATTATTTTATTTTTAAGCCGGTACTATGAAATTGCGTTGTTTGTAACTGTAATCGCTGTGATGCCGCTGCTTGCAGCGGGCAGCGTGACAGAGAGTATGCGTTCGTTTACTTATGGAATGAGGGAGCTGGAAATGTCAGCCCGTTTTTCTGCAAAAAGCGTTATACTTGCGCGCATGTGTATACTCGGTACTGTAAATATTTTATCTGCATTTTTCTGTGCGCTGTTTGTACAGGGGAAATATATGTGTACGGTTTTGTATCTGCTGGTGCCGTATCTGGCTGCTGTTTATTTATGTCTGCTGATTGTAAGAATCATGCCGGGCAGGGATGGGATCTATGCCTGTACTGCTGGTTCTTTTGGAATAAGCATGCTTGCGATCGGCAGTATTTTAGGTAAAGGGATGTGGATTTATGAAGAGCGCCATCTATACGTATGGCTTGCAGCAGCCGTTTTGCTGGCCTGCATGAGCTTGAAGGAAGGCAGGCGGACGCTCAGGAGTATTGAAAGCTGTTTCGTATGAACCAGCAGGGAAATTTAAGGAGTATAAAAATCTATTTTGGTTGAGCTAACAGGGTAGTTTAAGGTTTTCATGAAGCCTGTCTGCTGCATATAGGCAGGCGCATGATTCACAGGAATGCTGTCTTGGGATATAAATTGGAATTAAAAAGTATGGGAGGATAAATATGGAATTGGTAGTAGACCGTCTGACAAAACAATATAAAAATAAAATTGCGGTGGACAGGATTTCATTTGATTTCAGGAAAGGTGTTTATGGGCTGTTAGGAGCGAATGGGGCAGGAAAGACTACTTTTATGAGAATGCTCTGTGGTATTCTGCAGCCGACGGGAGGAAATGTCGTATTTGACGGCATTGACGTGGCGACTGAAGAGTACCGCAGCGTGCTGGGATACCTGCCGCAGGATTTCGGGTATTATCCGAATTTTACAGGAATGGACTTTATGCTGTATCTGGCAGCTTTGAAAGGGTTCGGCAAAAAATATGCGGCTAAGAAATCAAAGGAGCTGCTGGAGCTGGTATCTTTGTCAGAAGCAGCGAACAAAAAAATAAAGACATATTCCGGCGGAATGAAGCAGAGGATCGGGATTGCGCAGGCGCTGCTGAATGATCCCAAAATACTGGTCTTAGATGAGCCGACAGCGGGCCTAGATCCGAAAGAACGGGTAAGATTCCGCAATCTGATTGCTGAAATAGGCAAAGACAGTATTGTAATATTGTCTACACATATCGTATCTGACATCGAGCATATTGCAGATATTGTGTTGATTATGAAAGACGGGCAGATGATTTTCGATGGGCAGCGGGAGGAGATCAAAGAAGATCTGGAACAATTTTATTTAAAGAAAATAGGATAAAAAAGTATTAAGGAGTGAAGCAGATGAGTCAATTTAGCAGGTTATTTTATTTTGAGTGGAAGAAAATTTGTAAGCGGAAAGGGACATGGATATGTCTTGCAATATTAACGGCTTTTTATTTAGTTACTGGTATATTTTATTTTGTTGGATCAAAATATGTGGATGGAGAATTTTTAGAAACGCATATTGATGGGAGAGACAGGGATCTTGCCAATGGCAGGAGGATGAAAGGAACGAAAATCGATCAGCAGCTGTTGATGCAGATACAGGAGGCTTTTGGCAGCATCCCTGCGGATGATCCGAAATATCAGCTGACAGATGAATATCTGTCGAATGTAAGGCCTTATGAGGGCGTGTATCAGATCGTCAATAACATGCTGTATAACTCATCGGGCAGGACTCTGCATGTGACGGAAGAAGAACTGTATGAAATAAGAGACAATAATGTAAAAAGTACATGGGATCAGTATGGCCTGACAGAGGCAGAGATCGAGTATTGGAAAAATAAAGAGGGGCATATCGAGAAACCGTTTACGTATGAATATGCGCAGGCATATGATTTTTTGGTAAGTATGTCGGGAGTGTACCGGGTATGCCTGTTGGTGACTTTTTTTATTGCGGTGTGCATGAGCGGTGTGTTTACGGAAGAGCATGGGAGAAAGACAGATCAGCTGATCTTATGCAGCCGTCTCGGCAGAAAGCAGATATATTATGCGAAGATTGCGGCCGGCAGCGTGTTTTCCCTGCTCGTTACGGTGATTCTGCTGCTGTGCAGTATATTTTCGGCATTTTTATTTTACGGTACAGATGGATTTTCGGCTGCGATACAGTTGATTGCACCCCAGTATTCGTATGATATGACAATGGGTGAAGCATTTTTGATTTTGGCAGGAATTTTGTTATTGTCATCTGTAATGGCAAGTATTTTTACAATGATACTGTCTGAGCTGACAAAGAGCAGCATTGCCTCCATGGCTGTAGTTATTGCGGTTATGTTTCTGGCCAGGCTGATTCCGATTCCTTTGATGTACCGCGTAATTTCTCAGGCATGGAATTTTATGCCGATCAACCTGCTCAAGTTTGATGCCGGCTTCTGGGACCCGCGCTTAGTTCCGGTCTTTGGATTAAAACTGACATCCTGGCAGTTTGTACCGGCAGTGTATATTTTACTGAGTATTGTGTTTTTATATGCCGGAAAAAAGATTTATTGTGGATATCAGGTACAGGGAAGGTGATGATAAATAAAAATTTATGAAAATCAGAGAGAAATATTTACCAGATCAGATTTTATGCCGTCACTTGACACATAAAAAGAAATCAAATAGAATAATTATTAGATATAAATGCTATATAAATGTGTTTCGGCTGAACTATTATTTAGGGAGGTATACTTATGGATAATACGACAATGAATCATGATGTGGAAAAAGACATGTGGAGTGATAAGATCTCACACGAAGACACATTGTTTGGAAAGATGCTTGCCGATTATAGGGAAATGGGCGCATATGCAATTGAAGTATCTCTGATTGACGGAACAAAATTTAAGCTTCTGCTGGAGGATCTGTACATCTATCTGGGAAGCCATGTGTATATCCCGGGATTTGCAGTAGAGACAAAACAGACGCAGGAAGGAAAGCTGTACTATTATAAGCCAGACAGGTATTATTATTATAATCAGGCAAAAGAAAAGAAGGTAATGCCGGAAAATAATTTTATAGATATTATTCTGGAGGAGATTAAGGATTTTAAAACAGGAAGGGATTTTAAAAGCAGCTATGCATTCCCTTCCAACAAGGAAATCTATTCTTTTATGATTACAAATTTTTATCCAAATAAGGATAAGATTTACAAAAAGTGGAATAAGGCTACATATAAGGTTATCAATAATTTTGTTATGGCAAACATTGCAGTATTCGATATAAACGGCGAAGATAATTATACGGATTATGATATATCGATCGATGCAAAAGTGCCGGTAAAGGATTTTGAGCGGAATTTCTGCTTTAACCTGAACTGTATTGCTTCAGTAAAGCCGTTTTCAGATCAGATGATTAATGTCCGTAGAATTATGGATAAAGATTTTATGGAGGCAGTCAGGGAATTTGAGCTAAGCAGGCAGTGAACAGATAAATGTACTTGAAATCAGAAGGACATCTGGTATATGATAGTATTCGATCAAGTCTATAAAAAGGAGATTGGATATTATGTCATACTGGATGTCTTATTTAATTTTAATACTTGGATTTGCGATGCTTACAAAAGGGGCGGATTTTTTTGTAGAAGGAGCGGCAGCAGCCGCCGCAAAGCTGCGGGTGCCGGCCCTGATCATCGGCATGACGATCGTGGCGATGGGAACGAGTGCTCCTGAGTGTGCGGTCAGCGTTACGGCAGCATTAAAAAACAATAACCAGCTTGCGGTCAGCAATGCCGTCGGTTCAAATATATTTAACCTGATGGTAGTCTGCGGAGCATGTGCCCTGGTTATGCCGCTGGCGGTTCAGACGAGTATATTAAAAAAAGAATTTCCGTTTTCCGTATTGGTCGCAGTCCTGCTGCTGGCAGTCGGAACGGCAGGCATGGCAATCGGGCGTTTGGACGGGATTTTTCTGTTAGCCGTCTTTGCAGTATTTTTGTACTGGATGGTTAGGACTGCTTTAAAAGCACATGGAGAAACGGCGGATGCGCAGTCGGAGCAGAAAAAAGATCAGGAAAATACGAAGGATCTGTCAGCTTTACGATGTATCATTTATATGATCGGCGGGCTTGCGGCTATCGTATTAGGCGGGGACTGGGTTGTTGACGGGGCTTCTGTAATCGCAGAGTCTTTTGGCATGAGCCAGAACCTGATCGGCCTTACAGTCGTAGCTTTTGGAACGTCCCTGCCGGAGCTGGTGACTTCGTTTGCAGCGGCAAGGAAAAATCAGGCTGATATGGCGCTCGGCAATGTCATTGGATCGAATATATTTAATATACTGCTTATACTTGGACTGGCCGCTGCGATAAGTCCGATGACATTTAATATGGAAAATGTCATCGATACGATAGTATTGATTGTCATGAGCATAGAGGTATATTTTTTCTGCAGGAAAGATCATGATATCAGAAGATCCGAAGGAATATGCATGCTGCTGGAATATACGGCTTATGTTGTGTATATATGTATAAGATAATCTGACAATTTTCCTTGCAAAATGCATATGCCCATATTATAATGGCATATATGTAAAAGATGGCAATGCACACAGCGTTTCACTGCAGGGGTGGAATGCGGAAAGGACGGGTAATATGGAATTATTCGACAAATTAGGCGATACGATTGTATCGGTATCAAAGGATGCTACTCAAAAAGCGAAAGATATCTCAGAATTAGCGAGAATCCGAATGGAGATCCATGCAAAACAGGATTATATTAATAAACTGTATCAGGAAATTGGAAAAATGTATTTTGAGGCGCATAAAGATGACGAACAGCAGGAATTTGAAGATGAAATCACGCTGCTGAAGGATTCACTGGAAGTGCTTGCAGATCTAAACAGGCAGAAAAACCAGCTTAAAGGCACCGTACAGTGTACAAACTGCGGGCAGGATATGCCGTCGGAGGCCGATTACTGCAGCAAATGCGGTTCGAAGCTGGAGAAACCGGTAAAAGAAGATCCGATAAAGGCTGACGACTGCGAGGCAGATGACAGCGAACAGGCAGCTGAGCAGACGGCAGACGACAGCGAAAATGCTGAGCAGGCAGCAGACGACAGCGAAAATGCTGAGCAGGCAGCAGTCGGTGAAGAAGTCACGCAGGAAACAGACAGCGAAGAATAAAAGATCGTTAATATTCTAATATAGTTCATAAAAGATACTTATTAGGTAAAGAATAAGCAGTATAAAAATAGAAAAAGCCAGAGCGTGTTCGAAAAGTATTTATTTTTCAGCACGCTCTAGTCAAGAGGGAAGGTTGCAGGGAATCGGATATGAGCAGCAGAGGTAAATTTTATATGACAACGGCGATTGCCTATGCATCAGGCAAGCCGCATATCGGAAATACTTATGAAATCGTGCTGGCGGATGCCATTGCACGGTTTAAAAGACAGGAAGGATATGAAGTGTTTTTTCAGACCGGGACGGATGAGCATGGACAGAAGATCGAGCTGAAGGCACAAGAAGCGGGCATTACACCAAAAGAGTATGTGGATAAGGTCGCTGGCCAGATCAAGGAAATCTGGGATCTGATGAACTGTTCTTATGATAAGTTTATCCGTACTACAGACGAAAATCATGAAAAACAGGTACAGAAAATTTTTAAGAAATTGTATGACAAAGGCGATATTTACAAAAGCTCCTATGAGGGCCTGTATTGTACGCCGTGTGAATCGTTCTGGACAGAGTCTCAGCTGGCAGACGGCAAATGTCCTGACTGCGGGCGTGAAGTAAAGCCGGCAAAGGAAGAAGCGTATTTCTTTAAGATGAGCAAATATGCAGACCGCCTGATTGCGCATATTAATGAGCATCCAGAATTTATCCAGCCGGTATCCAGAAAAAATGAGATGATGAACAATTTCCTGCTGCCGGGCCTGCAGGATTTGTGTGTATCCAGAACCTCATTTCATTGGGGCATTCCTGTAGATTTTGATCCAAAGCATGTAGTCTATGTATGGCTGGATGCGCTGACAAACTATATTACGGGCATAGGATATGACTGCGGCGGGGATTCAACTGAATTTTTTCATAAGAACTGGCCTGCAGACCTGCATTTGATCGGCAAAGATATTATCAGGTTCCATACAATATACTGGCCGATTTTCCTTATGGCACTGGACCTGCCTCTGCCGAAGCAGATTTTTGGCCATCCGTGGCTGATTCAGAGTGACGGCAAGATGAGCAAGTCTAAGGGAAATGTCCTGTATGCAGATGAACTGTCAGAATTTTTTGGCGTAGATGCTGTTCGTTTTTTTGTACTGCATGAAATGCCGTTTGACAACGATGGACTGATCTCATGGGAGCTGCTTGTAGAGCGCTTAAATTCGGAGCTGGCAAACACACTCGGCAATCTGGTAAACCGTACGATTTCCATGAGCAACAAATATTTTGATGGTATTGTAGAATCTACCGGAGTAGCCGGTGAAGCAGATGCAGATTTGAAAGCAGTCGTAACAGGTACGGCCGCAAAAGCAGCTGAGAAAATGTCAGGCTTTCGTGTGGCAGATGCAATTACTGAGATCTTTAATCTGTTTAAGCGGTGTAATAAAT
Organism: uncultured Eubacterium sp.; assembly: GCA_910586445.1. Taxonomy (GTDB): domain Bacteria; phylum Bacillota; class Clostridia; order Lachnospirales; family Lachnospiraceae; genus Eubacterium_J. Next base: position 30,604 of record CAJUHV010000044.1, read on the forward strand.
ATATTGATGAGACAACGCCGTGGATTCTTGCAAAAGATGAAGCGTCAAAACCACGGCTGGCAGAAGTGATGTACAATCTGGTAGAAAGCATTACAATCGGTGCTTCGCTGCTGCAGAGCTTTATGCCGGAGACATCTGCAAAAATATTTGAGCAGTTAAATACACAAAGCGTGCCGTTTGAATGTCTGAGTACATTCGGCAATTATAAAAGCGGTACAAAGGTGACGCAAAAGCCTGAGATTTTATTTGCGCGCCTGGATCTGGCAGAGGTGATGGAGCGTGTTAATGCACTGCACCCGGATCAGCCGTCCGAAGAAAATGCAGACGGGGCAGCAGATGATCATGAAGAGGTCATAGACATTGAGCCGAAAGATGAGATTACGTTTGATGACTTTGAAAAAATGCAGTTTCAGGTCGGTGAGATTATTGAGTGCAGGGCAGTGGAAAAATCAAAGAAGCTGCTGTGTTCGCAGGTAAAAATCGGAAGTCAGGTAAAGCAGATCGTATCGGGTATTCGCAAGCATTATTCGCCGGAAGAAATGGTCGGCAAAAAGGTTATGGTTCTGGTGAACTTAAAGCCGGCAAAGCTGGCAGGCGTGCTGTCGGAAGGCATGCTGCTGTGTGCAGAGGATGCTGAGGGCAGGCTTTCGTTAATGACACCGGATAAAGATATGCCGGCGGGCGCAGAAATCTGCTGATGACTGTGAGTGATTTTTTGAGCAGCATTTTGTAATATTATTTGAAGTATATTATATACTATAAATGAGTAAATACCAAATATTGCACAAAATAAAGACACCCGCTGCT
>CAJUHV010000045.1 GCA_910586445.1 uncultured Eubacterium sp.
GAGCAGAGGACTGAAAATCCTCGTGTCTCTGGTTCGATTCCGGAACTGGGCATTAATGAGAAGGAACCCTTATAATTGCTGTATATATAGTGATTGTAAGGGTTTTGTTTTCGCTGAGAAAGGCGTAGAAAAGATATGGTAAAAACAATTATGTAGATATAAAACGGTTTCCAAAATATAAATTCCATTAAAAATATGAAACGATAAACACTACAAACTATAGATATAATAAAAAAGATATGAAACGATAAACACTACAAACCTTAAATATATAATAAAAAAGGATTGACAGTCAGTTATTTTCATGGTATCATACTAATCGTTCGTGAGAAAACAGATGGGATACTAGCTCAGTTGGTAGAGCACTTGACTTTTAATCAAGTTGTCGGGGGTTCGAATCCCCCGTGTCTCATTAAGCCTTATAAATACTATTTGTATGGTATTTATAAGGTTTTTTTAGTTGTTTATTAAGATCAATGTCAACATCTGGTAATCATCCCCTGATGTCTTGCTAATTATGCAGAAACGATATATACTAAAACAGAGCAAATAAGAAGGAGCTTTTTGTAATGAAGAATGTAAGATTGCTGCAGTTATATAGCCGGTGGCTGCGCAGGGCCTGTGCTCTGATGATTATGTCCGTGATGCTTTTGAATATAATTTTAATGGACTGCATGTCCGCTTATGCGGCAGGTTCAGGAGGGATAAAGGGAAACAATCTGCCTGCAGGTTATGTGACAGAAGATCAGATGAAGCTTGCCAGTCCATGGAAAAATATAAATGACGGGCCTTTGTATAATGTTATGCGTAAGGCGCAGAGCGGGCAGAAAATCACGATTGCGTTTATTGGAGGCTCGATCACCAGAGGTACGATGTCAAAAGGCACACGTGACAGCAGCATGAATAAAAAATTAAATTATGTAGATTATTTCTCAAACTGGTGGTACAAAAAATTTCCAAGAGCCGACCTGCGGTTTATCAACGCCGGAATCAGTGCTACGGATTCTTATCTCGGTGTACACCGCGTTCAGAAAGATGTATTAAGCAAAAAACCAGATCTTGTAATTGTAGAGTTTGCAGTAAATGACAAGGAAACGGCTTATCATAAGCAGGCATATGAAAATCTGATCCGAAAAATACTGAACGCGGATTCTAAGCCTGCAGTAATGCTCCTGTTTATGGCAAAGCTGAATGGGTGGAGCTGCCAGATGCAGCAGGCACAGATCGGAGTACATTACAAGCTGCCGATGCTCAGCTATTCGAATGTAATGATGGATATGATCAGAAATGGAATATATACAATAGAAGAACTGTCCGGGGACGGCATTCATCCATCTGCACTCGGGTATGCAGTGGCAGGCGAGATCTTAGTAAGATATCTAGAGCAGGTATATAAGAAGACATCAGCACAGGCTGTATTCGGCAAAGTGCCAGGCTCCTATGTGACATCGAAAAAATACAGCAGTGCAAAAATTTTGACATGCAAAGATATTACAATTAAAAAAATGGGAACATTTGAAGAAACCCAAAAAAGCAGGACATTTAAAAATAATCTGACAAGCAGCAGCGGAAATGGAGACCTGACATTTACAGTTACAAGTAAAAATATCGGCATTATATATGCGCGCCAGATTAATGGAAAAGGCGGCCAGTTTGATGTATATGTGGATGGTAAGAAAACAGCAGCAATTGATGCGGATCATTCCGCTGGCAGGACAAACAATGCTGGTACGATCCCGTGTTATTCTTCCAATACGAAGAAAACGCGTACCGTACGTATTGTTCGCAGCAAAAAATCAACGGGAAATGCACTCACAATTTATGGCGTATTGGTTTCGAATTAGAGCGTGTCTTAAAAATCATTCCTGCCAACTGCACGCCCCACTTTGCGGTATATTTGGCCCTCATTCGGTCAACGTAGCCAACTGCGCCTCCCTCATTCGGGTCAAATCTCGCATATTATCTTGGACATTAGTAGTCCAAGAAGCTTGAATTGTGACGCATATTATGCCCGTTGGGTACCAAGTGTGAAGCACATCTCACGGAAAGCATTATTAAGACATGCTCTAGAGCGTGTTTTAAAAATCCATACATTGAATTATGACGGATTTTGTGGTAAAATGCCTGTATGTGTATTGAGAAAATATGAGGATTGGGTATGATATATAATGAACGATAAGAATACCATTCTATTAATATGTGATCAAGAAACAGAACTGCAGATGCTCAAGGATATGCTGGGTGATGAATACAAGCTGATAACCGCAGACCATGCACAGACAGCATTGAATCTGATGCGCCAATATGCAAGGCAGCTTGGGGCAGCATTTTTATATGTATCTGCAGCGGGGAAATTAAATGGACATGAAGTGCTCAGGTGCTGGCATGAAGAGGCAGAGATTCACAGCATACCGATGATTGCCGCTTCAAGGAAAGAAGATGCAGACATAGAATCCGACAGCTTAAAAATGGGCGTGTGGGATTTTATTTATCTGCCGTGTGACCCTGCACTGGTTTGTCTGCGTGTAAAAAAAGCAGTAGAGTTAAGCGGACTGCTACGATTAAAGCAGGATACCTGCAGGCGGGGATACGACGAATTGACAGGCATTTATAATCAAAGCAGGTTTCTGCGCAGGACAAGAGATATGCTGCGTCATTTTCCAAAACAGCAGTTTGCATTTATCCATATGGATATCAACAGATTTCATCTGGTCAATCAGTTTTATGGAATTCGTGAGGCAGACAGCCTGCTCAAATATATGGCGGGCCTGCTCGTAATTATGTCAGAAAATATAGAGCATTTTACGTATGGCAGATATCTGGCAGATGTGTTCTGTTTCTGCATGCCGTATGAAGGAGAAGGAAAATTAATACGGCTGATCGAACAGATCCGGGAAGACATTAACCGATACGAGATCGATCATGTCCTGGTGCCGGTCTTTGGCATATACATTATCAATGAAGAGGTCAAAAATATAGATGCGGTCAGTGATTGTGCAAACCTGGCCTCTAAGCACTGCAAGGGCAATTATATACAAAACTATGCTTTTTATAAGCGTGCCATGAGCGATGAGATCGTACATGAACAGCAGATTATTAATATGATGAAGGCCGCGCTTGTGCAGGAGCAGTTTGTTCTGTATATCCAGCCGAAATATGATCTGCATTCGAATCGGATCGACGGCGGGGAAGTACTGGTGCGGTGGAAGCATCCAGAAAAAGGAATGATGAATCCGGGAGATTTTATACCATTATTTGAGCGCAACGGATTTATTATGAAATTAGATTATTATATATGGGAACAGTCATGCAGGATTATCCGGCAGTGGCTCGACGAGGACAGAAATCCGTTTCCGATTTCAGTCAATATATCGAGGGTCAGCTTATATAATCCACAGCTGGCAGAAATTATTATAGGCCTTGTGAAAAAATATGAAGTACCTACACATCTGCTTCATCTGGAGCTGACAGAGAGTGCATGTACAAATAATACGCAGGATATCAAAGATACCATGGCAAGGCTCAGGGATTATGGGTTTTGTATACTGATGGATGACTTTGGCAGCGGGTATTCTTCCTTGAGCGCGCTAAAGGAAATCGCGGTAGATATTTTGAAGATCGATATGCAGTTTATTTCCGGCAGGGATATGTCAAGCCGCGGCAAAAATATACTGGCTTCAGTTGTGCGTATGGCAAAATGGCTGAATATGTCAGTGATCGTGGAAGGCGTAGAGAAAGAATCACAGGTTGCTTTTCTGAAAAGTATCGGCTGTGAATTTGTACAGGGATTTTATTTTGCCAAGCCTATGCCGGTGGATGAATATGAACGTTTTGCTTTCGGGGGATTAGAGTTTCAGAAGGAGCTGAAGGATAGGTTTGAGAAAAATAAAGATATTCCGCTGGATGAGTCTTCTGAAATGGATCTGATTTTTTCAAATATGCTGCAGGCAGTCGCGCTATATGAATATGTGCCGGGAGAAGGGACGATCGACCGTACCCGGGCGAATGATTCGTATCACGACCTGATGGGGGACAATGATCCTGCGCAGATGAAAAAAGGCATGCAGAATACTGTAGATGTCGAATGCCGCAGGGCTGTGATTCAGGCGTTTGAAGCAGTATCGCGTTCTCATGATGTGGCACAGTGTGAGTTTCACCGTACAAGTGACGAAGGCAGCGTGCAGTGGATTGAAATGAAGCTCAAATATATCAATACGATTGGAAACCGCAATGTAATATTTGCTACAATGGGAGATATTACAAATCAAAAAGAAATAGAGCGGGAGCTGCACAAGTACCGCAAAGCAATCATTGCGTCAGAGAGCAAAGTAGAGACGATTCTGATTGTAGATGATATCAAGATGAACCGCCAGATCCTGCGGAATATGTTTGAAAGCGAATACAATATTTTAGAAGCAGCAGACGGCAGAGAAGCATTAGATATTGTATACAAAAATATAAAGCATATCGATCTGATTTTACTGGATGTAATGATGCCGGTTATGGACGGCAGGGAATTTCTGGAGAAAAAGAGCGAGGATCTGTCCATTGTGGATATACCTGTCGTTGTAATTACATCAGACGATTCTCCGCAGCAGCAGATCAATGCACTTTCGTTAGGGGCAAACGATTATGTAGTAAAACCGTTTATCCCAGAAGTAGTCATCCGCAGGGTATGCAATGTGCTGGAATCACAGAAGCGCGTCGGTGAAGTGCTGCAGGGTACAGAAGACAGCAGCAGAAAAGAGAACTGCGGCGACTATCCGACAGGCCTGTATAATAGAAATGAAGCAGGACAGATCATGCGCGAGGTACTGCATAATCAGCAGGCTGTCCAGGCATTGTTTATGGTAAAGATTCTAAATATCCGTCAGATCGAGGAGCGGTACGGCCGGGCAGCTGTCGGCAAATCGATTCAGGATTTTGCCGGCCGCCTTCGCAGCTGTTTCCGCAAAAGCAATATACTGGCAAGGTATAGCGGTGATGAATTTATGGTGTCTGTCATAGATGTGCCGTCAAAGGAGTTTATAGAAAAGAAATGCGCCGAATTGATGCAGGATGAAGTAAAGCTGGAATATTCGATCGGCATTGCGGTGGCGGCAGGCAGCGATAAAGGGCAGGAATCTTTTATGGAATTGATCAGCCATGCCGACAAGGCATTAAGCGAAGCAGGGCATAAAGGCGTAAATAAGTGGCATATATATGAAAGTATCTTGTAAATGCCGTATGGCGGTTAAAACTGAAATATTATAGTTAAGATCAATGGGTCTATGAAGGGATATGGTTAAATTATGGCACAGGAAAATAAGTACAAACTGGGTGAATACGAGTTTCGGACAGAGCAGGAATATAGAGAAGCTGCTGCGGATCTAAAACGAATCAAAGGGATAGCAGAAAAATATGATGTCTCTAATCCTGAGCAGGCAAAGAAGATACTTGCTACGATACAGGGACATCCTGAGTGGTTCCGGTCGCCTTATGGAAAGAGGTTTATCGAAAAACTGCAGTCCGCAGCAGGAATGCAGAAAAATAATACACCTCAGACGAGTACATTAAAGCAGCAGGATAAGCCAAAGAGAGAAAAAAAGGCAAAGAAAGAGAAAAAGCCTAAAATAAAAAAGAACGCAGACGGTTCAGAAAAAGAAAAGTTTCAGATATTTACAGTGCGGAATTTTGTAGCGGGCATTATTATTATAGCATGTGTTGTCGTATTTACTATTTTTGCGCCAAAGCTGTTTTCATTTCAAGGCAATGGAGAGGACGGCAGCGTGGATGTACGTAAAAATATGATCAGTTCTTATGCAAAAAATCAGGCGGAGCTGAAATCAAAGCTGTATACTTATTATTTTAATGTAGTCGGCGAGACGGAGGAAGAGGCAGAAAAAGATGCGCAGGAGGGCATCAGCCATTATGTGCTGGACTTATCCGAGCGCACGGTGAGCACAATGTCTGATTCAGAGATTTCAGAGATATACAAGCAGCTGGTTGAAGGCGGTGATATTCAAAATAACAGCTTCGTAGAACCGGCTGAAATATCCGCACTAAAAGAAAAGCTGCTCGCAGCCGGACTTTCCGGCAATACCGGAAATGGGGTGGAAGGCGAAACCGCCGTAGCAGCGGCAATCAACAGCATGATGGATTATCAGCAGCGTATGTATTACTCGCTCTGCCACAATTATTCACTGCTCGGTTTTAAAGACAAAGACTGTGAAAAATATGCAAACGAAGATCTGGAGGCTATGTTTGGCGACGTAATCTATAGTTTTAAAATGACCGACGATGAAAAACAGAGATATTTTGAAAGTTTTCAGAAAAAGGGACTTATAAAGGATAATCAGATCGTACGATTTACAACAGACCCGACAGCATATAATCTGCCGGACCTGACGCCTATGATCGAAGTAGCCTTAAAAGGCGAAAAAACAGAATCTTTTGAATGCAGTATGATCAGCTATGCACCGGCAGTAAGCGTATTTTATGAGATTCATTCGGAAAGCGGAACCGGGTATATCTGTTTTAGAAACCACGGAGCGAATACACAGTATATCCAGCTGGATGAGGATACTTCAGTCACGGCACAGGGAGATTTCTTTATCGTAAAAGGCAGTGAAGCTAAGCTGACAGAAGGAAAATGGTTCTATAACCAGCAGCAGGTGGGCATATGGCTCAATGGGGATACAACCAGTACAATCAGCAAAGTATATGACCTGACCTATTAAAAAATAAGAAAAACGAAAGAAGAGTTTTGCTTAAAAAGCGCGGTTTATTTATGAATGAATAAACTGCGCTTTTTTTGGAAGTATCTGGTATATGAGCGGAAGGGGTACTGCTTGCGTTTTGCGTGTATGGGGGATACAATGTAAGTAAAGTTTTGTCAGTTAAATAAACTGGCTGGTAATTCGGATAGAGGTGCTGCTATGGCAGGGACGGTATCAATAGGTGCGCAGTATTTTGATGAGATCAGGGAAGACGACTGTTTTTATATAGACAAGACAGGATTTATAAAAGAATGGTGGGAGAATAAGGATAAGGTGACACTGATCACCCGTGCGAGGAGGTTCGGAAAGACGCTTGCGGTGAGCATGCCTGGATTACTTCTTTTTAGTGAAGCATGCAGGCAGGGGGGATCTGTTTGAAGGGCTTTCGATCTGGGAAGATAAGAAGTACAGACAGATGCAGGGGACTTATCCGGTGATTTTTTTGAGCTTTGCCAATATAAAGGGCAGGAATTATCAGACTGTGTATAAAAATATGTGCCAGCTGTTGGCTGACACATATGCTGACTGTGAGTTTATACTGGACAGCAGCATGCTGGCAGAGGAAGACAGAAAGTTTTTTAAAAGGATTACAGCAGGAATGAAAGAGTCTGACGCTGTATTGTCTGTCCATCAGCTGCCAAAATATTTATTTAAGTATTATGGAAAAAAGTAATTATTCTGCTGGACGAATATGATACCCCGATGCGGGAGGCGTATTTGAATGGGTACTGGGACGAAATGGCGGACTTTACAAAGAGGCTGTTCAATGCAGCCTTTAAGACCAATCCGTATCTGGAACGGGGGCTGATGACGGGAATTACAAGGATAAGCAAGGAATCGATTTTTTCAGATTTAAACAATCTGGAAGTAGTCATCACGACTTCAGAAAAATATGAAACTTCGTTTGGATTTACAGAGCAGGAGGTCTTCGGGGCGCTGGAAGAATACGGTCTGGGAGCAGAAGCACAGATGGTGAGGGAGTGGTATGACGGCTTTCGGTTGGGGAACCGTGACAGCATTTACAATCCATGGTCGATCATAAATTTTCTGGATAAAAGGAAGTTTAAGCCATACTGGGTCAATACCAGTTCCAATACACTGGTGTCAGATTTAATCAGAAAAGGAAACAGGGCAGTACAAATGGCTATGGAGGGTCTGCTGCAGGGAAAGCCGTTTGAAGCATCTATGGATGAAGAAAATCATATTCAGCCGTTTGGGGCATAGTGAAAATGCAGTCTGGAGCCTGTTTGTGGCAGGCGGCTATCTGAAGGCTGCTGGCCGCAGGGCGTGTGATCATGAGTGCGGTATGGATACGTATACACTCATGATTACAAATCTGGAAGTAAAAAAGATGCTCAGGAGGATGATTTTAGAATGGTTCTCGGCGGACGGCCTGAATCTTTCCTCTTTTACAGAGGCGCTGCTTGCAGGCGATAAAGAATACATGAACCAATATCTCAATGAAATCATGTATGCGACGCTCAGCTGCTATGACACCGGAAGGGAGCAGTCAAGGACAAGGGTGCATGAGAATTTTTACCACGGGTTTGTGCTGGGACTGGTGGCAGACCTGAGGGGGAGGTATGTCATAACATCCAACCGGGAGAGCGGGCTCGGCAGGTATGACGTAATGCTGAAGCCGAGAAATGCAGCGGACTGCGGAATAATATTGGAATTTAAGGTGCTGGATCCGGACAGGGAACAAAGCATGCAGGAAACGGCAGACGCAGCACTGCGCCAGATCATTGAAAAAGGGTACGCAGCCGGATTGGAAAAAGAGGGGATTTCTATGGATCAGATCAGAATCTATGGGTTTGCATTCAGTGGAAAGAAAGTACTGATCGACGGTGGATGCATTCTAGAGCGTGTTTGAAAAATCATTCCCGCGATCTGCACTCCCCACTTAGCGGAGAATCTATCCCAAATTTAATCAACATAGCCCGCTATGCCTCATAAATTTGGGATAAATTCTCCACCAAGTGTGAAGCACATCTCACGGAAAGCATTTTTCAAACACGCTCTAGACTATAATGTGCAGACCAATAAAAGACAAGATGATAAAATAAAAAAGTCAAAGAAATGATAGTTGTATATTTATGGCAATAGTGATATAATACATTTGAAGCATATTTTCTCCGTGCAGCGCATTCAGGCGCTGCATGCCAATAAGTGGGGAGCACCCCGTCAATCGACAGTTTCTATAAGATGGCAGCAGTCATGCCTGCCGCCGGTCAGGAAAAGAAAATCCATGCTGAAAAACAGATAAAGAAAAAAGCAGGGGTTTTCCAGAAGGCTCCTGCACATACAGGAGGAGGAAATATTGAGAAAAGATGAGGAATGGAAAAATTATTTTTATGATAATGCACGCTATGCGGACCTGGTCAACGGTGCGGCATTCGGCGGGCAGCAGGTGCTTACGGCGGACAGCCTTGGGGATCTGGATGTCCAGACAGGTTTTGTGCGGGAGCCGGGCGGCGGAACAGGCAGAGCCCGCAGGCCGGGCAGCCGTGCAAAGGCTGGGAGGCGGCAGGGCGGCACCAAGTACCGTGACATGGTAAGGAAGGCAGTATTCGGGGAGGGAAGTGCGGTCATAGGCATAGAGCTAGAGGAGCTGATGGATTATTCCATGCCCCTGCGGGATATGTATTACAGTGTCGGAGAATATGAAAAACAGGCTTCGCAGGTGCGCAGCCGTGCCCGCACCGAATACAAAGGCCTGAAGGGCGGCGGATTCCTGTACCGTTTCCCAAAAGGAACGCTGCTGCCGCCCGTCATGACAGTCATACTCTACTGTGGAAAAGAGGATTGGGACGGGCCGCGCACGCTGCATGAAATGCTGGACTTTGCGTGCGTCCCGGATGAGATGAGGAAGATGGTGCCGGATTACAGGATCAACATACTGGAAGTGCGCAGGCTCAAAGATACGGGTATATTCCGCACCGACCTGCGGCAGGTATTGGACTGCATACGGCTGTCAGACGATCGGACAGCGCTGAAAAGCCTGGTGGAAGGCGACCCGTATTACCGCAGGATGGAAGAAGACGCGTACGGCGTGGTGGCATGTTATATAGGCATAGATGAGCTTTTGAGGGTGAAGGAAAATAACAGGAATGGAGGAAAGATAAATATGTGTTCAGCATTAAGAGAGATGATAGCAGAAGGAAGAGCGGAAGGAAGAGCAGAAGGAAGAAAAGAAGGATATAAAAAAGCAATGCGCAGGGGATCGAAAAAAAGGAAACAGGAAAGGGTCAGAATGGTGCGCAGCATGCTGGAAAGAAACATGGCAGAACAGGATATCTGCGACATCATCGGGTGTACACCCGGATTTGTCGAAAAAATACGGCAGACAATGTAAAGTGTCTAGAGTGTATAAGTGCCAGTAAAAAATGAAGCTGCATTTTGTGCAGAATATGATACTATATAGGCAGGAGCAGGAGGCAGGGCCATGAATACAGACACAAGCATAGCAAAAAATATTTATGCAGCAGACGGAAAGGCCAGGTATGATGCCGCCTGTAAGAGGCTGCTTTCAGAAAAGATTATCCTGGCATGGATTATGAAAAGCTGTATAGAAGAATACTGCGGCTGCGGCGTGGATGAGATTGCGGAGAAGTATATAGAGGGCACGCCGCAGGTAGGCGAGGCGGCGGCAGCCCCGGATGAATCCCTGCGCACGCCCATGATACAGGGGGCCGGAAATGAGGATGCATCCCTGACAGAGGGGACAGTCACCTATGATATCCGGTTCCTTGCAGCAGCCCCGGTGTCCGGGGAGATGATCCGCCTGATCATCAATATTGAGGCCCAGAATGACTTTTATCCGGGCTATCCGCTGGTCAAGAGGGGCATCTATTACTGCAGCCGCCTGATATCCGCCCAGTACGGGACGGAGTTTGCAAATTCCCATTATGAGGATATCAAAAAGGTATACAGCATATGGATCTGCATGAACCCGCCAAAAAGCCGTGAAAACAGCATCACCCGCTACTATATCGCGGAAGAAAGCCTGGCAGGCAGCGTAAGGGAGCGGAAGGCGGATTATGACCTGATGGCGGCCGTCATGATCTGCCTTGGGAAAATAGAAGACTCCGGCACGGACCTGTTAAAGCTGTTAAACGTGCTGCTGTCCGCAGAGACGGAGCCGGGGGATAAGTGCCGGGTGCTGGAGGAAGACTTCCATATAAAGATGACCCAGAAATTGGAAAGTGAGGTGTCGCTTATGTGTAATTTGAGCAAAGGCATAGAAGAAAGAGGGATTCAAAAAGGGATTCAAAAAGGGATTCAAAAAGGGATTCAAAAAGGGATTCAAAAAGGGATCGCAGCCATGGTGTCAACATTAAGGGAGCTGAAGGTAGAGGATGATATTATCGTGGGAAAGATACGTGAGAAATTTGATTTAACAGAGGAAACAGCAGAAATGTACATGAAATAAGCATGTTATGGAGATCTATACCATTAAGTAAAAATAGTCTTTGCACTCATGCAGATATTTCGCATAATCCTGTCTTTGGCAGCTGAATACTGCAATATGCACATTTAGTGCTGGTTATATGAAAAAAATAACACCTATATGAGAAGCAGCCTATACGCTATATGTGTACGATGAATTTTGAAAAAATGTATTTACAAGCGGAATAGAAATTGTTAATCTTAATTTATACTGGCATATCGTAATATTTGTCAGTAATACCGACTCACGAGCGTTAATGTTTAAAGCGTTATGGTAAACTACATTGCTCGTGGGTATAAGGAAAATTTCCTAATATAATACTTAAAGAAAAGGGAGGAGCTTACAATGCTTGAGACAATAGCTATGGCAGTACTGGGAGGTCTTTGGGAAATCGGAAAAATTGCAATTGTGATCGTACTGGCGAAAGTTGCATTCATTATCTATGGCCTAAAGAAAGGAATCTACATGATCTCCCACTAAGAAGACTGAAAGGCAGTGCCTTGCTGTAGGAATGTGAGGCACTGCAGTCGGTAAAATGAAGTGCAATGTCTAGTTTATAAATATTTTTCTAACAATTATCATTTTATTCAAAAATATCCCAGTATAAGGTTAAGAATTTAAGAAATAAGCCGATATAATACTAAACTATCTAACGGGATAAGTCTGTACGTCCAGTCATAATTTGACCGAACATACATGCTTTTCTCTGAATATAGATTATAGTATACCGTTATGCGGAGATTTATTGTGCGGTATGCTGTGACGGCAGTATATGATGGGATCTGAATCCGGCACAGAGATGTCCTTACCCCTAGCATGGACAGAGCATTCAAAAGGCAGCGTGCGATGTAATGAAGCTCTTGATGAAATGCCTTTTTGGCTGTCTGTTCAGATCATAGCATTTTGATGCTGTAGCAGGATGTCCTGTCAGGCGTGATTCTGATCACACATTTGTATATTGCTGCGTTGGAGCATGATTGAAAATCGATTTCTGTACCCTGCGCACCGTATTTTGTATGATGCTTTTTCACACTCGGTCAGCGGTGCTGTGCCATCCCCACGTAGAAGAGGTGTCCTGCTAAGTATGGTGCGCAGAGTGCAGAAGAGGGTTTTGGTTATGCCCCTCAGAATGTATTTGAGTATGAATATGCTCTGGGATGATTCAGATGATCCGGAAAATTTAGTCTTCATTATTAGGTTGACGGAGAGGAAGGTAATTTATGTACAAGGACGTATGGAAAAAGTTTGGGCTGAAAATATTAATTATTTTTTGCTCTGTAATGTTATTAGGAGGGGTGGCGGTAGCTGCGCCGAGGCTGCGGGCGAGTAATAAAATAAGTCTTGCAGATGCAGTGGCGAATGGACAGCTTACAGCAAATACAGTCCGATATTCATTAGATCCAGATCGATTTAATGCAGATGGGACTCCTGCGTATGATACAGTGGGCAGTATAGCATTGCCGACATCTTTTGAGTATAGAGAGAATTCAACTGATACTCCAACGCAGATTCCGGTAGGTGTTATTCAAGTGAATACAATTTCAAGTGATGATACTTATAGGAGCATGGGTACAAAACAAGTGCAGCTTTCAATTTCTGGTGGGGCAAGTGATTTGTTTGAAGATACAACAGATGCGGTAGTATTTAGTTATAATATAGAACGGGGGCAATACACGACGCTTTCCAATCAAAAATACACTCCTACTGAATATGAAGTACAGCAGTCAGGTTATCCCAATTTAAGTCAAAATGACTTGGAAGTAAAGGTTACTTATAACGGTCGAGAGTATACATTACCAAAAAATGAAATTTATTTTAGCACATCTGAGAATCCAATTACTGGAGCAGGCACATATCAGCATTATATAGCATTTGCAAACTTTACGAGCACTAATGCACAGAATAATGACGCATCAGGTCGTGCAAAGCACAATATGTCTTTATATATTAAGAAAAATGTACGGTATCTTACAGCTTATTATGATGGAAAAGTACTTAATTCGGATTATGCTATCAACCGGAATCAGACAATGGATATCAGTAAATTAAGAATAGTTGATGGAACAACAGATATCTATGGTGGGAGTTATCCGAGTACTAACAGCCCTAAAGTCAGCGTAGAATTTACAACTACTGGGGTATCAAAACCGTTTTTAAGAATTACTGGCGTTGATGGTACCGGATATTTTGGAACATATGACTTAGAATTTAGTTTTGAACAATCTGGAGATTACTTTGTTCTTCCTGATGCTGCGATTTTTCCGCGGGTAATTGATTATGATGATTATAATGGATACATCAATAAGCCGAAGCAGCTGACAGGTAGTAAAGGTGGTACTTATACTATAAATAATGATTATACTGTAAGTGATGACAGTTTTGTGTTTATAGAAAATGATAATTCTAATGAAATTGATAAAAAATATAATCCGACAGCAGGACGTGTACGTTTTAGAGCTGTAGGTATTAATAATATGGCCGGTGTAGAGACGCCGTTTAACTATCATGTAAGCCGAAATTTGGCAGGAACAACTAAAGCAAATGTTGTAGTTACCTCCCAAAAAGAGTTTATTTATGATACAACTCCTCAAGTGCCAGAATTAGAAGTTTCATTTACAGACAGCTATAATGGAAAATCTATATTAAGGGATAAGGATTATACAGTATCCTATAATTATTATAATCAAAGTACTGGAAGCATGGAACCACTTCCTTCTGGAGATAAGCCAGTAAATGCAGGTACATATGAAATTGTAGTAACAGGAACTGGAAGTAAAGATGCCGGTGGATATTATGGTAAGACCTCAACAACTTTTGAAGTTAAGCCGAAAGTTTTTGATTCTGCAAATTATGAACTGAGATTAAAAGGACTCTATCAAACAGAAAAGCCAGCAACATTTTTCTATACAGGAGATGTGCCGGAAATGAAAAATGCTGTTGTAGTTGATAAAGATAAAAATACAGCAGTAGAAAATGTAGGTAATTGGAATTCGCCAAATTATACAGTGAAAATCTTCAAAGGTACTGTGGAGATGAATATAGAAGATGATGAATTCCCAGATGGTGATGATTACCGTATTGTTTATACATTTGGCGGAAATTATGGAGGAACACTGGAAGCGCCTTTTAAAATCGTAGCATATGGAATGAGCCAGTGTTCGATTGTACTCCATGACCAGTGTACACATGATACAAAAGGTAATAATAATGAGCATATATACGATGGAACAGCGCATGATCCAGATATTGAAGTATGGTATCATCGTGGACAGTCCGATCAAATTGAACTGCCAGAGAGTTCTTATGAGAAAGTATATATAGACAGAAATGGCAATGAATCAGATAACATTAATGCAGGTACAGTAGCTCTGACTGTAAGGAGTGTAAACAATCCAGATGATAAGAAGACGACAACATTTGTTATTCGGCCTCAGACTCTAGCAGATCCACAGCTGCCAGTAGATGAATATACAAATGGCAAGCACGACTATGCAGGACAGTCATATCCTGCGTTGGATACAGTTACTCTTGCAAAAATGGCTGATCCGCTGAATCTAAACACCGATTATACAATCGAAGGTTTATATTATTGGAATGGCTCAGCTTATGAAAAAGTAACAGCTGCAACGTATCCAAAGGTAAGTGAGGCAACAGACAAATATGAATATGCATTTAAAATCACTGGTAAAGGCAATTATCAGGGAGATGCTTTTACAAATAAGTTTGAGCTGACGCCAAAAAGTATCGGTAATACCACAATGGAAATTCCAGATAAGCCAAGGAGTGATACCAGTGATAATGAAACTTATGTAAATAAGTCATTAAAAGTGTATGACAAAGACTTTGGCGGCAACAAGGGCACGTTATTAGTATTAGGTACTGACTATATCATTGAGTCGATAGATCCGTCAGGTACAAATATACCTGATGATCTGGATAAAAACGGTGAGATCAAAGTTACCATTAAAGGTATAGGCTGTTATACTGGTACGAATACAGTGACGTATCATTATGGAGATAGCATAAAAAAGGTAAGTGTATTTCGTAAGAGGCAGCCGCTTACATTGAGAGATGGTGCATACTGGATCGAGGGAACATTTACAGCTGGAAGTACAAATAGTGGTTACAATGATATCATCTTTTTAGAAAACGGCGAAATATTAGATAACAGTATTTACTTACAGGATGGAAACGAAAAGCTTTATTACAACGAAAATTACACAATAAATGCAACTTATGAAAATTTAAATGGTGGTGATGGCGATCGATTAGTGACAATAACAGTTACAGGTCAGCATGGATATTGGGATTCAATCATATTTAAGTTTTATGCAACAAAAACCAAGATTGCAACTGTAGAAATTAAAGATGAGGATATTTATGGCAATTCGCCTTTGCAGTATACTGGGCAGGAAGTTATTCCAGTAATAGTTGTAACAGGTACTGATGGTAAAGAGTTGCAGAAAGATATAGATTATAAAGCTACGTTTGGAGAAAATACCAATGCAGGTGTGGTAACGGTTACGATTACAGGACGTGGAGATTATGAGGGAACAATCGAAAAGCAATTTACAATTGCACCTCGTGATATATCAAATGCGACAAATGATAAAAATATGTTCCATATTGATTATAGTTCAAAAATTCCATTTGCATATGAGACTGTGCACAATGAAGAAAAGAAAGATAATAGACCAGGCGCATGTCCACCAGTAGAGATTTCGTTTAGTGCGAACTGTACTTGGACTTCTGAAAGTACAGTAGAGATGCAGGAATACATCGACTTTAAAGTAACATATCAGAATAGTACACATGCGTGGGAGGCGGATTATCCAGGTGATCAAGCAAAACCGAAACCAAGCATATTAGTAGAAGCCCAAGGCGCAAACTTTACAGGGCAGTTTACTTTGGAATATGAGATTTCGCGTATTCCGCTTAGTGAATGTCAGATTGATATCCCGGAGTATATGATTTTTAATGGCAAGGCTCAGGTACCGGAAATTAAAGTATACTACCAAGGAATGAAACTAAATTCTGAAGAATATGTAGCAAATATTGATAATAATGTGCTTGTCAGAGATAAAGAAAGCAAATCAGCATTTGTATCTCTTCAATATACGCAAGATGGCAACTGTTCTGGACTTGCAACAAAAGAATTTAAGATCCGTGGTAATTTCAGCCGGACTGATGCAGATGCGGCTAAGAATTCCTATATTCATACAACGCCGAATATTATTCCATATGGAAATGAGGCAAATCCGATAGGAAGTAATCCAAAATATCTCAAGGATGCGTGGTTCTATCAAAAACAGGACAGCGAGACTGTATTCAATCCACGGGAAATGATGCAGGGGACAGATTACAATGTTGATTTTGATGCAGCATCAGCGATTGTCGGAAGACATAATATCACAATAGAAGGTATTAATGATTTTATCGGATTCTACCGAGGCAGCCTTGAGTCGAATGATGGGCAGGTTATTCCAGATCCAGATGGTCAGGTTAGGGAATGTTATTTCTATATACAGGGTGATTTGAAGACGCAGGCAACATATACACAGCCAGGTGTGATCAGCTATGTTCCGGGACAGTCTTTATCCATGCAGGATATGATTAAGCCTGTTGTATGTGGCGGCAAGACTTTGGTATATGGTGTAGATTATACATTCCGTGCAGAGCCAGAATATAGTATTGGCAAGCATACAGTTGTACTAGAACCAATCGGAGATGCAAAAAATTATTTGAAAAATACTTTGGAAATTTCCTACGAAGTAAAACAGGGAATTGACGGTATTACAGCCAATATTAAGGATAGTTACGAATATAACCATGGTCATCCAGTAGTTACAAAAGAAGATATTACAATCACATTGAATGGCAAACCATTAAAGCCGAATGATTATGATTTATCATTTTTAAATGATAACAATATAAATGTAACGGCTGTTAGCGGAGCTGCTTTGATTGTTACTGGTAAAGGTGATTACAGCGGAGAAACGCGAATACCTTTTACGATTACGGCATACGATTTTACAAAGCATTACGCAGATGGAGATATTGACCTGGGAGCAGACGAAACCGTGCCTTATACAGGCAGTGAAGTATTTCCGACTGTAAATCATATTAAGGTGCAGACATCTAGATATGGTGAAGTTGATCTGACAAAGAAAGATCCTGTAGAATATCGGTTAGTTGGTGCAGGTGAAGGGGATCGTATTAATTACACGAAACCGGGTGCAGAAAAGCCAAAATGTCAGATTCGTAGTGCAAATAATAACTATACGGGATTTATTGAATTTGAATACTCTATTCTCCAGAAAGATATTAATTCTGAAGGCATCGAGTTTGAAGCGATTTCAGATCAGAAATACTTAAATGGAAGGGAAATCAAACCGATTCCGAGTGCAGCATATGCAGGCAGGCAGCTTTCAAAGGTGTTGTACAATATTGATACAGATTATAGCAATACACGTGCAGATTTTTCATATGAGTATGTAACAGATTGTAGAAATGTAAATACACATCAGATACGTATACGAGGAATCGGCAACTTTACTGGAGAGACAGTTGTTGAATTTGAAATAATACCTAAGAATATTGAAGATGAAGATGTAGAATTAGTCTTTACAGGTGATCCATTAGTTTATAATGGACAGGAGCAGATACCTGCATTTGATTTAAAATATGCCGGCGATACGATTTTAAGCTACAATGGCAGTGATTTGATCTATTTAATTATGAAGGCTGCTCAGCTCTCAGCAGAGCATAATAAAAATGTAAATGATGGAGCAGTGCTTACGATTAAAGCAGTTGATCCTAATTATACAGGCAGCAAGAAGGTTCAGTTTAAAATAGACCCAGCATCACTGCAAGACCATACAAAGTTCGTATACCGCTTAAATGTAGAAGAGCGTGTAGATCTCGGAAACTATAAGCTGAATCTGCCATTTGGTGATGATGAAGGCAATCCGGTAGCTAGGATTCCGGCACATGCAGCTACGGCAGATACTTTGGCAGAAGGTCAGGTCGGCACATACTTTAATGATACAAAGAGTGCAAATAATGGAACATTCCTGATCGAGACAGAAGATTACGATATTGAGCGTATGTATGTAGAGCCGGATACAGATGATGTAGAAATACGAGAAGAATATCGTCACGACAAACAGAAGCCGCCGTTTAGCTGGGCAGGCAAAGTCATGGTGACAATAACAGGTAAAGGCAACTATACAGACAGCGCAAGATACTGGTATTATATTGGTACGGATATCAGTTCTGAAGCTACAATCCGTATGGAACCGACAACGGCAGTGTACAATTCACAGAAACAGCCGCCGTCAGTTATCGTATCAGGGGTAGAAGAAGGACGATATACAATTGCAAAATATAAAGATGAAGTAGCACTTAAAAACTTGATCGAGTATAAAGATTTTGTAAATGCAGCAACGTATTATATACGTATAGAAGGAAATCCGTCCAAAGGAACCTATGCAACAAAACCGCATACGCTTACGTATACAATTACACCAAGACCACTATCAAACTCACTAGTAATTGATGGATTTAAGAAAGAGTACCCATACACAGGTCTTGAAATCCGTCCAATCGGTATATCAGTAACAGATTATATTGACAGAATTAAATACAGGCTGACAGAGGATCTGGATTACACATTATCCTACAAGAACAACCTGAATGCAGGTACAGCGTTTATCGAAGTACAGGCAAAAGGCAACTTCAGCGGTTCAGCCAGTGCAAACTTCCTGATCACAAGCTCCACGATCAGCAGCGGTTCAGGAACGACGCCGGATACGCCGATCAATGGAGGTATAGGTGAGATCTCAGGTTCCACGCCGGTATCGCCGAACAATGTCATACTGACTATGGATACCGCAAATGCAATGTTCTATACTGGAAATGCAGTCTATCCGAAAGTATCGATTGCAGGCATGACAGAGAACATTGACTATACAGTAACATTCAGCAATAATATAGAAGTAGGTGTAGCTACAGTTACAATTACGGGTATCGGCAACAATAGAGGTACAATCACAAAGACATTTAATATTATTGCTCCGTTGTCGAAGTGTACAATCGCTCCGATTCCGGCACAGCAGTATACAGGTTCTCCGGTTACGCCGACATTGACTGTCACCTGCGGAAAGAACATACTGATACCGGGTACGGATTATAATGTTACTTATTCAAACAATGTTAATATAGGTACGGCTACAGTAACAATTAATGCTGCAAACAACAGTAAATATACTGGTTCAGCAAAGGCAACCTTCAGCATCGGCAATGATGTAGGCGGATTTATTATCAGCGGCTACGCACCGACCTATACGTATACCGGAAATGCGATTACGCCTAGCGTAGTTGTAGAGACGGGCAGCGACAGGTTGACGCAGGGTACGGATTATACAGTATCGTATTCGAACAATATCAATGCCGGTAAGGCGACAATTACGGTAAAAGGTGTCGGCAAATACTCTGGTACACAGACTGCAAACTTTATGATCGAAGCAAAGAGCATTGCAGGATGTGACACGACGGAAGTAGAAGACAGAACGTATACAGGTGATGCTTATACGCCGTCCATTACGGTGACGGATGGCACTAAGGTATTGACAAACGGCGTAGACTATACTCTGACTTATACAAATAATAAAGAGCCGGGTACAGCATCTATACTGATCCAGGGTACGAGCAACAACTACTCAGGTACAAAGATTGTCAACTTTAAGATTGCAGCAGTAGCAGTTAAGGGTCTGAAGGCTACGAATGTGAAGTATTCGAGTCTGAAGCTGAAATGGACGAAGCAGGGTTATGCGGATGGTTATCAGATCTGTGATGCACAGTCCAAAGTCATTAAAAATGTAACTAAGAATAGTGCTACGATTTCGAAGCTTTCTACAGGCAAGACTTATAGGTATAAAGTAAGATCTTATATCCGCAATGCGGACGGCACACGGTCTTATGGAGCATTTTCATCTGTGATCAGCGCAACTACAAAGCTGAAAACGCCGGTAGTGAAAGTAGTTTCTAAGAAGGCAGGTCAGGCACGTATCAGCTGGTCAAAGGTAGCTGGCGCAGACGGCTATGAGATTTACTACAAGAAATCTTCGAAGGAAACATATCGTAAGCTGAAAACTGTAAATAATGCAAATGTGCGGATCTGTAATGTACGGGGCATGAAGAGCGGCGACAGAGCTTACTTCCGTGTAAGGGCATTTAAGAAGAACGGCAGCAAGAAGGTTTACAGTGCAATGAACAAACTGAAAGTCATAACGGTGAAATAAGCAGAAGCATGAGTGAAAAATACAAAATAGGCGATTATGAATTTAATACCTATGAAGAGTATCTCGCGGCACAGGAGGATACGAAGAAGATCGACTTCATTACAAAAGAAGTGGATATCACAGATCCCGATGTCGCCGTGAGGCTCTACACTCTGATCAGGAACAAGGAAATCGTATTCCGCAGCAAAGTGGGGATTTCCTTTTCTTGGTATCTGACAGACGTTTTGGCAAAAAATTCCCAGAATCTGTTGGAAGAAAAGCGGAAAAAGGAAGAGCAGAAGGAACAGGGTAAGAAGCTGAGCATAGCGGGGATTTTCTGTATCTGCGCGGCAGTATTGTGTCTGGGATATTACGGCATGACACTCTGGCAGGAGCATCTGGAAAGCAAGGAATTCGAAAGGCTTCAAAATATGCAGAACCTGACCGGGCATATCATCAAGGAGTCCTATGCAGATGATGATGGGCAGGGCTCCAAAAAGAAACAGGATCTGGCACAGGCATCTGACAGTTCCGGCAGCGCAGATAAAAAGAAAACAAAGAAGACAGGACAGACAAAGAATTCTGATACAGAGAAAACAAAGAAGATTGATCCTGCAGACCTGACAGTATTAAAGCAATATAAAGATCTCTATGCACAAAATAAGGATCTGGCAGGATGGCTGTCTATCGCAGGCACAAATATTGATTATCCGGTAATGCAGACAGGAAAAAATAATCCTGATTATTACCTGCATTATGATTTTAATAAGAAAGAAAGCGACCACGGTTCGTTATTTCTGGATGCCAGAAATAATTATGTGAACCGGGATACAAACCTGATCATATATGGACATAATATGAGGGACGGCACAATGTTTGGCGGCTTGAAGAGCTTTATGGACAAGAACTATTTCGATCAGCATAATGAACTCGTATTTGATACTATTTATGAAAAGGCACGCTACCGCATTGTAGCGGTGTGTTTATCAAAAGTAAATTATCAGGATGACGACACATTCCGGTATTATAATTTTCTCAAAGCCGGAAACAAAGAAGAATTTAATGCATTTTTGGCAAATATCCAGCAGCTTACGGTATTTGACCAGACAATTGATATTTCGTATGGGGACGAACTGCTGACACTATCCACCTGTAACAGCTATGTACAGGATGGAAGGCTGTTCCTCATTGCGAAGAAGGAGTGACGCATATGAATAGTTCAAAAGCAAAACGGAGATTTGCCGTTCTATTAGCAGCGGCATTAATATTATTTTTCACGCCAAAAGAGTATGTATTTGCTTCGAATACGGCAAATATGACGATTAATAATGGTGTGCTGACCGCGTATAACGGGGGAGGCGGTGCGGTCACGATTCCTTCTGAAGTAACATCGATCGGCGCAGGAGCCTTCCAGGGAAAACCGATCAGCAGCGTTTCAATACCGGGCAGCGTGCGCAGCATTGGCGACAGTGCATTTGCAAACTGTACGGCACTGACAAATGTAACAATACCAGGCAGCGTTACGAGCATGGGCAGCGGTGTGTTCTCAGGCTGTTCATCACTTGGCTCCGTGAGCATGCAGGCTTCTGTATCCTCGATTCCTGCTTCTACATTCAGCAACTGCCGTGCTTTATCGAGCATTGCGATATCTACAGGTATCAGCAGTATCGGCAGCAGTGCTTTTTCGGGCTGCTCCAGTCTGTCTACTATGGCAATTCCGTCAGGAGTTACCTCGATTGGTGACAGCGCATTTGCAAACTGCTCCAGCCTGTCAGCTATTTCGATCCCGGCTAGTACGACTAATATCGGCGGCAGTGCATTATCAGGCTGCTCCAGCCTGTCTACGATCAACGTGGCATCAGGCAATTCCGCATATGCATCGGACGGCGGCTGCCTTTATAATTCTTCCATGACAAGGCTTGTTATGGTACCTGTTGGAAAATCAAGCGTATCCGTACATTCGGGCACAAAAATAATCGGCAGCGGCGCACTGGCAGGGTGCAGCAGAGTGACCTCGATCTCACTGCCTAGCGGCCTTACTACAATAGAAAGCGGAGCGTTCTCCGGCAGTGGCATTAAATCAGTGACAATTCCAAAATCCGTTACTTCTATCGGATCTCAGTCAGGATGGTCGCCGGATGTAATAACAGGATACAGTAATTCTGCAGCAGAATCTTTTGCCTCATCAGGCGGCTATGTATTTTCCAGCCTGGATGGCGGCGGCAGCTCTTCCAACGACGATGATGATGACGATGACAGTTCTTCCTCATCCTCTTCATCAGCAGGAAGTACCAGTGTTGATGTAAATGGCAACTCCTCCAGCTCTGGTTCTGGTTCGGATAAATCTGACGGAAACGGAGCTGGCAGTACCTCCATAGATCTGGGTGGATCATCAAATGGCGGTTCGAAAAATGACAACAGCTCATCAAATGGTTCATCCGGCGGATCTAAAAATAATGCCGGTTCATCAAACAGCGGTGGATCGACAGGCGGCAGTACATCAAACAGCAGTGGATCGACAGGCGGCGGTACGTCAAAAGGCGGAAGTTCCAACAGCACAGTCACATCGGCAGGCAGCAGTACGGGCGGCGGATCTGTAAGTAATGCCTCATCAGGCGGATCGTCATCAGGAACAGCTTCAGCCGGCCATACACTCGATGAGACACCAAAGACAGGCGACGGATCTATTGACCCGAGACTGTTTCTGATCTTTGGACTCGTATTTGTCGGATGCGGATTTATTATCGCAGGCAGGCGCCGGAGTGTATAAGCATATAAAAATAAATACAGAATAAAAATACGGAGCGTGTTTGAAAATGTTTTTATTGTTTTCGAACACGCTTTATTTTTTTCTGGGGTATAAAGAAAAAAACTAATAAAATAAAGTCCTAATAAAGAAAAATCTATTGCAGATTCTGTTATTTCATAATAAAATAAAGTGCAGTTCAGAAAAAATAAAAGAAAATAAAGGAGACGATAAAATGAGTTATGTAGATGATGTGCTTGCAAGGGTAAAAGAGAAAAATGCTTCTGAGCCTGAGTTTTTACAGGCAGCAGGCGAAGTATTAGAGTCTTTAAGGCCTGTAATCGAAGCAAACGAAGAGCTGTATAAAAGAGAAGCACTGTTAGAGCGTCTGACAGAGCCGGACCGGCAGTTTAAATTCCGTGTTCCTTGGGTAGATGACAAGGGACAGGTTCAGGTAAATACAGGATACAGAGTACAGTTTAACAATGCAATCGGGCCATACAAGGGCGGCCTGCGCCTGCATCCGTCTGTAAACCTGGGAATTATCAAATTCTTAGGATTTGAGCAGATCTTTAAGAATTCTCTGACCGGCCTTCCGATCGGCGGCGGCAAGGGTGGTTCTGACTTTGATCCTAAGGGCAAATCAGACCGCGAGGTTATGGCGTTCTGCCAGAGCTTTATGACAGAACTGTGCAAATACATCGGAGCAGATGTAGATGTGCCGGCTGGTGATATCGGTACAGGTGCCAGAGAAATCGGCTACATGTTCGGCCAGTATAAAAAGATCCGCAGCACATATGAAGGCGTGCTGACAGGCAAGGGGTTGTCTTATGGTGGTTCCCTCGCACGTACAGAAGCAACCGGCTACGGCCTGCTATACATTACGCAGGAGCTGATGAAATGTCACGGCGAATCCATGGAAGGTAAGACGGTAGTAGTGTCCGGCGCAGGCAACGTAGCAATCTACGCTGCCCAGAAGGCACAGCAGATGGGTGCAAAGGTAGTAACCTGCTCTGATTCTACAGGCTGGATTTATGATCCAGAAGGAATCGACGTAGCATTGTTAAAAGAAATCAAAGAAGTAAAACGTGCACGCCTGACAGAATATGCAGCAGCCAGAAAGAGCGCAGAATATCATGAGGGACGCGGTGTATGGCAGATCAAGTGTGATATCGCACTTCCTTGCGCGACACAGAATGAGCTGCTTATCGATGATGCAAAACAGCTTGTAGCAAATGGCTGCAGGGCAGTCTGCGAAGGTGCCAACATGCCTACTACTATTGAAGCAACCAAGTACCTGCAGGAAAATGGTGTCTGGTTTATCGGCGGTAAAGCAGCAAATGCAGGCGGCGTAGCAACATCTGCACTGGAGATGACCCAGAACTCTGAGAGACTCAGCTGGACATTTGAAGAGGTAGACTCCAAACTGCAGCAGATCATGGTGAATATTTATCACAATATCGATAATGCAGCTAAGAAATACGGCATGGAAGGCGATTATGTGGCTGGAGCTAATATTGCCGGATTTGAGAAAGTGGCAGAAGCGATGATCGCTCAGGGAGTTGTGTAGCAGCGCTATAAATAAAAGATTTTTGTGGAGAAGTCCTGTAAACCTTGTGTTTATGGGGCTTTTTTAGTTCATGACAATAGAAAGTTCGCGCAGCGTGCTTTCTATCGTTGAAACTTTCAATGAAAAATATGAGAAAAAATCGCATATTTCGCTTTACAAATTCGCAAAGGCATTTATAATGAGAGTATTAAAGCGGAGGATTTATCATGTTAACACAATTTACAGTTAAAAATTATAAAAGTATCAGGGATGAAATTACTTTAGATATGCAGGCGGCAGCGATTTCAGAGCATGAGGATGCAGTTATAAAGATTCTAGATCCAGAGAGTCATGAGGCTGTTGAATCTTTTCTGCCGGTATCTGTATTATATGGGCCGAATGGAAGTGGAAAATCGAATGTACTAGAAGCACTGCATACACTGGAATCCAAGGTGCTCAGGCCAATATGTGCCGTATGTCCAAATGATGACTGCAGCAATAAAGGGAAAAAGATGCCTATAAAACCATTCTTATTTTCAGAGACGAGTAAAAACGAGCCGACGGAATTTGAAATATTTTTTAGGACGGACGAGGCTGAATATAGATATATTCTGCATATAAAAAATGACAATGTAGTATATGAGAGTCTGGATAGAGTAAAGATTGAGACGGGCAGGCGCTCTGCACTATTTGTCAGGGAAAAAGATTTGATAAATTTAAAAGGCGCATTTTCTAGAATCAGGATCAGTGATGAAATGTCGGACACGCTGCCTATGTTATCATATCTAGGAATTACGTATCAAAGAAATAAGATTGTGAAAGATATCTTTCGTTGGTTTGAACAAGAAATTGATTTTTTGAATTATGGAAATCCACTGCAGGAAATGGGGATGGCGATAGCGGAATCTGATACTCTGAAAAAGCTGATTTTAAAAATGATTCAAGAAATGAATATGGATATAGAGAATTTTAGGGTTGAAGAAAAAGAAGAGGAACTGCAGGTATATATGCAGCATAACGTAGACGGGTATATTCAAGAAATAGATCTTGCTGATGAGTCAAGCGGAACACAGAAATTATTCGGCCTGCTGCCATTTATTGCAAAAAGTCTGGTGTTTGGGACAACGCTTGTGATTGATGAGTTAGATGCAAAAATACATCCCCTGCTGCTTCGGTATGTAATTGAATTGTATACAGATCCAGTATCAAACAAAAAGGGCGGGCAGCTGATCTTTACCTCTCATGATTTATCAACTATGAACAGTGAGGTTTTTCGCAGAGATGAAATATGGTTTGTAGCAAAAGGGCATCAGCAGAATTCCAAGCTCTATTCATTAGTAGAATTTAAAAATAAAAATGGAGAGTCAGTAAGAAAAGATGCAAAGTTTGACAAACAATATCTTGAGGGGAAATATGGCGCAGATCCATATCTGAGAAAGATTATTGATTGGAGTGAAATAAATGCCTAAAAAAGTTGGAACACAGAATTGGAGAAAGAAAAGAATACAAGACAATTTAGAGAAAAAAGAATTTAGGTATTATATATTTTGTGAAGGAGAGCAGACAGAACCGAACTACTTTAGGGAAATGAAGCATCTGATTGAATCAGATCCGATCTATAAGAATACTGTACTTGTTGAGATCGAGCCATGTGCAGCAGAAACCATGCGTGTTATTAAGAAAGCAGAGGAGTATGTCAAGAAAAATAAACTGCAGAAAGGACAAATTTGGTGTGTATATGACAAAGACAGTTTTCCTAAGAGTGATTTTAATGGAGTAGAGGAAAGAGCACAGAAGCTTAATCAGCAAAACTATAATATTCAGTATTATACTGCATGGAGCAATGAATGTATTGAGATATGGTTTATTCTGCATTTTGATCATTATTTGTCAAATAATCACCGTACAGAATATATTAAGTATCTAAATAGGAAGTTTAAAGAGTTAGGAATTGGGAAATATGAAAAAAATCTACAGAATATTTTCGATATTCTGCATAAGCATGGAAATCCTAAATTGGCGATTCGTTATGCAAAAAGGATTATCGGGCAGAATAATGGGAAATCTAGTGCTATGATTGCGCCAGGTACAAAGGTTTACGCATTGGTTGAAGAATTAGCAAAATATCTGCCGGAAGATATTAAGAAAAAATTTTTATAAGCACGAAATATTTTTATCCAGATTTTTAGCGTTATACAAATTGCTTGAACCCAGATACAGATTGATGTAAATACGCAAATATGATAAAATTTGTTAGAAAATTATGTATTTTAACAAAGAATACAATAACTCAAAGAAAGGATCGTCTTATTTATGATTACGCATAATCAAAAAGCAGCACCACCAGCCAAAAGGAGCGTCCTGCGCCGTCTTGCCGGGTATTACAGGCCGTATTTAAAAGTGTTTTGGACAGATATGTTTTTTGCATTTGTATCTGCCGTGGCGGCACTGGTCATTCCGCTGGTAGTGCGGTATGTGACATCCACGATTGTGGATATGGAGGCAGGCAGGGCGCAGGAGATGATCATAAAGCTGGGATTGTTTATGCTGGCGCTTGTGCTTGTGCAGTGGTACAGTAATTATTATATTTCAAACTATGGACATGTGATGGGGGCAAAGATCGAGTATGATATGCGGGCGCAGATTTTTGACCATTACCAGAAGATGTCTTTTTCATTTTATGATGAGCAGAAGGTCGGGCAGCTGATGTCGCGTGTGACGAGCGACTTATTTGACATTACGGAGCTGCTGCACCATGGGCCGGAAAATGTGGCGATATCGCTGATAAAAATTATCGGAGCGTTTATTATTTTATTTTCGATAAATCCATATCTGGTAGTGGCAGCGTTTGCGCTGGTGCCGTTTATGCTTATTTTTGCGTATGTATGCAATAAGCGCATGAAGCTGGCATTTAAAAAGAACCGGGAGAAAATAGCGGAGATTAACAGCCAGATCGAGGATAATCTCTCGGGAATACGTGCAGTGAAATCATTTGCAAATGAAGATATGGAAAATCATAAGTTTCAGATGGGAAACGACGGGTTTCTGGCAGCCAAGAAAAACAGCTATTATTATATGGGGCTGTATCATTCCGGGCTGACGGCATTTACGGCAATGATCAACGTGCTGGTAATTGTATGCGGCGGGCTGATGGTTACGCGTGGAATTGTGAATGTAACGGATTTTGTTACGTTTTTACTGTATATCAATGTATTTACAGATCCGGTCAAGACATTGATCGATTTTACAGAGCAGTTTCAAAACGGATATTCGGGCTATGAGCGTTTTATCCAGATGCTGGATATTATGCCGGATATAGAGGATGCGCCGGATGCGGTAAATCTGGAAAATGTGCAGGGCAATATTTCCTTTGAGGATGTATCGTTCCAGTATTCGAAAGAAAACGGCACTGTGCTGGAGCATATTGACTTATATGTCCCGGCGGGGGAATATGTGGCGCTGGTCGGGCCTTCGGGCATTGGAAAAAGCACGCTGTGCAGCCTGATTCCGCGGTTTTATGAGGTATCTGCCGGGCGGGTGCTTGTAGACGGGCAGGATGTGCGCAGCCTGCATTTGAAAAGCCTGCGCGACAATATCGGCATTGTGCAGCAGGATGTTTATCTGTTTGCGGGAACGGTGTACGATAACATTGCTTACGGCAGGCCGGGAGCGGATGCAGACGCGGTGGTTGAAGCGGCAAAAAATGCAAATGCACATGAGTTTATTATGGAGCTGCCACAGGGATATGACACTGATATCGGGCAGCGCGGCATAAAGCTGTCTGGTGGGCAGAAGCAGAGGCTTTCGATTGCAAGGGTATTTTTGAAAAATCCGCCGATACTGATTTTTGATGAAGCTACTTCTGCGCTGGATAACGAGAGTGAAAAGGTCGTGCAGGAGTCGCTGGAAAAGCTGGCAGCGAACAGGACAACATTTGTGATTGCCCACAGGCTTACGACGATCCGAAATGCGCAGAACATACTTGTGCTGACAGAAAACGGGATTGAGGAGCAGGGAACGCACGAAGAGCTGCTGCAGAAAAACGGAGTTTATGCGGGGCTTTATCATATGAGGTAAGGTAAAAGCCTGATTTTTGATTAACAGGGGATAATTATGGGCAGGATATTCATTTTAGAAGACGAACAGAGCGTAAACCGCGGCATATCCTTTTCACTTGATAAGGCGGGGCATCAGACATGTGCCTGTTATACAATGCAGGAGGCAAAAGAGAAGCTGCTGCAGTTTCAGCCGGATCTGGTGATCTGCGACATAAACCTGCCGGACGGCAGCGGGCTGGATTTTATAGAATGGCTGAGGGGGCACCTGGATGCTTATATTATCTGTCTGACCGCATTAAATCAGGAGATGGATCAGGTGCTGGGCTATGAGGCCGGAGCAGATGATTATATTACAAAGCCGTTCAGCCTGTCGGTGCTGCTGTTAAAAATCGAAGCATTTTTTAAGCGCAGTGCAAAGGAGGGCGCAGCAGGCGTACTGCACAGCGGGGCGCTGCGTTTTAATCAGGGTGAAATGAAGCTGAGCATCGATGATCTGGAAGTATCGCTGTCTAAAAATGAGTGGAGGCTGCTTGGTTTGTTTTTAAACCACCCAAAGCAGATTTTGTCCAAGCGCCAGATTTTAGAGCATGTATTTGATATGGAAGGCGAGTTTGTAGATGAAAATACGCTGGCAGTAAATATCCGCAGGCTGCGGGAGAAAATAGAAAAAGAGCCTGCGAAGCCGGTATATATAAAAAATGTGCGCGGGCTTGGCTATGTGTGGGATGTCGATGTGAAGTAATTGTAAAAGCATGATATGAGGTAAAGAAAATGCAGTATGAAAAAATATAAACATATGGCAGTCTGGACTGCGGCATTGGCCGGGATCCTTTTAGCCGTGAATGTATGCTTTGATTTATGCTGTTATTGGAACTACAGGGACAAGATCGCTATATTAGAACAGGTCACGGCGTTTGATGAGCAGTCTAAGCTGAATCAGATCAATCAGATAGATCAGATAGATCAGATAGATCTGATCGATCTGATCATAGGGCTGATACGGTCTGAAAATTTTGGAGACAGGCAGCCAGAATCTGAAAAGCTGTCAGAGATCTTAGAGCAGTATGGTTATGACAAGAATTTTCATAACAGATATTATATTGACTTTGTAAGACAATGCGCAGCCGCCGCAGTGTGTTCTGTGATTCTGGCCATTGCGGTGACAGGAATTTTCTGGCTGCAGGAAAGACGCTGGTATAAGATACAGGAGCAGTATTTTCTGGAGCTGGAGCGGTGTCTGATTAGCTTTCGGGAAAATAAGGAGCCTGTCTGGGATATGCTGCAGGTGCCGGATACAGCGAAAGGGCTGGAGGATGCTCTGGTGCGTGTCAATGATCAGTTAGTGATGCTGGCAGATTATTTAACACTGATGCGTGAACAGTCTTATATGGAAAAGGAAGAGACAAAAAGGCTTGTCACTGATATTTCACATCAGCTGAAGACTCCGGTTGCAGCGCTGGATACCTGTTTTTCTGTATTGGCGCAGCAGGATTTAAGCGTGGATGAAAGGGAAGAATTTGATCTAAGGTGCAGGAATGAGCTGGAGGGATTAAAGTCGCTTCTGGATTCTCTGATACAGATATCGCGGATGGAGGCGGGCATGATCCAGATCAAATGCAGGCAGGGGCTGATCCTGGATACTATCGTGAAAGCGGTAAACAGGATTTATCCAAAAGCCTCTGATAAGCAGCAGGAGCTGGTATTTGATTATGCGCCGGAAATAGAGCAGCTGTTGATCGGGCATGATGCACAATGGATGTGTGAGGTATTTATCAATATATTGGATAATGCGGTCAAATACAGTCCGGCGGGCAGTGAAATCTGCATTGGAGTGCAGCAGTTTTATAGTTTTGTGCGCATAGAAATCACAGATCAGGGAATCGGTATCCCAAAGCAGGAGCGGCATAAGGTATTCAAACGGTTTTACCGCGGAGGCAGCATGCAGGTGCGCAGGGAAAACGGCTCTGGCGTGGGACTGTATCTGGCACGAAAGATTGTGGGCAGCCACCACGGGGTAATAAGCGTGCATACAAAATATGATAAAAATAAAAAACCTGCAGGCAGCAGGTTTATCGTACAGCTGCCGATCAGCTGACTGGTCGCGGCATACAGTAAATAATGCTTACAAAACTGTAAGCATTATTTATTTTTTTGAAAGTGAGGCGTAAGGATGATATGGTAGCATGTATATAGAAGCATAGAGACATGATCAAAATAGAGACATGATCAAAATGGAGACATGATCAAAATGGAGACATGATCAAAAAGAAAGGACAATAAATTTATGAGCAGTGCGATCTTGCAGACAAAAGACCTATGTAAATATTACGGCAGCGGCGAAAACCAGGTCAAAGCGGTAGACCATATCAATCTGGAAATAAAGCAGGGGGAATTTGCAGCGATAGTTGGAAAATCCGGGTCAGGGAAAAGCACCATATGCACTAACTTTGTTGCTGCAAATTCATAAAATTCATGGTATAATC
>CAJUHV010000046.1 GCA_910586445.1 uncultured Eubacterium sp.
AGATCAATATAGATATTCCATTTTTCTTTCTGTTTCTTATCAATATATTTTTAAAACGTTTTTTCATAATCTTTGCACCTCCATAAAATTGTGTTGATAAAACAGTTTTCCTGACACACTGCTTATGAAGCATGGACAGCAGTGTTTCTGTATATGCTTTCCGCAGTTCAAAGCTTGTGCCCTGCGTAACTCTTTCATCACAGGACAGCTCCATGTCAACTACAGCTTCTTTCTGCATAATCCAGATTATTGGATTGAACCAGTGGACAGCATTTGCTGTTACGAAAAGCAGTTTAAGGTACACATCTCCCCGTTTTAAATGAACCAGCTCATGTTTTAAAATAAAAAACAGATCCTCGGAATCATACTGCTCTTTTGGCAGAACTAAAACAGGTTTTATAAATCCTATGACCATAGGGCTTTCAGCTTCATCATATTCCATCACGCATACTGTACGCCTGATATGCAGTTCGCTTTTAAGCTCATATATCTGGCTTAAAATACGTATTTCTTTTATTACCCTCCCCTTTTTTATCACCTGCCGTTTATAGTGAAAATAACTGATAAGATGTACAGATATAAAAATCAGGCTGCCGATGATCCATACAAGAGCCGCCAGGTCAAACATGGTTGTACCCGCTGTATTTTTTTCAGACGAAACATTGATTGGAGCGGTCATCTGCGCCGGTATCTCAACAACAATCCTGCGATACGGAACCGCTATGTCAGTTTGACTGCCTGCATCATTTTCTTCCAGTCCAGAACTTGATGCTGCTTTCTGCTGCGGCATCCGATCCATAACATACCGCCCGCCTGCCCCGCTAAACGGAATAATCAGCCGTAACGCAAGAAAAATCCAGATCAGATACTTCCATTTTGCGGCATACCTTTTGTTTAAAAATGGTGTCAGAAAAAGCAAACCAATAACGATCAATCCAATTGATAATGAAATTCCTAAAATAGATAAAAATATATTTCCCATCACTCATCCTCCAGATTATCCAAGAAATTTCTAAGTTCTTGAATGTCAGAGCTTTTGATTTCTTTACTACTATATAATGCAGTGATCATATTCTGTATCGAATTATTATACAGCTTTTCGAGAAAATGCCTGCTCGCTTTGGTCTTGTATTCATTTTCCGAAACAATCGGCGTATACAGGTTTCTTCCTGTTGAACGGTCACAGCTGATAAATCCTTTATCAGCCAGCCTTGCCAGTGATGTCATTAACGTGGAAAGCTGCCAGCTCCTCCGCTCCTGTAATTCTTTTAAAATATAGTTTGAAGTTACAGGATTTTCACTATCCCAGACTACCTGCATAATCTCCAGTTCCGCTTCACCTAATTTTTTCAGCGTATTTCCCATCTATTGATACCTCCTTTATACGTTTGTATAATTCATTA
Organism: uncultured Eubacterium sp.; assembly: GCA_910586445.1. Taxonomy (GTDB): domain Bacteria; phylum Bacillota; class Clostridia; order Lachnospirales; family Lachnospiraceae; genus Eubacterium_J. Next base: position 1,404 of record CAJUHV010000046.1, read on the forward strand.
TACGATCGTATATCGGAACTGTCAAGATAATTTTTTATCTTTTAAAAAGATTTTTGTGTTATAATGTATAATACCGCTTACAAAGGCATGAGATATGCACCGGGTATACCTATGACACCTTTGAAGAGATTTTTGGGGTGGATGATTTACCTCATTGGAAAAAAGCTGTCTAAAACAATCGTAATCACCTATAAGAAAAAACTGTGAAAAATGAGCGATAAGCAAATTTGGATACTGGCGATTTTTCAAAATGCCGGAAATGAGCACAAAAAAACAGGAAACCTTTTCTTGATTTCCTGTCTTGGTGTTGCATTGTATGCAGCGACAGTTATTCAGTTTTCCATTTACTGTCTGCTGCATCCCTGCAAATGAGAATTTATTTTGCCTTTATTGGGAAGTAATAGTCCATCTGCTCATATCCCATTATTTCTTTTGCAAGTGGTGACGTAATGATATACCATCTTCATACATATACAGCCAGACAAAGCCCTCACCCGCCCAATATAGGAAATCTTTTGGGAACAGACTGCGTTTTTGCGAAGATAACCATTCATCAAATATATTAAAATTACCCTCACCAAACATACCCGTTCCAGACGAAACCATTTTACAGGCCGGCATTTCATAAATTCTTACACCCTGCATTGTTATTCCTCCATTTCCTGATTTGCTGTTATTTTATTATAATTTCCAACGTTTCAGTGTTGGAAACCATTCAAGCATTGCTTTTCTTGCCTCTTCTTCACTCATATCGGGGTTCGCCGCTGCCATATTCGGTACACACACCTCAATCATTTCTTCCATCGTACCGTTAAAAGTAAATTTTCCGTTTTCATAACAATATTTGCAATATTCTTCATTTTTGCTGCCATCAGCGTTTGTTCCATACAGTTCGTCCGTATCTCCCATAGGCATACCGCAGCACTGACAAAATTTTTGGCTCATTTCGTTCATTTTCTTTACCTCTTTCTTTACGAATGTGTTTAAAGTTTCTGTATCGCTATGGTTTTTAGTATAGCACACATATCCTGACACCTCTTGTCAAGGTTTATTTTTTTTATAAATCGCTTGTGCCTGTGCAGCTAAAACACTTTTTAAATACTCTGGTTCAATGATTTCAACTTCTGCCCCAAATGAAAGCAGATAACCAACAAGCCATGTATCAACAGGCATTTCAACACAAACCATCAGATCACCGTTTTTTTGATATTCAATTTCTGTTGTTCCAAATTCATCATAGACACGATATGCCATTTCTTTTGAAAACAAAAGGACTACCCGCTGGTATGTCTGTTGTAAACTGCTTTTTAGTTCTGGGTATGGTCTTGGCACAAATGTATTCTCCAATAGTTCCAATTCTAATATACGGTTTAGTTTAAATAAGCGAAAATCCTGTTTTTCCATGCAAAATGCTTTCAAATACCAGTCTTTTGATTTATATAATATTTTTAATGGCTGAACGATCCGCCTGCTTCTTTCACTGTTGGTGTTTTCATAAACGATCTTTACGTCTCTGCACTGAATTACCGCTGTTTTTAATATTTCAAATTTTGAGTGATCATAAGCACTATTTCCTCAACGTGAAAAATCCACTGTGAGACTTCAAATCCGGCTGCCAGTTCGGGAGCCGCAGCACGTTTTCTGTCTAACAGATCATATAAAATTTTAAACAAACGACTTTCCGACATCATTCTACCTCCCAAAATAAGAATACCATAAAAACCTTGAGATAATTTGACAGCCTGCAATCGGACAGCACAAAAAACAGATTGCCTTGTTTTTATTTAAGGTAATCCGTTTTTATTAATATTGTATTTTATCAGAAAACAGCACACAGCAGTATTGGACCAGCTGCCGGAACTTATAGAAGAAAAGCACCTGCGCAGACACAAACTGGAAATTTTATATTTCCAGTTTCTCATGCGGGACTTTTGCGAGAAAATCCGTTTCCTCAAGATTGGAAAAATACTCACTCACGGCTGTTTTAAGCTGTTCCAGCGAAATAATATCCCGCTCCCTCGGCGTATACCGGCCGAACGGTGTAACAAGGTTTACGCGCTCGGTATTCGCACAGTCAGGATTGATCAGTGCATACGCCCTGCGTCCACCCAGATCGAACCAAGCCTCGCATATGAATTGATTCCCAATTCCGTAAAACTGAAAAAATCCATCATAAGATTTGAAGATAACAAAATCCTCTTTTCCCTCCGCAACGAGGGATATAAAATAATCCGATTCTTTAAAAACAATTCTCTCGATTTTTTCACCGCCTGCCGTTTCAACATCAGGAACACGCAGCACTCCTGCTTTCGGCCACTCGCCATCCGCGACAGAGAATACCACGTCAACAAAGCTCTTAATGCTGTCTTCTGCACCGTTGAGAATCCGCTTGTGGGCTTTGGTAATGGGTGAAAAGGCCGCTTTGCCTCCAGGATTGCTGAGTATAGGAATTCCATCGTCCTCGACCCAGACAAACCCTTTTTCAGCCAGCCCTAAGCGCAGCAGCATCTCCCCAATATATGTCCCAAGCATAACTGCAGCATTCCACAAGATTTTGGCGCCCTCATCTCCATCATACTGATCGAGGCTGTCATGAAAGACTTCGAGAACAGTATCCACGTTTTGGGCACTTTCTCTTGTATAATCAAGCCCTATTCCGTTCTGCCCGGCATACCGTACCGCATCCTCCGCAATACTGCCGGCGGTATCATTAAAATTTTTCATCTGGAACCTCCTCCTGCTTATCCACACAAATATGCAGCTTTCGATTTTTCAATGACTCCATCTGCCCCTTTTGTACATAGTCTAAATTATCTCAAACTTTCAAATTCTCTATACTCTCTTTCGTGAGACCAGTATATCTGATAATTTTTTCTATAGGCTCACCATCTGCCTTCATATTCTGTGCTATTTCCTTCCTTGCATTATGCAACGCCTGTGCCTCATCATGCCTTGCTTTCGCACGGAGCCTTTCCTTTTCACGGAATTCTGACGAAGCAGTGATCGTATAATAAGCATTGATTGCCTGGCTCATAATCGGCACCTCCATCTCTTTAATCTTCTCCAAATCTTCTTCCGTTTCTGCCTTAAACAATGAAAGCCACAATAACAGCATGTCACCATCACTTACATCGTCTGGCAGTTTAGGAAGTTCAAAGAAATAGAATCCCATTTTATCCGACAACAGTGTATGGCGTGTGACTTCCAATGGCTGGAAGAAGGAATAGTATTCTTCGCATTCAAACAACAGGAAATCTATAATACTGACAACGATTGTGCGCGGCAGGGCAGAATAGCCCTGCCCAGTAAGCAGCGCTGACGAAAACTCCCTCGCCCAATAGTACATGACCCTCTCCGGATAATCCCCCTCATTGCAGACCTGCACTTCCAGATCCACACGCTGGCCGTCCACAGTCATATTGATATCCAGCCTGCAGAATTTGTCTCCTAGGTTCTCAGGCGGCATCTCTGGATTTCGTATCACAAACTGCCCTATGCCTTCCAAAGGTATCCCTAGCAGATCTGCAACCAGCTTCTTCAAAAGTTCTGGATACTGTACAAACAGCATTTTGAACAATGTATCCGTCTTAAACGTATATTCCAGTTTCCGCATGGTATCATCTCCTTTAAACCTTATGGCTTTTCTTATGGAAAGTATACCATATTCGACAGCTGATTTCTATAAAGAGTTTCGCGAACATTCCCACTCCCTTAAAATCTTTCTTCCGTCATTATATTTGCTTCATAAGCATGAGAGGCCGCTGCCAGCCTGCTTCTCTCCTGCTGCGCCTTTGCGGCCTTTTCCTTCATCAGCTCCCTGCGCCGCCTCTTAACCTGCGTCCTCTTTTTTAGAAATTCTGCCAGCAGTTCTTTCTGCCTGTCCTTTTTATTACTTGTCTTCTTATAAAAGCTGTCCTGAGAACGGGCATAAAATTCTGAATCGTTGTATACAGACCAGCTGTCCGCTCTATAATCCTTGGCAGTGGCTCCTACCCTGATTATCATGGAACAGTCTGGAGCCGGGGCGACAGAACCGGTCATATCGCGCCGGATTAATGACAGCATCTGTTCCCTGTACTCTGGATCAGCTTTCATATTTTTAAACGCTTCTTCTGATATTTGAACCGCTACATTTGCTATTGTCCGGTCTCTTGGTATCCGGTCAATTTCAGCATAAAATTCCTTCTTGAACAGCTCCATTTCTTCCGCTTCTGATAAGCCCTGCGCGCTGCCCGTTTTTTCTACTGCGGGCTTTTTCGCACCATTCATATTCTGTGCTACTGCAAATTTATTTTGATAAGTATTCTGTCCTAATCCAATAACCTGCATTTCTAATCCTCCTTTTTTTCATTATCTGCTTCTTTTTTCTCTATGCCGCTTTTATCGTGCCTGCCTTCAACTAATTCATCGGAAAATGAAGGATATTTTTTAACTGACACTCCATGAATGGTCAAATCAGCTGCATGAATGGCACATAAAAGGCTCTGAATCTGCTCCGGTTATCGAATATAAATTTCTGAAACGGTATCCTTCACACCATTGATCTGCAGCCTGACATGAACTTTTCCATTTTCAAATTCATGCAGAGGATATTTAAGCGGTTCGGAAAGATTTGTTACATCCATCGACTTTGCCACATCTCCCTGTACCAGCCACAGGACAAGCTCTGCCTGATCCGGCACCAGACCGCAGGAAATATCCGCGTAAAGCAGCTGCTTGTCTGCATCTGCAATCATCATATTCTGTTCTTTCACAAATCCTTCACTGGCTCTTTTAAAATCCAGTTTCCAGACATCATCCAGATAAGAGTTATAATTCATGCTGATAGTGCCTAAATTCCATACCCGCTCATTTGAAGCTGCATTTGTGTTGATACCATTTAAAGAAGCCGCACTGGCGATAAACCCTGTCAGACATGCCAGCATAAACACCATGCTCACAATACCGGCAGCTACAAATTTTAGATGATGTGTTCCCTGTTTTTCCATAACAAAATGATCCTCCTTTTCTACATGTGTTCCACATTCTTCGCAGTATTTTGCTTTTACTGAAATTCGATGCCCGCAGGACGGACATATTGTTTTGATTTCTAAGCGGCGCAGAAAGTAAATCAGCAGCCCGATAAAAGGTGTAGCTGCAAAAACTACAACCGCCCATAGTACCGGGTCGTCTCCCCGCCTTACGCAGTCCTGGTATACCCATGCTGCAAAAAAAACAGAGGTACACAGAGCAGAAAGGAGAAAGCATAAAAGCAGGACAGGAATCAGCATGGAAAGGCCGCTGAACCCACCGCTTCTAAAAAAATAAAAGCCAAACCGCAGAAAAATTAGTAATAAAACAATTAAGATACCCATATAAAGCAGAAGCCTGTTCTTCTTTGCATGATTCATGCCAGTACACCTCTTTTCTCAATGCGGATTGTGATATCCTCTTTTATGTTTGCCCTTTTTACGCCCACTATGGTAAGCAGTATGCCGGCCGCACCAATATAAAGGCAGATTCCGGCGGCAAAGTAAGATAAATAACTGTTTTCAATCATAATCAGTGCAAAAAGAGCCAACAGCAAAAAAGTGATCAGATTTAAAACCATCGGCAGGTACCAAAGTGATAATTTACGTGCAGCAGGCTGTTTTCGCAGGACGGCTTCTTGCTGATACAGAGCCGCTTTGAGCTTACGATTCAGTTCCGGGGCGGGAACATCCGTCATGTTCATGGAAGCACGGATCACTTTTTCTAATTCCGTGCTGGAACCCTCATCTCTCATAACCAGTATCCTCCAATCTTTTTTTTATTAATTTTCTACCCTTGTACAGCCGGCTTTTCACTGTACCCGGCGGCTTTTTTATAATAGCCGCAATCTGCTCTATGGGACAATCGGAAAGGTAAAATAATATCAGCGGTACTTGAAATTTTTCTGGAAGAGTCTGAATGATTTGACGAACCTGTATAATCAATTCTTTCTGAAGATACCCTTCCTCAATATTTTCGCCGGTATGCAGCACCATTTCCATCTCATCATCAAAGCTGCTGCTGGGAGCAATCGTATTTCGGCGTGCCTGCTTTCTTCTGTCGCTTTTCCAGAGATTATGCGCCAGAGAGAAAAACAGTGCTTTGGGGTTTTTCTCCCAGTCAAGCGTCCATTCCGTTTCTAACGCTTTTAGGAACGTCCGCTGATATAAATCCTCAGCATCCGGCTTATCTGTACAAAGCTTTAGGCAGAATCTATATAGATCTGTACCGAAATCATCGATACATTGTTCTATTTCTCTTGCGTCCACTGTTTCACCTCCCCTGCCTGTTCACCCTATATTCGCCGCGGCCCTGCCCTCGGTTCATTTTTTTATAAAAAAATACCGGGAGCAGCCTCCTGCTCCCGGTATTCGTATTCTGCTATAGTCCAGCCCGTTTTCTTAAACTCCCCAATACTTCGATGCCAGCTCCCGGCTTATCATCGATGCAAGGAAATCCGGGTTACTCTTTTGAAATGCTTTGAGTCCTTTCAAAAACTCTTCCTTACTTCCTGTCTTTAGTCCGTCAAAGGTTGTATCCAGCTTCTGGCCTTTCACATTTTTCTCCACGTATTCTTCTGACTTTCTTTCATAATTGTCAACCATATGAGGATTCTTGTTTGCACTATCCACAAACCAATTTGTAAGGTATTTTAATGCGCTGATCCCGCCGTCATTGTTTCTGCCCAGCTTCTGGTATTCTTCATATGCAGCCTGATCCATTGAACGCATCATGTCAACTGTATCCGTAGTCCGCACAAGGCCGCTGCCATGCCCCAGATACTTCCCTTTGGCAGCCCCATAATCCATAGTTCCGCTGCTGTCGTCTTTTCCTGCGCTCGCCAGTTTTGCGATACTTTCCATTGCGTTTAGAAATGACTCCCTGCTGTCTTCTGAGATCATATTTTCTGCTGCATATTCCGCTTTCTTCATGCCGAGCGAAATATTTGCCTGCCTCTCTTCCGGCGTCATGGAGCCGCTGTTTTCGATCAGAAAATTCTGCCGGATGATATCATACACAAATCCCTGCTCCTTCCTGCTGCAGTTTTCAAGAGCGGCCGCAACCGCCTTGTCCGCACCATACAGCCCCGAGTATGCCGGAAGGTCATTTAATGTATTGTCAATCTGTTGAATCTCTTTTTGGAATGCTTCATTTTTAGCTTTCGCTGTCTGCATTGTTCCCTGATCGTCTGGCAGCAGGCTGCCCTTTCTGCCTTCCACAAGCGCCTCTATGCCGTCTTTCGAAAACTCCACAGCCACCGAATCCCCATACTGCGGACGCACATCCTTCGCCGCCTGTATACTGCTGCCATGCTGATTCGTGGTGCTAAACTCCTGTTTTGCGACAGCATCTTTTTTACCGGCACCATTTCCGTAAAAAGGCGTCTTTTCTGTCCCATTGTAAAACCGGCTGTATTTTATATTCATGTCTGCACTCTCCTCTGCCTTAATTTATTTAAATTATCGGCAGATCAATGCGTTCTGCAAACCTGTACTGCGCAAAAGAGTCATTTTATGTAATAAACGGATCATAACCACTTTCCCTAAATTTTATTTTTTCCATGATATCGGATTACAGCGCCTTTTTTGAAAATCACCGATATAATATAAATCCAGCTATTCCGCTTATAAAAATAACGGCGACCGGATTTAACTTCCATCTGCGCAGTACAGATAGCATGGCAAGCAGCAGAAGCAGCGCCGTCCAGTTAAACGATAAAAGATCCAGTCCGGGCTTATTACCGCCGCATAACGCCAACAGTATAATCGTAAACGCGGCAGAAATAATCAGGCCCAGCGAAGCAGATTTCAGCCCGTTCAGCACTTCCAGCACATAAGCAGATGTTTGATATGTCTGAAAAAATTTATATAAAGCCAATGAAATTACCAGCCCGCATAAGATACAGCCGGCAGTTGCTGCCAATGCTCCCACCGTTCCGCCTGCCTGCAGCCTGACAAACGTTGACGTATTGACCGCCAGCGGCCCCGGCGTCATCTGCGAAATGGTAATGATATCTGTAAACATTTTTTCGCTGATCCAGCCTTCTGCTTCTACCACCTGCTCCTGGATCAGCGGAATAACAGCATAACCGCCGCCGATACTCAAACATCCTATTTTCAGAAACGCCGTAAATAATTTCCACACCATATTTACATTCTCCTTTTACAAAATACCTGCAGGACACATAAAAAACAGCAGACAAAAAGTATCAGAGCCACATTTATGCCTAGTATAAAGTTTGCAATAAATGCAGACGGTACCATGGCGGATAAAAACAGTGACTTTTTCTTTAAAATCATGGCAGACATATCCGTAATCAAATCAACCATCAAAGCGGCCGCACCGGACTCCATGCCTTTTAGAACTGCCGCTGCTGTCACGTTTGAAACAAAGATCTGGTAACATGCCGATATGACTGTGAGGATCACAAGCGGCGGAATGACCGCACCGCAGCAGCTTATCAAAGCTCCCGCCGTGCCTGCCGCCCTGTACCCTGCCAGCGCAGAAAGATTGACCGCAATTGCTCCGGGTGCTGCCTGTGCTACAGCTGCCATGTCTGTTAAGTCTTCTTCTGTAAAATACTGTTTTTTCTCTACAAAAAAACGCCGCACCATCGGAACGACTATATAACCGCCGCCAAAGGTAAATGTACTAATAAACAGATTGACTGCCAAAAGCCATGCATATGTTTTGATACTCTTCTTCAACATAATCTCCCTCCTGTTTCTCCGATTATATCACTTGTTCTGCAATATGAAAAATGTTATAATTTTATATCATCCATTAATTTCATTCATGTGTATTTATTCAAGAAAAGGAGAAAAAATGGTTATACGTCATTTAGAAATCTTAGAAGCGGTAGCAGAAACCGGAACCTTTACAAGTGCTGCCAAAAAACTATTTATCACACAGTCCGCAGTTTCCCATGCAGCTGCAGAACTGGAAAAGCAGGCAGGAACAGCCCTTTTTGAACGCCTGCCAAAGGGTGTGGCCTTAACCAGCTGCGGAGCTTCTCTTTTAGAAGAGTCCCGCAGCATTTTAACCGCCTGCAGGCATTTAGACCGGAGAATCACTCATCTGGAAGAAGATACGCCTGTCAATATCGTATCAAGCATTACGATTGCCTCATTCCTGCTGCCAGAAATCCTCACCAGACTGCGCACATCATATCCGAATATCCGTGTATCCGTGCGGGTCGCAAGTGCGAACGCCGTTATGGATCTTCTACAGCGCGGAAACGCTGACCTGGCATTCTGGGAAGGTACTGCTCCCAAAGGCAGTTTTCATACAATCCTGTTAGGCTCATACCAGTTATGCGCCGCCTGTGCGCCAGATTTCGATTTATATGCAGATCCGATAACACCAGACCAGTTATGCCGCTGCCCATTACTGCTTCGTGAACCGGGCAGTGCAATCCGAGATACCTTGGACAATACGCTTGCACTGGCCAGCTTAAAAGCAGAACCCGTCTGGGAAAGCGTCAATTCACTTGCACTTATAAAAGCTGCCGAAGCCGGGCTGGGCATTACCATACTGCCGGAAAAATTATTGTCAGATTCCCTGCTGCTTAACAAGCTGCGCCTTATCCGCATAGACAGGCTGAACATGCGCAATCAAATGCTGGCATTATACCACAAAGATCGATATATCACAAAATCCTTCCAGATTCTAATCGACCTGCTGAAAAGCGAAAATAATTGAATATAAACAATATTTCACGCTCTGGCCCAATGTGTTATAATAGCTCCATGAATGTACATGAGCTAAGTTTTTATTCACAATTTCAATGCATAATGGGAAACTGTCCCGTTACCTGCTGTCATGGCTGGCGGATTTCATTAGACGATGAAACTCTCCAAAAATACAGATCGGTTGCAGGAATCAGAGGCCTGTGCCTGCGCAGCAGGCTCACCAGGAAAAACGGGGCTGCTGTAATCAAGCATTCCAAAGGAAACTGCCCGTTTCTGACAAAAGAACGTCTTTGTAAAATCCAGCTTTCCTTGGGGGAGGACTATCTTTCAGACGTATGCCGTATTTTCCCGCGCCATAGGATCAACTATGGATTGTTTGCCGAAGAGCTGCTTTTTCTTGCATGCCCGGAAGCTGTCCGATTATTTTTGGACAATCTGGACCATCTGTATTATAATCCGGTAGAACGGGAGGTGTCCTATGCAAAATCCGGAACAAACGATGATACAGATTATCTGCTGGAGCTGCTTGAAATCCGACATGCACTGACTGCCCAGATCATGGGCACCAGCCTGCCGCTCCCCATGCTTTATGCCGGACTGCGTTCTTATGCCAAGGCACTGCAGCAGTCTTATCTTTCCAGCTATTCATTGGAAAACAGCACGGACAACGATTCGTTAAGCGATCGTCACTTGAATCATCATTTTTTGGACAAAAGCAGCCGTACGAAAGCATACGCAGATCTGTCTGTCCATCTGGATCAGGCAGCTGTACCTTTTGCCATACCGCACCGCATAACATATGAGATGCTGACAAGCGGTTTTTATCATTTGTTTTTAAAAATCACTTCGCCGCTTTTATATGATTTATGCCGGTTATATTTGAAGAAATTTCACGGGCTGACCGCTGAAAGGGGCGATGCACAGATCAAAGCGCTCAAGGACCTGCTGCACCGCAGTCATCCGAATGCAGCGCGGATTCTGCGCGGATATCTGACTTACTACCTGTTAGGAGATTTTTTGATCACTTACGAAGACTACAGTTTTGTGCGCTGCATCACGATTGGAATTATGCACACACATCTTCTGGAGCTCTTTTTAGCCCTGTTCTATGAGAAAAACCACCGCCTGAGAGAAGATGACATTATTCAGATTATCACAGTCTATACACGCAGGGGAAAACATAACGATCTGCTGGAAGAGCAGATGTACCAGAAGCTGAAACATATACCATAAATAACTTTCGGGACTGTATACACAGTCCCGAAAATAAGAATAAAAGCAGTTATAGAATTTGTTTATTTTTTGTTTGCTTTTTCATATGCTGCATAATCGAAATTCTCGATCTTTGTCAGCGGTTTTGCAGAGTATTTCTCTGTACGTTCATCCTTGATCACGCCTGACCAGTTCAAGCCGAATGCGAAATCATATTTGTTGCCTGCTGCATCCTTGTAGCATTCCATATCACGCGGCACGTCATCAAGCTGTTTTTCAACTGCTTCCATAGAAGCTGCCTGCTGGAATACAAGAAGTCCGTTCGGTTCTGTCTGTCCAAGAATGATTTCAGCAACAGCCTCGTTGTGCTGAGCCTTATAATTTACAAGGATAACATCTGCCAATGGCTCTACTTCACTCCAAACCATACCGCGGTCCATCTGCATAGATACGATTACAGGTACATCGCCTGCTGCATCTGCTGCATACTCAAGAGCTTCTAAAGCACCGTAGTTTGCTGAAGGATGTGCTGTATTGCCTTTGTAAGAACGGTTTTCTTTTGAGCCGTCTGAAAGAACCTTACCAGCGATGGAAGTCTTACGTGCTTTGTCAGCCTTGTACTCACCATACTGCAGATTTACCGGATACCATTCATCCTCTTCATCTTCTGAAGCTGTCTCACCTGAGAAACCGCCGATCATTAATTTGTTGTAAGATGTCGTATAAGCGCCTGTCATGCCGACTAATACATAATCACAAGCTGCAATATCTTCTTTTGAAGCACGGGTAAGATCGTCTTCTGTGTAAGCTTTGTTGCCTTCTTCATCTTCTTCACCAGTAGGATCACCCAGTTCATCAGTTACTACGTTAAAGTATTCGCCTAATTTTTCCAGATCCATGCCCGGCGTCCAGGACGGAGTACCTTCGCTGATACCCTGCATCCATGTTGCGCTCCAGCCAGTATTGTATACATACGGAACATAAACGGTTGGTTTTTCTGCTGCAGAATCTTTCTTTGCGATTGTGCCGTCGTTTTTGATCATAACAACAGACTGTTTCTGTGTTTCAAGACCATACGCATTTGCAGAATCGCTGAATACGATCGAATCAGCATAAGCTGTATCACAGTACGGCTGATCGAACATTTCCAGATTCATCATTGTCAGAACAAAGTTGTAAGCTGCATGGCTGATAATCTCGTTTGCCTTTTCCTCGCCATTGCGTTCTACCAGAGCATCATAGCCTTTTGCTACCGTTTCCATAGTGCCGTAACCGCCGAGCAGGTTTGCGCCGTTTTCCCAGCTGGTTGCAATACGTACCGGCTCTTCTAAGGATTCAGAACCCCACCAGCCGGCAAATGAATATACGCCCCAGTCTGTGATCTTTAAGCTGTCATAGCCAAATTCATCTAACATGCCATACATATATGGATTGTAAGCACCTGCCCACTCACCGCCGTATGGATTACCGTCTTTATCTACGTTAATCGCATACTGTGTCATAATACCAGACGATGATGTTTTGCCCGGAAGTGTAAACACACCGTCAAAATATGTAATCAAATGTGCCTGCAGATTGTCGCCAGGGAATACGGCATAACGTCCGCCATTGTTGTGGTCATCACGTCCGCCTTCCGTAGAGCCTGCACCGCCGTAATGCTTTGTAAAGCAGAATACAGATTCGCTGCCCCATCCGAGGTCTTCGCCGTTTTCATCATAAGTAGACTGCATCGCATTTACATATGCAGTTGTAATATCTTTGGTCAGAAGCGGATCTTCACCATAGGTACCGCCTGCACGGCTCATAACCGGTGAAGCGATATCAACCTGCGGTCCTAACAGCGCAGACACACCTGCTGCACGGTACTGTTTTGCTGTTTCCTGGCCGATCTGAGCTGCCAGCTCTGTATCCATCGTAGCCGCAAGAGTTACACACTCAATCAATCCGGAAATATTTGCCGGGTCAATGGAAACCATAGCCGGAATACCGTAGTAGCAGCTCTCAGCTACTTCCTGAATGGCATTTGTCCATTTTGCATGCTCTCCGCCGCCCTTGCTGATATTACGCGTTACACCGCCGCGTCCGCCGGCTGTAAGGAATGTATAAGAATCATCATCAGATTTAAGCGGTTCTGTTGTAAAAGAACCCCAGCCGCCGTGTGCTAAAATAGCTGCCTTCTCAGCGCCTTCCATCTGATCTATCAAATCCTGTGCACGTTCTTCGTTTGTAGCTCTCCAGTCCTCATAGACATCCAGTTTTCCGTTCTGGTTCAAATCCTTAAATGCAAATCCATCTTCTTCGACAATATGAACGCCGGAAGTGGATGACAGGCCCAATGTCTCGCCGCCTTCATTTACGATTTTGATCCATTCATCATCGGTTACTTCAACTGTATATTTTGCACCTTCACTCGGCTCTGGAATATATTTGTCCTTAGCTGTATCTTCGCCTGACGTATCATCTGATCCGTCCTTGTCTGATTCTCCCTCCGCATCCTTGTACGGATCGTTTGTTTCTTCGTCATTTTTAGACTCATCATCTGACTTGTCGGCGGTATTTGCAGAATCTTTCTCTTCGCTCGGCTTAGAGCCGCATGCTGTAAAGCTCAAAGCCATAACAGATGCCATCAACAAAGAAATAATTTTTTTCCTCTTCATAGTAATTGCCACCTTTTTCTTTTTTTGATTAAAACAATATAAACGCGCTCCTCTTACAATACACAAAACAGCTGTCCGCAGATGATCAGCTTACTGCTTATAAGGATCATTTGTTTCTTCATCATCTGCCTGCTTATAAGGATCATTCGCTTCACCGTCATCCTGCTTGTACGGATCATTCGTTTCTTCATCATCTGTCTGCTTATAAGGATCATTTGTTTCTTCATCCTTGTTCGCATCATCTGCCTGCTTGTACGGATCGTTTTCTTCCTCGCCCTGATCTTCTGCATCGTCACCTGCATCCTTAGATGCGTCTGATGATGTATTTCCTCCAGAATCCTTAGCTCCATCGTCTGTGCCGCATGCTGCAAAATTTAAAGCCATAACAGATGCCAGCAGCAAAGCTATTACTTTCTTCTTCATATTAGTTTCCTCCTTTTTTGAATAAGATGGTATAAACTATCCCTTGCTACAGTAAGTTGATTATAGCACAAAATATTCCTAAGCTAATTTTTTTGCATAAACTGTAACTTTTTTGCATAAACTGCACAAATTCTATTCCAAATTTAACTACACCAAATAAATTTTTATACAATATAGACATATCAGCCTTATCATTTTTGTGTATTTCGACTAATTTCGCTGCTATTCCATCATCAGCATTATTGTAAGACAGAATTCTCCGCCTCCCTGACTGACCGCGATATCTCCATAATACCTGCCTGCCGTGCGGCGGATATTGGCCAGTCCGTATCCATGCAGCCCATGCCCCTTTGAAGTGGGTATAAGCCCGGTGTCCTTTTCGATCCTGACCCGCCCTGTAAAGCTGTTGCGCACCTCGATCATGCAGGCATTATTTTTACGGTATGAGCAGAGGGATATGTATGCCTGTTCTCCTTCCCCTGCGTCGGCATGCTCTACTGCATTGCGCAGGGCATTGCTTAGAATTACGCTCATGTCAAATGCCTCAATACATGAGCCTGCCGGATAGTGAAAATCACACTGGAAACAGATCCCTTTTTTCTCCGCCTCGTCTTTATGCTCTGACAATACAGCATCCGTAACCGGATTTCCACTCTGAATGACACCGGCTGCTTCTTTCAGCGACTCCTTCAGCCTGGCGGCATATGCATCCGCCTCCTTTGTATTCCTGTCAGCATAGAGCCTTTCAAGCGTAACAATATGATCTGCCATGTCATGCTTTAAGCTCCTTATGCCTGCGTATGCCTCCTCCACATGTACAATGTGGCGCTTCATATCCTCAACCTGTCCTGCCAGCAGCTTTTCTTCCTGCTCCACCTTAATTCCCTGATACAGTACAACCGATACACATATCCCCGCCAGCAGCACCACATAAAAGAAAACAGAAACCGCATCCATTTTTGCAGAAACCGTTTCTTCCTTTAGAATATAAAATGTACGATAATGCCTCATGACAAAATACCCGCAGATACCCACCAGCGGAAACATAGAAAGCATGCACAGCTCCCTTGCCATCAGCCCGTCATTTTTACAGACATATTCTCTTGCGATCAGCCATGTGCTGCTCATCAGTATGGAAAATTTCACAAGCAGGTAAAAAATGCACATAGAAATATAAAGCCCCGCCCATAACATTTCATGATGATTCCCGGAAAAAAGCGGAAGATCTGCCAGCATACTGTAAACGTAATCCTGCAGTATGTCCGCCAGAGCCGAAGAAAGCTGCAGAACAGACAAAAACAGCAGAGCAAGGAATACCTTCTGCAGGCAGTTTCTCCGGTCAAAAGCACACATCACCACAAAAGCTGCCGCCACGCCCAGGCAGTACATGACAAACTCCCCTACCATAACCGGTATCAGCCCAAACAGCAGTACCGCAGAAAAGTAAGCTGCCCCTGCACAAACTGCTCCCCTGCGCTCTATCACAAACGGCTCTGTAAACCGGAATATGGCATATATCATTAACAGCATTTCAATAAAAAGGCTGGCGTACGGCATCACCTGCATTATGAATGAATTTATCACCCTTTATGACCTCCTTTATTTCGATCAACTGTTTTTTTCATATGCTTTTTTTTCGTATGTTTTCTTTCATATTGTTTCTTTTATATGCTTTCTTTCATATGCTTTCTTTCATATGCTTTCTTTCATATGCTTTTTTTCATACTCTAAGAGAACTATATATCAGTCTGTATGATCTGTCAAAAAGTATTTCAGGCCGCAAAAAAGCTGCCGCACTAAGCTGCTAAGCCTTAGAGCGGCAGCTTCCCTGCCTTATTGTTTCTTCGCTGCGGACATACGGCAGTTTTGTTTACTGCCTCAATTACCTGCACAGCCGTGCTTATTCTGTCCACAATGGTGTCCATCTGAATGGTGATGCCCCTCTCCATGATGCCCATGGCTATGATCACAATGAACATTTGGATTAAACACAAGGTTTCCCGCAAGCAGCCGATCCACTGCTTCATCCGTACTGCCGGACACCCCGCCATACAGACGGATACCTGCTTCTGCCAATGCCTCCTGTGCGCCCTGGCCGATTCCTCCGCAGATCAGCGTATCCACATGCAGTCCCAAAAGCATTCCTGCCAATGCCCCATGGCCGTTTCCTTCCGTATCTACGACCTGCGCAGCTGACACCCTGCCCTCCTCAATGTCATAAACCTTAAACTGTTTTGTATGTCCAAAATGCTGATATACGTTTCCCTCTTCATAAGTGACCGCAATCTTCATGATCCTTTTTCCCATCCTTTCCCCGGCTGCTTCTGCCGTATATTCTCTCCTGCTGTTTTTTATCTCTCTCTGCAATATGATACTGCTGCGGGATGTACAATGCAAGCGTTATCCGAAAAATCTGCCTGCTCTGGAGCGTGTTTGAAAAATCATTCCCGTGATCTGTTCCAGCTCTGACACAGGCATCCTGCCTCTTTCCTTACATATTCCACTCCAGCAGCTTTCCTAAAAAACGGCGCAGCTTTTCCGTCTTTGGCTGTGCGAAAATCTGCCCGCTCTCTCCATATTCCATCAAAGTACCTTCACACAAAAATGCCGCTTTATCACATGCATGACGGGCAAATCCCATTTCATGTGTTACAATGATAAAATCCAGCCCTTCATTTTTGAGCTCGTGAATAATATCCAGTACTTCCGTCGTATACTCCGGGTCCAATGCACTGGTCGGTTCATCTAACAGCAGCAGCTTGGGCTTTGCGGCCACTGCCCGTGCAATTGCCACGCGCTGCTGCTGTCCGCCGGACAGTTCTGCCGGTTTCTTTTTCCAGTCGTCTTTCAGCCCAAAGCGCGCGAGCAGCTCCATTGCCAGCCCGCACGCCTCTTCATGTGAATATCCATGCACCTGCTCTAAGGGCACTGCAATATTTGCCATTGCGTTCATATGCCGGAACAGGCCGCCCTGCTGAAAGACAAACCCTAATTTTCTGCGGTATCGAAGCAGTGAAGCCTCTTTTGCATCGACCACTTCCCCGTCTACATGCAGAACACCGGTCGTCGGTGCAGTCAGTCCGCCGATTATGCGCAGCAGCGTAGACTTTCCTCCCCCAGAAGGCCCTATAATGGCAAGCGCGTGCACGTCATCCGAAAAATCTGTCGGCTTTAAGACAGGCTTTCCATCTTCAAACTGCTTGGAGAGATTTTGAAACTCAATTTTCATAATGAAACTTCCTTTCCAGCCGTTCACTGATCAAGGAAACCGGCAGCGTCAGGCATAAATAAAGCACTCCCAGAAACAGGTAGCATTCAAACAGACGGAAATTCACTGCACTGATCTCCCGCATTGTCTGTGTCAGCTCAATCACTGCAATCATAGAAAGAAGGGACGAGTCTTTGATGATCGAAGCAAACTGCCCTGTAAGCGGCGGGAGCGTACGCGCTGCCATCTGTGGAAGCACAACATAACGCCATGCCTGCCTCCTCGTAAACCCGACTGCACGTGCTGCTTCTAACTGGGAGCCTTCTATAGACAAAAGGCTCCCCCTGATAATCTCTGCGACATATGCCCCTTCAAATATAGATAAAATAATTACTCCTGCTGCAAAACGGTTTTCGACGCCCCACGCAGTTCCTACTATATAAAAAAACAGATAAATCTGCATGATCAGCGGCGTACCGCGAATAAACTTTACATAAATGCTGCAAAAATATCTGATTACAAGCAGTGACGACCCCTGGCCTGCGGCGCATAACATGCCGATCACAAGGCTGGACAGCAGGCTGGACAGACTGAGGCCCAGCGTGGTCAAAAAGCCATTCCATATACGCAGCCTAAATTGACCCAGAAAGGAAAAGTCAAGCCGTACCTGTATGGCATTTAAGGAAATCCAAAACAGCATTATCCACAAGATCACTACAAACAGCATATTCATTAAAACAGCTGCCCATCCTGCCTGCTCTTTTTCCGATATCCAAAATAATTTCCGTAGTCTTTTCATAAGTATTTATGTCTCCCGCTCCTACTCATCCATATCAAAAAACCACTGGAATTCAAGTTCATCAAATGCCTTCTTTTCTTCTGCCAGGTGTTTTTCCGTCAGCTGGTCATAACCGCCGTTTTCCTTATACTCTGCAAGAAATGCATTCAGCTGATCCAGCAGCTCCTGATTGCCTTTGCGTACTGCAATCCCCCACTTTTCCGGCTCCTGGAACGGTATAAAGACTGCCGCAGTCGTATCCGGGTTGAGCTGCCAGTTCCGATAAATTGTCAGCTGGTCATAGATAAATCCATCCGCCCGCCCCTGCGATACTTCCATCACGCAGGCACTTTCATCCGGCATGGCCATCACTTCTGCTTCTGTCAGGTTCTTTTCCGCATACATATGCCCTGTAGAACCCGATTTTACGGCAACCACTTTTCCTTTTTGGTTCAGATCATCTATAGACGCAATCTCAGAATCCTCATTTGCCAGTACTGCCAGCAGTGCATTCGCATAAGGATCTGAAAAATCAATCAGCTCTTTCCGCTCATCGGTAATCGTCATAGAAGAAAT
This sequence comes from uncultured Eubacterium sp., assembly GCA_910586445.1. GTDB lineage: Bacteria > Bacillota > Clostridia > Lachnospirales > Lachnospiraceae > Eubacterium_J. The sequence goes on from CAJUHV010000046.1 coordinate 19,959, forward strand.
CACAAGATCTGCCGCCCCTGTCTGCAGCGCCGGAATCAGGCCGTCCCACGCTGTATTTTCAATCTGTATCTCATATCCGGCATATTCCCCGAACGCTTTCATCAGATCTACACTGACTCCCGCCGGGTTTCCTGCGTCATCCCTTGTTTCAAACGGCGGATAAGCAAGCTCCATTGCTACCTTCAGCGTCTCGGTGCCGTCCGCACCAGACGCAGGGTCATCCTGTGCCTGCTCATCCGAATCCGTATTTTTTGTATCTCCCTCTTCCTGATCAGAGGCTGTGCCTTTTCCTGCCGTGTCATCTGCCTGCGTATCTGAATTACTGCTGTCTCCACATCCTGTCATGGAAAATGCGATCAATGCTGTTAATAGTAAAGCAGCCATTTTTTTCATCTTTCATGTCTCCTCTCGCGTTTTTATGTGTGTTCTTTTGTACTGCGCCTTATAAAAGACGTAATAATAAGATATCGCAATATGACCGGTTTGTAAAGAAGGCACCTGCTGGTTTCTATGTTACTTTTTGTAACTGTGTATAAAACGGGCAGTCCTCATATTACACAAGTCCTGCCAGTGCCGGCAGCCCCATACTGATAAACGGCACATAAGTAACCAGCATCAGTCCTGCCAGAATTGCGATATAGTACCAAATCATATACGGCAGCGTCTCTGCAAGCGAAGACCTGCCGACTTTAATCGCAACAAACAGCGTATTTCCAACCGGAGGGGTAATATTGCCGATACAAAGGTTATATACAAGTACAAGCCCGAAATGAATCGGATTCATGCCAAAGCTCTGTACGATCGGCAGAAACAGCGGCGTAAAAATCAAAATCGCCGGGGTCACGTCCATAAATGTGCCTGCTACTAATAAAATCACATTCATGATCAGCAGAATGATAATCTTATTATTTGTAAGTCCGAGCAGCGCAGCAGAAACAGCCTGCGGGATCTGTGTAAATGCCATAATCCAGCCGAGAATATTTGACACACCGATCAAAAATACGACCATTCCACTCATCTTTGCACTGTCTACTACAATATTCCAGAAAGACTTCAAGGTAATGTTGCGGTAGCAGATGCCTAAGATCAGCGCATATACAACCGCTATGGCTGAACCTTCTGTCGCGGTAAACACGCCGCCTACTATGCCGCCGATTACGACAACAATCAATGACAGGGCAGGTATTGCACACAGTGTGCACATGCCCAGATTTTTCCAGTCAAACCTGCCTTTGTCTCCAGTGTAGCCTTTGCGCAGCGCAATGACAACGCCTACTGCCATACAGCATACTGCCCATAAAATCCCCGGTATATATCCTCCAAGAAACAGCGCTGCAACAGATGTCCCGCCTGAAGCAAGTGAATACGTAATCAATGCATTAGATGGCGGGATCAAAAGTCCCGATGGTGCTGAAGCACCGTTTGTAGCTGCACAAAGCGCCGGATCATATCCCTGCCTTTCCTCGCCTTCTTTTACCATGCTGCCTACTGCTGCTGCCGCTGCCGAGGCAGAACCGGATATCGCACCAAACAGTGCGTTTGCTCCGGCATTTGTCACCAAAAGCGCACCCGGAAATTTACCCAGTATAGCCATAACAAAATCTACCAGCCGCTTTGCAATGCCTCCCTGATTCATCAGATTTCCTGCCAGAATAAAAAAAGGAATTGCTGTCAGGCTGAATTTGCTCATGCCGACAAATGTTCTCTGCGCCGCTGTAACAACCGATACATCCAATGATACAGTGCCGAGTATTGTCACCAGAGACGAAATACCAATTGCATAAGCAATCGGAACTCCGAGGGCCAGCAGTACCATCAAAACAATTAATATAAGGAATAAAGATTGAATAGCCATTATGCTGCCTCCTCCTTCTGTTTTATAATATCAATAATGTTCAGCGCCGTGTAAACCATATTCAACAGTCCGCATAACGGCAGGACAATATAAAAAATGCCGATTGGAACACCGAGTGAAGACGTCATCTGTCCCATAGCCAGGTTTGTAATCTGGATGCCCCCATATGTCAAAATAACTGCCGAAAAAAGAAATGCTGTCACTTCGCCCAGGCAGAGCAGCAGCTTTTGGGCAGCAGGACTCACGCGCTCTACTAAAATCGGTATGTTCATATGTCCCCGCTCGGAAGTAACAATGGAGGCCCCCAGAAGGCTCATCCATGCAAACATATAAGACACCAGCTCTTCCGACCAGGACGATGGACTGCCAAGGACATAGCGGGTAAACACCTGCCAACAGGTCAGCGCGACCATGACCAGAAAACTGCCTCCCGCCAGAATATTCAATAATCCAGTAAGCACTTTACGCAGACCGCTCATGATCCTGCACCTCCTTTCGATTCTTCTCCTGCAAATTTTTGGTTATATTCCTGTATGGCTTCGTAAAACTGCCTCAGATCAGGATACTGCTCCAGCACGGATTCGTGCATAGGCAGGCATATTTCTTGAAATGGTGCCGTATCCGGGTACAAGAAGGTAACGCCCTGATCTTTTTCTGCTTTATTTTTTGCCGCTTCTACTGCCAGTGTCCACTCTTCACGCTCTACCTTGTTGACAACAGCAAATCCCTCTTCAAATACTGTGCGGCCTTCCTGCGGCATATCATTTAAAAATGCGCTGTTTCCTATTAATATATCTGGTATCATCTGGTGCATATCATAAGAATAATATTTGCAGACATCGCCATGTCCATTAGAAGTCAGTGCCATCTCATTATTCTCTGCACCATCTATAATCTTAGACTGCAGGGATGTGTACACCTCCCCAAATCCCATAGGCGTTGCCGAACCGCCGAGCAGCCGCATCATTTCCACATTCGTCGGAGACTGCTGCACACGGATCTTTAAGCCTTTTAGATCTGCCGGCGACTCAATCGGTGTAGAAACTGTATAAAAATTCCTGGTTCCGGCATCTATCCAGGTAACTGCCTCAAATCCGGCTTTTTTTGTAGACTCAAAAATAGGCCCGGTTATCTCAGGATCATCCATGGCTGCATGATATGCTTCGCTGGAGGCAAATAAATAAGGCATGTTAAATAACGTATAATTATCCGAAAATGTTTCTAAAATAGAGTTGCTCGCTACGCAGAAGTCAATTGCTCCCGTCTGCGTCAGCTGAACCATATCTGTCTGCGAACCAAGCAGCTCACTTGGAAACACTTCAATATCATATTTGTCCCCCAGCCTGCTTTCTACAAATTTTTCAAACTCCAGCAGGGCAATATGGGTCGGATGGTCTGTTGCCTGATTATGCCCGATACGGACGATTTTTTTACCGGAACTTCCTCCTCCGCAGCCTGCCAGAGCCGTCATAAGTACTGTGCATATGACAGCCGCCAATACTGCTTGAAATTTCTTCATACTTTTGCTCCTTTCCATAACAACGTGACTGCCAGGATATTTTTGGCATTTTTCACATATCAGTAGCGATATTATACCTTATTTATGTTCAATTTTGCCTAGTAATAATCACTTGAAATCTGGTAAATATTGTAGTAAAATACTAAAAATACATCAGAGCAAAGGGAATTTTTATATATGACATACAATCCAGACCATATGCCTGCGCATATTGTGACAGGAGACCTGTTTCAGTATTACCACTGCCGCCTGTTCCGTCCCGATGAAGCAAGCCTTGAAAGGCTCCGCAGTGCCTGCCGCTGCATTGAACAGGAGCTGGCAGGAAATGCATTCGGCAGGCATGTCCTGGCTTATTCATCCGTGATCGAAATACTCGTCCTGCTAAACCGGGCATATTTTGAAACAATGGATACCGCAGACGAAGATATTACCGAAAGCACACTTATTAATCAAATTCTAATCTATATAAATGGGCATCTCGCAGAACCCATGACACTTGAAACAATCGCAGCGCAGTTTTTTATCAGCAAAAATCACCTCAGCCACCAGTTTAAACGATTTACCGGCCTCTCGCCTTATCAGTATATTATGAAAAAAGATTGAAAACAGCCTACAACATGCTCTGCGGCGGCATAAGTGCATACACTGCGTGTGAAAAATGCGGATATAATGACTACTCCAATTTTCAAAAAGCCTTCCGGCGCGAGTTTGGAAAAAATCCGAGCGACCTTATGAAAAAATAGTTTCAGCATCAGATAACTGTATTTTCTCATACAATAACGCCTGTACAATCAGGCGCTGATTTCCCCATCCGGTACAAGTAGACAGCGTAAGCACCCGCAGCGGGCTGTTCTGCCAGACATCATCCGTCTGATACAGCGAGGCTGCTGCTGCCCGGCTGATATAATTTTCCAGTGCATCACTGCTCCCAATACCCACTGCATAAACACTGCTGCCGGCACTGACCCGGCTCACCGAAAAAATCCTGCCAAAATACAATGCATCCGCGGCAGCCAGAACAACCGGCCTGTGTGACTCATAATAGGACTCCACCATATAGTTTTTCAGCTGGCCGAACATCCTGCCTCCAGACCCATTATGCCCATATATGATCCAATGATACTCCTTGGCGCTGCATCGAAAATCAAAAAACAGACTTCCCAGTGCATTTTTACTTCCATCCGGCAGATGATCCAGATAAAAGGAATTATCGCTGCCAAGCATAACTGGATAGTCTACCATTGTGCCCGGAATCTGAATCCATGCCGCCAGATCCGCATACCGTTTGGACAGATTAGAAACCTTTGCCGATAATTCCATAAATCTGTCCCGCTCATCTTCTTTAAATATTGGTGAATTCTGCACATTCTCAGGTACATCCGCCGCATCTGTATGCTGTCCGCTGACGGAGCTATCTGTTACATCTATATCCTGCACATTCCCAGAATGCTCTGAAACGGATGTATCCTGCACATTACGAAGGCCGTCTGTTACTTCTGTGTCCTGCACATTCTCAGTCGCATCCTGCAGGTCTGACAGCCTGCCGCATTGCTCATCTGATAATCCGCCCTGCCCCGCTGCACCGATATTTTTATAAAAATCCATTCCATCCTGCATAACAGACAGCCTGACAGCCAGTTCTGCACCCACAGCCAGAAAGGCTGCGAGTACAGTAAAATAAAGTATTCGAAAAAATTTACATCTGTTTTTCATTTCACTCTTTATTACTTTCTTTTTTCTTAGAATCGTAAAGAAAATGATAAATCGTCATCACTGCCAGCACAGCTCCCAGCAGGATCAATATACCTGCCAGCCACGGCACGAGATCTCTTGTGTTCGGTATATGCAGATTCTGCGCCGCGTCTGCAGGATAATCAGATGATTCCTTTCGGCCTGCAGAATGCCCGGACGCACCAGCGCCGGCATCATGTAGAGAACCTGCATCCGCTCCGTTATTTTTAGTGCCCCTGCCTATGCTGCTGTCATTTTTTGTACCGTTATGATTACTGTCTTTATTTCCTTTACTATTGTTTTCCATACTTCCCAGATCACTGCCGTCTGCGCTGCCGCTATTGCCACTGCCATCTGCGCTGCTGCCTGCGCTGCCATCTGCTCCATCTGTGCTGCTGTCGTTGTCTGCGCTGCTGCCTGCGCTGCCATCTGCTCCATCTGTGCTGCTGTCGCTGTCTGCGCTGCTGCCATTGCTTTCATCTGCAGCGCTGCCATTGGCACCGCCTGTACTGCCGTCTGCGCCGCTGCTATTGGTTTCATCTGCAGTGCCGTTATCAGTACTTCCATTGCCTCCTGTACCGTTGCCGCCCGTACTGTCGTCTCCGCTGCCGCCATTGCCGCCGCCCATACTGCCATCTATGCCGTCTGTACTGTCGTCTCCGCTGCTGCCTGCGCTGCCATTGCTTTCATCTGCTGCGCTGCTGTTAGTGCTGCCGCCTGTGCCATTACCATCTGCGCTGTCACCCGAGCCGCTCCCATTTTCGCCACCCAAACTGCCGCCTGCACCACCATTTTCGCCTGCACCGCCGCTATTACTGCCACTGCTGCCTGCTCCGCTGCCATCGGTACCGCCATTACCGCCGCCCAGACTGCCGCCTGTACCGTCTGCACCACTGCTGTCGCCTGCTCCGCTGCCACCGGTACTTCCATTACTGCCGCCTGTATCACTACCATTGCCGCCTGTACCGCTGTCATTACCATCTGTGCCGTCTGCATTACCGCTGCCGCCTGTGTCTCCATGATCACCGCCTTCATCTGTATCACCTCCGCCATCTGTACCCTCTTTTGGATCAGGCTGGTTTGTCAGTTCCAGCTGCACCTGTGACTTTGCCGCTCCGGCTGTAATACGCAGGACTCCATCACCGACATCTTCTGCCTCTGCCGGCAGCGACAACCATCCAGGCGTATGATCGTATCCAGATATGCCCTTTGTCTCCTCCAGCTCATACACAGAATCCGGCTTTACACGAAACGTAATCCTGCCTGAGGAATCGGTCACTGCCTGCGCCAGCGGCAGGCCGCGCTGCTGCACGTCGCTTTTCCATTGAAACAGTGTAAACGTCACGCCTTCCAGCGGGTCGCCCGTCTCATGATCTGATTTTACAACCGTGATCGAAGCCTTTCTGGCGGCAACTCCGCCGCCTCCGCCGCCTCCGCCTCCGCCGCCTCCGATGCTGGCGCTGTTATTTCTGCCTCCGCCTAAAAATACGGTGCTGCTGTCAAAGCGGACACTGTTTCCATAGCTCCCCTTTTCTACTTCGATCATATCTGCGGTATAAGCCAGCACATAAGCTCCTGTATCATTCTCTGCGACAGGGAGCTTTACACGGATACTATTTTCCTCAGGGTCAAACGACTCAGCTTCTAACGGCAGTCCTTCCCCTATTTTCTTATAGTCGGGCTTTTGCATCGCGCGGTCTGAGGTGCCTGATACTTCCGCTTTATAAAACCGCAGCGTATCCAGATCAATCTGCAGCCGTTTATCCAGCGTATCAACCAATGCTGAATCTTTCGGAAGGCGCAGCCCAAACGGATTGACCAGCACCTCATAGGATATCAGTTCCTTATCAGGCTGCGGCATGCTGCTTTTTACCAGTCCGTGGTTCGTAAAGCTTTTGGCCACTGTATGGGATACTTCTTCAAATTCGATACCGTCTGCCCTGCCGGTCATGCTGATTGTATTTGATACTGTCACCGAACCGCTGTCATTATTAAAAATCTCTGGGTCTACTTCTGTATCAAACGCTACCGTTGTTTTCCCGTTTACCTCTCCCAGATTAACGGCCAGCCCGCCGTCCGGCAGCACTCTGGCATCTGCTCCTGCTATCTCAGGAACCGTAGTCAGCGAGCCGGGTTTATAGCTTAACCCATCAGGCAGTGCATCTGTCAGATTGATGTCTGTCATGGCAAGTCCAGATTCATTTACGTCCACCGTCCAGTGCATGGTACGCTGTGCATAATCATAAACAGGCTCCTTTTTCTTTAAAACCGCTGCGCTGACATCTGCCTGGCTTACTGCTTCTGCCCGGCGCTCACTGCCTGTGTTTCCAATTATCATATTTTCTGTAGATATTGTATTTTTAAACATCTCTTTTGATGTATTTGCGGCAAAAATACAAGGATCGCATACTTTCGCCGTATAGCTGAGCGTTACAATTTTTCGTCCGATGTCCTTTACCGCTATAATCAGCCTGTCGTTTTCGTACTCCAGTTTCACCAGCTCGGCATTCTGCGGCTTTTGACCTTCAATCAGCACACTGACATCACCCACACCTGCCGGCAGCTCCATGCCTCCCTTATGTCCGTCAATACCGCAGCTTCTGCTGCCTGCACGCAGATCATCTGTAAAAACAGCGCTTTTTAAATCAGCCCTGTGCGGATTAATCACTACCTGCCAGCTGATGGAACGGTCAGACTGGCTGTACCCCGTATTGCTTTTTTCCAGCGTAGCTGTACCTGACGAACCGCTGCCGTTACCGCTGTTTACCGGAACCTTCACCTGCGGTGTTTTATAATCCCTGCCATTGTATAAAAATGTAAACCACGCTGTATTATCTCCAAGGCCGGTCCCGCTGTCATACATCTCCTCAGGAACTGTTGTCTTGTATGTAATTACAACAGGCTGGCTTCCCGATGCGCTCAGGCCGGCAATCTTAAATTCATTGGTCTGCTCATCCACATGCACAGAGACTTCTGCCTGATTTACCTTTACCGATTGCTCAGCCAGCGTGCTGCCTTCCGGAAGCCTGTCACAAAGCGTCAGGGCATTTTCCCTGTCAAATGTAAACTCATTTGGATAAAACTTAACCGTCCAGTCTGTCTCTGCACCTGTCCCATCCTGATGTCGCGTTGTCGTGCCGCTTTTTTCCAGCCAGGCCGGCCTGTCAATCTTGACTGTCTTTGCTGCCTGAATGCCCAGATCTTCAAATCCGCCGTCTTTTTCTGCAAATACCCCTGCTTCATTTCGGATCTCCTGACTGCTGCCCTCCCCCGGCAGCAGCAGCTCTTCGTTTATCTGCGTTTTATAAGTAATCTTAAATGACTCTGCCGGATTTCCATTCGTCGCCCTGCCCGGGCTGAATTTTGTACCTCCAAAGCTTAAAACCTGATTTCCATCCTCTCCGGTTTCAACCAATACATATGCTTCTGCCTGCATAGGAATATCCTCACGCCGGGTACACGCAGCCAGCTGCTGCCCGTTGATTTCCGCACTGCCTTCCACATAGCTATGCCGTGCAGACACAATTGTGTCCCGCAGCTCAAACAGTGTATCCGGTGTCACCCCATCCTCTGCCGCAGGATTCTGCCACGGCGTATATGCAATTTCCCATATAATAGTTTTTCCTGCGGTGTTTCCATGTTTTTGAATCCTTGCCTTTGCCTGTACCGGTTCATTTTCTTCATACCCAAAGACCAGATGCTCTCCATTTTCAAACCTCATAATATAACGGTTCGCCGCTTCTTCCATCGGCGGCTCGCTTTCCGGCGGAGCAGGTGCCCTGCCGCAGTGCAGGTAAAAATATGCCCCGTTCAGCTCATCATACTCCGACAAAACCGTTCCAGAGCCTTCCGCATTCATTTGAAACGTAATCCAGGCTCGTGTTCCGTCTGCATAAAGCCTTGCAAATTCTACCTGCTCGTGGCTTTCCTCTGTTTCGATCGTAAGGGCACTGCCATTTTTTAAATCCGGCAGAACCAAATGCGGTGATATATCCAAATAATACTCCGCATCCGCCTCTATATCCTGAATTTTTTCCGGCATGATTTTATAAGTATAATTTAACACCACCTGCTTGTCCCTGCTAAGCAGCGTATTTTCGCTGATCTGCACACCCGGTTTTCCATCAGCGTTTTCGTGCAGCGTAATACTTTCAAATTCTGCAATGCTTTGAAATAATTTCGGTTCTGTATACGTAGCTTCTGCAGGTATTGGACAAAATACAGTAAACATGCACAAACACAAAAAAAGTGCCCATACCCTTACCTTCATTTTATGCCGAAACTTGTTTTCACGCTGAATATAACTCATCATGCATCCTCCCCGTTGTTTTCATATGGCTGCATACAGGCGGTATACACTGCTGAATTCCCTGTTATTTTCATCACACTGTATCCAAAAGAGGTTCGTGGTCTCATCTGCATGCAGATCCGTCTGCGTAAGACAGTATCCTAATTGCTGTCACTTCTGCCTCTGCATAAGGCAATATCCTGTATACAATCAGATCCATTTACATAAAACAGTTTCCTGTATACAATCAGATCTGCTTCATAAAACAGTTTCCTGTATACGCTCAGATCTGCTTTCATAAAACAGTTTCCTGTATACAATTAGATCTGCTTTCATAAAACAATATCCTGTATACGCCCAGATCTTGTCTGTGCAAGACAGTATCCTCCTGCTGTCATTTCTGTCTCCGCATAAGACGGCATCCTGTATGCAGCCAGTATTTAGACACTATCATATAACCGATGAAATCAACAAGTGCTCATTCTGCACATTCCGCACCCATTTTTTCACATCTCTGTACAGTTTCTCTGCCTCCCTTTTTACGTTCTCCCAAACTTTTTCCCAAATATGATAAATATTTCATCCAGACATGACGAAAATTACCGATTACAGCTTTTTATTCCAGAATATGCCCGCAATGCCAAAGAAAAACATCATTGGAAGTTTTCAGCTGTCACAGTTAAACAGCCGTTCTGTACAGGCACAGCTAAAAGCTGCAGGCATTAACACCAACAGCAGACAGTACAAAGCTGCAGTGAAAGAGATGATGCGCGCTACGGAGCAGCTAAAGGAGGAAAATGCTAGAAAAAAATCATATACGCATAGTTGTAACGCAAAAAGTATTAAAATTGGAGGGCGTGGATTTAATACCTTGCAAAACGTTATTGATCCTTGTTTTTGTGTGTAATAAAATTCATTTATGACTGTTCAGTTGATAATGAGCAGAAAAATGATTATAATTAATGCTGCCATATAGTGTCAGGATTTTGATGGTATTCTATTATCCAAGGAGGAACTGGCAATGCAGGAAAGCAGATTATTTAAAATTGTGTATCATTTACTTGATAAGGGACAGGCTACTGCTCCAGAATTAGCAGAAAAATTTGAAGTGTCTGTAAGGACAATTTACAGGGATATTGATGCTCTAAGTGGCGCGGGTGTTCCTATTTATGCAGAAGCAGGGCGAAACGGCGGCATTCATCTGATGAATGATTTTGTTTTAGATAAGACAGTGCTGTCAGAAGAAGAAAAGCAGGAAATTCTAACAGCCTTACAAAGTATTAATTCTATGAACAATATTGGCAGCAATCAAACATTGCAAAAACTTTCTGCAATATTTAATATGAGTTCGGAAAACTGGCTTGAAGTGGATTTTTCCCGATGGGGCAATAATGGAACTGACAATGAGAAATTTGAATTGCTAAAATCAGCGGTAATTCATCAAAAGTGCGTAAAAATAACCTATGCAAATTCCTA
>CAJUHV010000047.1 GCA_910586445.1 uncultured Eubacterium sp.
ACACTCTAATTGAAAAAATAACCGTCCACGAAGCTGTCAAGGGCGAGGACGGAAGCCGTGAGCAGGAAGTAGAAATCTACTACCGCTTCATCGGCAAAATCGATTGACCTTTCTTTTTTACCCAACAATATCTTTAACTAAGGGAAACGGGAAAAAGCTGTCCAGATGTATCGATAATGATGGAGTTATGTGACATTATTGGAATAAATGTAAACGAATTGTTATCAGGCGAAAGGATTATAATGGAAAATTATCAAAAAAAGGCAGAACAAAATTTGGTGGAATTACAGAAACAAAAAGAGCAAGCAAACAAGATGAAAAGAAAATTGGAAATATTATGGGGAGTGATTGCAATTATTCTATGTCCAGTTCATTTAGCTATAAATTATTTTTATCCTGAAAATCAAGGAACATATATTGGCTGGGTGATTTTGATAATAGGGGCTCTTTTGTTTGTACCATATTTTTTAAAATATTACAAAGTAGAAATTAAATTGAAATAAGTTACTAACTGATATATTTGAACTTTTTTTGTAAAGAAAAAGCCGAATTCCTATCTATCGGGCAGGTAAATATATCATCAAAGAGCCGGATACATAGATGCAGAGCCGATAAACATGTGGAATAAAAATCACAGTTTATCGGTTCTGTTTCATTTCATAAGGTTTTAAGGCAAACTTTAAAGTTTGGAGGGATTTTTTATGTCCTTTTTTCGGGCAGTAACCTATCTGCTCATGCAACGCAGATATTATCGATACATGGCATGTCAGGGAAAGGCAGGAAGCCAGTTAAAAAAATCCTTGCTTATGCAGCGGGACTTCTCACCATGAGGGTAGAAGTACAATCTCCACTTAACAGAATATATATCTCTTATAACCGTAGAGGTCACAGAGCCTTTGCGGTTTTTCTTTTGTCGTTTTTATCGGAATGTGCTGCAGGGCTGTTTCTGCTGTTGGCTGTTGTTCGCGCCTTTCCATCTGGATTTTTACATTTTCCAAAATTCAGATTGGAGGAAGATACGGTGAAGTATGCACCAAGAAAGGTATATATCAAAAAGGATGGCGATTATGTGGAGCTGTCCTATCAAGATTTCTGCCGCCGCAGGCAAGCCGACCAGAGTTACATGGACAAGCTGTTTATCCCCGTGCAGGGCTGTCTGCTTGAAGTCGTGCGGGAACAGTACACGGATTTCTATCGGGATAAAGAACGGTGGCGTTATCTGAAAAACTGGACACAAACCACAGCTTTCTGTCATTGGAGGGATTTACGGATAGTGAGGGAGATGTGATTGACTTCGTTGTTGATGAAGCGGTGGACGTTGCAGAAACTGTTATCCATGCGGCGATGGTGGACAGGCTGAAAGCCGCCCTGCCCTTATTGTCGGGCAGTGAACAGGCATTGATTAACGCAATCTTCTTTGAAGAACTTTCCGAGCGGGAAGTCGGATTGCGGCTGGGTGTAACACAGAGCGGTGTCAATAAGCGCAAATTTCACAGCGGGCATTATCATGGCATCTTCCGCCTGTACTGTTCATGCTTTGCTGTATGCCGTACTGCCGGACTGCATCGCGGTAAAGCCGGCTGGTGTACCGGCTCCCCCTGTCACTATGGATAATGGCTCCACGGATACCGGGGTACGCATTAAAAGTATTTTCCAGTGTCTGAACACATAACGGTGCCTTCCTGTCGGTATCCATTGCCAGACCGGCCACGCTGGAATCAAAACAGTCAAAAACAGCAGAAACATACAGTTTTCTATCACCGGCTTTGATCTCTGTTAGATCTGTAGCACATTTTGTCAGCGGCTCCTGTGCATGGAAATCACGTTTTAACAGGTCGTCTGATTTTCCGGCTTCCCTGTCCGCTTTTGTGATCCCGTTCGGCTTGCGTCTGGGAGGATGACTGATTCCGGTCTCTTCCTTATTCTCTTGATTATATCTCAAATTAAAAAGCGCAGTATTCCGGCAGCTGGGATTTGTGCGTACTTTTCAGATCCGGCAGCTTTTTAGGGAAAGGCGCACTGCGTTTACTGTATCTGTGGGTATGTTTCTCGCACTGCTGGTCTGTATGATTGGATTGGACTGCTATGTGTTTTGTATGCATATAAAGACGGATAGTGTGGCAGATACCAGGTATAAATATATGTATACCTTTAAATATCCCCAAGAAACTGTGCCTGCGGATGGAGAAGAAGCCTGTGGCATGATCTTGAAAAAAGAAGTGCTTGGATATTATATGGATGTGACACTGCTTGGAATCAATCCCCAAAATCCATATTTTGACGCACCTGTGTCAAAAGGACAAAGCCGTGTGCTCATTTCTTCTGCCGCAGCCAGCAAGTGTGCATTAAAAACAGGAGATAAGCTTGTATTAAATGATAAACGAAATGACAAAAGCTATGCGTTTACAGTAGATGGAATCGTGCCGTATGCTGCAGGGATGTTTGTTTTTATGGATATTGACAGCATGAGAGAGCTGATCGGAGAAAAAGAGGATTATTATAATATTGTATTTGCAGGCCATGCGCTGGATATTGATTCTGGCAGGCTGTATGCGGTATCTTCCAAAGCAGAGGTGGAAAAAACGCGGATATATTTGTAGAAAAGATGTGGCCGATGATCAGGATGGTGGTCATAGGATCTGCATTGATCTTTTTCGTCGTCATGTATCTGATGTTAAAGGTAATGATAGACCGCTGCGCTGCCTCTATTTCTATGATGAAAATATTTGGTTATCGTAAAAAAGAAATAAACAGGCTTTATTTAAATGGAAATCTTGTGATTGTAGCTGCCAGTACAGCAGCCGGAATTCCTTTATCCAAGGCGGTTATGGATGCAGCATATCCTTATCTGACTGCAAATGTGGCAGCCGGTTTAAACCTTGCCTTTGACTGGAGGCTGTATGCGGGGCTTTTTGTGTCAATTTTAGCATTATATTCTGCTATAACGCCGTTTTTAATTATGCGGATCAATAGGATTCTGCTGGCAGAGGCGTTGAAAAACAAAGAATAGAATTTTAAAAATAAAAACGGCCGAATAAAATGGCAGATGTGGAGCTTTTCATGTTTTCATCTGTTGAAAAAAGTGCTATACTCTTAAAAAGGAGGCGGATAAATGGAAAACACACCGATACAGTGGCATCCGGCATTTATTGCAGCTATTAATTTGGAGCTTAATAAGAGCCGTGACAGCTTGAAATTCGGCAGGGAGCATAATTTAAATGTAAAGCCGTTAGAAATTGACCTGCTTATTACAAAACAGCCTTCCGACAGGCCGATCGATAACGAAATAGGACATCTGTTTAAAGGACATAATATTTTGGAATACAAAGATCCGCAGGCTCATCTGAATGTGGATGTATTTTTTAAGGTGGAAGGGTATGCCTGCCTTTATAAGTCTTATGGTGAGACAGTAGATGCCATAAAAGAGGAGGATGTTACGATCACATTGATCCGTAACGCAAAGCCGGCCGGGCTGTTTCGTTATTTTACTGAACATGGGTATGAGATTTTTAATCCCTACAGTGGCATATACTACATAAAGGGAAGGATACCATTTCCGGTTCAGGTCATTGTTTCAAAAGAACTAGATCCCAAAAGGCACGTATGGCTGTGTGCGTTGTCGGGGAATTTGAATAAACAAGACCTGCAGGAGCTGTTAAATAAAATTAACGGACTGGATCAAAAAATGGACCGGGAATATGCAGAGGCAGTTTTGGAAGTCGCTTTCCAAGCAAATGTAAAAATAATAGAAGAATTTATGGGAGATGGTCTTATGAGTGAAAAATTACTTGAGATTGTAAAACCAATTATAGAACCTCGGATACTCGTAATGAAACAAGAAGCTTTAAGAGAAGGAATCGAACGGGGAATCGAACAGGGAATCGAACAGGGAATCGAACAGGGAATCGAACAGGGAATTAAAGGTGTTGTAGATATACTCAGAGATCTTGGGCGTGAAAATATAGAAATAAAACGATTGATTATGGATAAGTACGATCTGACAGCTGACGAAGCTGAGAAGTATTTATAATTTGTTAAAATCATATTTCATGTTTTCAAAACTATTGTAAGGCACCTGAAAACAATATATAATATGAATAAACAGCTTAAAAACAAAGCATTCAAGGAGGATTTTACAATGGATTATATGCAGATCTACAATCAATGGTGCAGCGACCCATATTTTGACGAAGAAACCAGACAGGAATTAAAAGCAATTGCATCGGACAATGCTGAAATTGAAGATCGTTTTTACCGCCGCTTAGAATTTGGAACGGGCGGACTGCGTGGTGTGATCGGGGCAGGCACAAACCGGATGAACATCTATACAGTACGTCAGGCTACGCAGGGTCTGGCAAATTATATCGTATCACAGCGCGGCCAGCAAAAGGGGGTTGCGATTGCTTATGATTCCAGGCGTATGTCGCCGGAATTTGCAGACGAGGCAGCATTGTGCCTGAATGCAAATGGTATTAAGACCTACCGCTTTGAGAGCCTGCGCCCGACGCCGGAGCTGTCTTTTGCAGTACGCCATCTGGGCTGCATTGCAGGAATTGTTATTACGGCAAGCCATAATCCTAGGGAATATAACGGCTATAAAGTATACTGGGAAGACGGTGCGCAGATTACGCCGCCGCATGATAAAAATATTTTAGCTGAAGTAGCTAAAGTAACGGAATTTGCCCAGGTAAAGACAATGGACAAGCAGGCAGCACAGAATCAGGGGCTGTATGAGACAATCGGCAGCGAGATCGATGACCTGTATATGGAGCAGCTGAAACAGCAGAGCATACATCCAGAGCTGATACAAAAAGCAGCAGAGGATATTAAGATTGTGTACACACCGCTGCATGGAACTGGCAATCTGCCGGTACGCCGTGTATTAAAAGAACTGGGATTTACAAATGTTTATGTCGTAAAAGAGCAGGAGCTGCCGGATGGCGCATTCCCGACGGTTGCGTATCCAAATCCAGAGGATGAAAAGGCATGGACGCTTGCGCTTGCACTTGCAAAAGAAGTAGATGCAGATATTGTATTAGCGACAGATCCCGATGCAGACCGCCTGGGCGTATATGCAAAGGATGTAAAAACCGGCGAATATGTCAGCTTTACCGGAAATATGTCCGGCATGCTGATTGCTGAATATATGTTACGGGAAAAGACGGCAACAGGTACAATGCCAAAGAATCCGGCACTCGTTGAGACGATTGTGACAACGGATATGGCTAAGGCGATTGCAGCAGATTATGGAGCAGCCCTGATTGAGGTTCTGACAGGATTTAAATATATCGGCGAGCAGATCAAGCTGTTTGAGCAGCAGGATTCGCACCATTATGTATTTGGCCTTGAGGAAAGCTACGGCTGTCTGGCAGGTACATATGCGAGGGACAAAGACGCCTGCGTAGCGGTCATGATGCTGTGTGAGGTAGCAGCATATTATAAGCTGCAGGGCAAGACGCTCTGGGATGCCATGCTTGATATGTACGAAAAATACGGCTATTATAAGGAAGGACTTGCAACACTTACCCTGAAAGGCATAGACGGGGCGAAACAGATTCAGGATATGATGAGCAGTGCAAGGAGCAATCCACCTAAGACACTCGGCGGTTATGAGGTGCTGGCAGTCAGAGATTATAAAGAGGATATTAGAAAAGACCTAAAATCCGGAGAAACTGCACCAACAGGCCTTCCATCCTCCAATGTCCTGTACTATGAGCTGGAAAATAATGCATGGTGCTGCATACGCCCATCCGGCACGGAGCCAAAGATCAAATATTATTTTGGTGTAAAAGGCACATCTTTAGAGGATGCCGCAGATAAGCTGGAAGGGTTGAAAAATGATATGTTAAAAAGTGAAGAGTCATAAAATATGGTTTCAGCCTAAAGATTATCTGGAGAATTGATTTCTGATTTGTGAGGCATGTCCGCAGAACATGATATAGCGGACAATGCCTCATGAATTCGGGGGGATAGTAATTCATAGTGATCCATCCAGACGTAAACTGGAGTTTTGTGCAGTCTGATTTGTGTGCTTTTTTCTATAATTTAAGCGGCAATAGCGATAGTCTGCAGCCTTACAATATTAAAAAAATATAAAATGTATTGACATCTTGGAGAATTTCTATATAATTAAATAAAACAAAATATTCCAAATGCTTCTGGCTAAGAAGCATATTTTTTTAACCTAAGATTAGCACTCGATCATCAAGAGTGCTAATAAATCATGTGGGCATATAGATATCTGCAGAAAGTCAAAGATTCTCGTACTTCTAAACTATAATATAGTGGGACAAATTCAATTTCACAAAAGTCGAAATATCACACAGACAGCCGGAGTCAGAAATTGTATCGCATAGCAGTCAGTTGTTTGTTTTAATTTAAGGAAAAGGAGGAAATTTGATGGAAGATCGTGAAGAAATTATCAATCAAATAGGTTCTAATTCACAAATACATAAGGAACAAAGCGGGGGAGAGTTATCTGTAGCTGTTCCAGGGCCTGATCTTGGTGAACTGTCACATGAGCTGGCATATCATAAATATCTATTGAACAATGACCATATCCGCAATTTTTTAAGCAAGCTGAGCATACCAGAGTACCTTGCGATGCACATGATCAAAGATACGGAGCAGGCAGCAGGATGTGATTCTGACAGGACATATTTAAAAGACATTGCAGAACGGATGCACCGGACGATCCGGCAGACGTCGGTTATGGTTAAGGCACTGCAGGAACGAGGTTTTTTACTGTGGTCGCATGACGGAGACGGAAGCGAGGGCACCTATGTGACGATTACCGAATTAGGAAAAGAGATGTTGGCAACAGAGGAAAATGCGATCAGGGAATATTATGGCAGGGTCATTGAAAATTATGGCAGGGGCAATCTAATGCAGCTCCTGCAGCTGATGAAGCAGCTGGAAATATCTATGAGTGAAGAATTTGAACGAATGGGGGTGCCTGCAGTTGAATCTGGAAACGAAGATGAATAACTATGTATTAAAGCAGCAAGAAGTCTGCAGAAGGAATGATATGATTGCACCCAGGCTGTTTGAAGAATACGGCGTGAATCTGGGACTGCGTGACGAAAAAGGAAACGGTGTACTGACCGGGCTTACAAATATATCTAAAATCGTATCATCCAAAATTGAAAACGGACAGAAAGTCGAATGCGACGGGCAGCTCTGGTACCGCGGCTATCGCGTGGAAGATCTGATTCAGAGCATGGCAGAGGATGAAATGGGATTTGAAAAAATGGCATACCTGCTTCTGCTTGGCGAGCTGCCGGACGAGGAGGCATATAGGGAATTTCGGGAAATAATCGGAGAGTGCCGCCAGCTCCCGTCGAATTTTACGAGAGATATCATTATGAAAAAACCAGGCGCGGATATTATGAATTCAATGACGAGAAGTATTTTAAATCTGGCTTCATATGATGACAGGGCTATGGATACAGGCATAGCAAACAGCCTGCGCCAGTGCATTCAGCTGATCAGCCAGTTTCCGGTACTTGCAGTTTATGGGTATAATGCTTATAATTATTATATCAATCAGGCAAGCATGATTATCCACAACCCAGACCCGCAGCTGTCCACGGCAGAAAATCTGCTGATGCTGCTGCGTCCAGACCGCCGGTATACACAGGTAGAGGCGAAAGTGTTAGATACTGCGCTGCTGCTGCATATGGAACATGGCGGCGGCAATAATTCTACATTTACGACAAGAGTGGTTACGTCATCCGGTTCGGATACGTATTCTACCATGGCAGCGGCTATGTCTTCTTTAAAAGGGCCGAAGCACGGCGGTGCAAATATTAAAGTGATGGAAATGATGGCGGATATCCGTACACATGTAAAAGATTATGCAGATAAAGAAGAGCTGGCTGCTTATCTGTCCAAGATCCTAGACGGGGAGGCATTTGACGGCAGAAAGCTGATTTATGGCATGGGTCATGCGGTCTATACATTGTCAGACCCAAGGGAGCGTGTATTTAAGCATTATGTAGAAAAGCTGGCGGAGGCAAAGGGCAGGCAGCAGGATATGATGCTGTATCAGGGCATTGAGGAGCTGGCTCCGGTTTTAATCGGGGAGAGACGGCGTACAAATAAAGGCGTCAGCCCAAATGTGGATTTTTACAGCGGCTTTGTCTATGATATGCTCGGCATTCCGCAGGAATTGTATACAGCGATGTTTGCAGTAGCCAGAATTGTCGGGTGGAGCGCACACCGCATAGAAGAGCTGATCTGTACAGATAAAATTATCCGCCCGGCATATATGAGCGTGATGGAAAAACGTGAAATATAAAATCATGGAAAAGCATACGCTCCAGCATAAAGCAGGAGAAACACGAATAGGAGGCTAAAAAATGGACAGTTATAAAATCAATACAAAATGTGTGCAGGCAGGCTATACGCCGGGAAACGGAGAACCGCGACAGATCCCGATTATTCAGTCAACGACATTTAAATATGACACCAGCGAAGATATGGGCAGGTTATTTGACCTGGAAGCAGCGGGATATTTTTATACGAGGCTGCAGAATCCTACGAATGATTTTGTAGCAGCAAAAATAGCTGCATTGGAAGGCGGCTCGGCAGCGATGCTTACATCTTCCGGGCAGGCAGCAAACTTCTTTGCGCTGTTTAATATTTGCGAATGCGGCAGTCATATTGTGTCTTCTTCTTCCATTTATGGTGGGACATTTAACCTGATTTCTGTTACAATGGCGAAAATGGGCATTGAAGTGACATTTGTATCACCAGATTGTACCAAAGAAGAGCTGGAGGCAGCATTTAAAGAAAATACAAGAGCTGTATTTGGAGAAACAATTGCCAATCCGGCACTGACTGTCCTGGATCTGGAAAAATTTGCGCAGGCAGCACATGCACATGGCGTGCCGTTTATTATTGATAATACGTTTCCGACACCGGTAAACTGCAGGCCGATTGAGTGGGGTGCAGATATTGTGACGCATTCTACGACGAAGTATATGGACGGGCACGGTGCAGCAGTCGGCGGCGCAATTGTAGATGCAGGCAGGTTTGACTGGATGGCATATGCGGACAAGTTTCCGGGACTTTGCACGCCGGATGAATCGTACCATGGGATTACTTATGCAGAAAAATTTGGAAAAGAAGGAGCTTTTATTTATAAATGTACGGCGCAGCTTATGCGGGATCTTGGCTGTATTCAGTCGCCGCAGCATGCCTACCTGCTGAATCTGGGGCTGGAATCTCTGCATGTGCGCATGCCGCGCCACGTGGAAAACGGACAGGCAGTGGCAGAGTATTTACATCAGCACAAAAAAGTAGCGCATGTGAGCTATCCAGGGCTGCCTGGTGACAAGTATTACGAGCTGGCTCAGAAATATATGCCAGACGGCGGATGTGGTGTCGTATCCTTTGAATTAGAGGGGGGACGGCCGGCAGCAGAGGTATTTATGAAACATCTTAAACTGGCTGCAATCGAAACGCACGTAGCAGATGCAAGAACCTGCTGCTTAAACCCGGCGACTTCAACACACAGGCAGATGAATGACGAGCAGCTTTTGGCAGCCGGCATTCCGGCAGGGCTGATACGTATCTCCTGCGGCCTGGAGGATAAAGAAGATCTGATTGCAGATCTGGCACAGGCATTAGAGGCTATATAATATTTATAAAATTCCAAAATCCTGTCAGGGCAGGCTTTTTGGCCTTGATAGGATGACAGGATTTTGCATGATTAAAAATGATGTTGTAAAATTGAAATTCTATTCCTTTCCATATTCGATTCTAATTATAATTGCGTATGTAATAATATGTTCAATGCAGGTTTCCGGAGCGTTTTGAAAAAACATTCCTGCGGTCTGTATTCCCCAATGAAAGCTTCTTGGATTATCAATGTCTAAGAGGTTGCGGATCATTCCTTTTCAATTTAATCAATATTGCCTGCTATATTATGCTCTGCGGATATGCTTCGTAAAATTGTGATAAATTCTTCATATCAGAAAGCAATTTTAAGACATACTTCAGCGCATCTGCAGGTATAATATACCTGATTCTGTATACACTAAGTGAAAGAAAAGCAGCAGTGGTCTACTATGCTGCATAAATCTAAACTCAGCATACAGGAAAGGATAGGTTCCATATGAACGAACAAAAAAGCCATGCCTTAAACGGCACACGCAACCAGCGCATAAACAAAACTTCTCAGTCAGACAACGAAGCTACCGCAGCATGGACTGGTGAAGCCGGCCATGCGCCTAAGTCCAATGTCACGATTCCAAGCAGCAGTGCCGTAGAACATGCCAAAGAATGGGTAGATAACGGCAGCAGGCTGTAAGGAGGTGGCGTCATGGGAAAGATTACGATGACCGTAGACGGCAACACGGCAGCAGCCTATGCAGCCTATGCGTTTACGGAGGTAGCCTCGATTTATCCGATTACGCCGTCTTCAACGATGGCGGAGGTCGTAGATGAGTGGGCGGCAAACGGCAGAAAGAATATTTTCGGGCAGACAGTAAAGGTAGCGCAGCTGCAGTCGGAGGCGGGTGCAGCAGGATCTTTTCATGGCTCCCTGCAGGCGGGTGCACTGACGACGACGTTTACGGCTTCACAGGGACTGCTTTTGATGATTCCGAATATGTATAAATGCGCCGGTGAGCTGCTGCCGGGCGTATTTCATGTCAGTGCGCGTTCCCTGGCAGCGCAGGCATTAAATATTTTTGGAGATCATCAGGATGTTATGGCGGTAAGGCAGACCGGGTGTGTCATGCTGGCCTCCGGCTCGGTGCAGGAAGTGATTGACCTGGCTTTGGTGGCGCACTTAGCCGCCGTAAAAGGACGGCTTCCGTTTGTACACTTTTTTGACGGGTTTCGTACCTCACATGAAGTACAGAAGGTAGAAGCGCTGTCTTATGAAGATCTGGCAGGGCTTATAGATAAAAAAGCACTGCAGGAATTTCGTGACAGGTCACTGTCGCCAAATCATCCGGTGACGCGCGGTACGGCACAGAACCCGGATATCTATTTTCAGACAAGAGAGGCATGTAATCCGTTTTACGAAAAAATCGTACCGATTGTAGAAGAATATATGGGTAAGATTAGTGCGCTGACAGGACGCAGTTACAATCTGTTTAGTTATTATGGTGCAGAAGACGCAAAGTACGTTATTGTGGCTATGGGCTCTGTCTGCGGCACAATCGAAGAGACGATCGATTATTTGAATGCGCAGGGAGAGAAATACGGGCTGGTAAAGGTACATCTGTTCCGTCCATTCTCGATAAAGCATTTTTGCGCGGCAGTGCCTGATACGGCAGAGCGGATTGCTGTCTTAGAGCGTACAAAAGAGCCGGGAGCACCAGGCGAGCCTTTGTATCTGGATGTGAGAAATAGTTTTTACGGAAAGCCTGATGCGCCGATGATCATCGGGGGCCGTTTCGGACTGGGATCAAAGGATACGACGCCTGCAGATATTAAGGCAGTATTTGATCATTTAAAATGCAGCCTGCCAAAGACCGGATTTACTGTCGGCATTGAGGATGATGTCACACATACGTCACTTCCAGTGCCGGAAAAATTGGTGACAGCCAAGGCCGGCACTGTACGCTGCAAATTCTGGGGGCTTGGCTCAGATGGTACGGTCGGTGCCAATAAGCAGGCGGTAAAAATAATCGGAGAGCATACCGATCAGTATGTGCAGGCTTATTTTGCCTATGATTCGAAAAAATCCGGCGGGCTTACGACATCGCATTTACGATTTGGCAGTCATCCGATTAAGTCGGCTTATTTAATTGATGAGGCAGATTATATCGCCTGCCATAACCAGTCGTTTGTCCACAGCTATGATCTGCTCAAAGGGTTAAAGCGCGGCGGCACGTTTGTATTAAACTGCCTGTGGGAGGCAGACCGTATGGAAGAATATCTGCCTAAAAAGATGCTGCATGACATAGCGGAACATGAAATAGAGTTTTACTGTATCAATGCGGTTAAAATAGCAGAAGAAATAGGTCTGGGCAACCGGATCAATATGATTATGCAGGGCGCATTTTTTAGTCTGGCAGACGTCCTGCCAAAGGATCAGGCGAAGCAGTATTTAAAAGAGGCAGTGAAAAAAGCATACGGCAAAAAAGGCGACAAAGTCATTCAGATGAATCATGAAGCGATTGAGCATGGATTTACGGATTTAGTAAAAATAGATGTGCCTGCACACTGGAAAGACTTTAAGGAAGAAAGCATATGGGAAGAATCCGGCGGGGCAGATATCGAGGAACCAAAATTCGTAGCCAAGATTATGCGCCCGATGAACAGGCAGGAGGGAGACCAGCTTCCGGTCAGCGCATTCAGCGGTATTGAAGACGGCACATTCCCATGCGGGACTTCTGCATATGAAAAGAGGGGCATAGCCGTAAATGTGCCGGAATGGAACGAGCAGACATGTATCCAGTGCAACCAGTGTTCGTTTATCTGTCCGCATGCCTGCGTACGGCCGTTTCTTTTGACAGAGGAGGAAAAGGCTGCGGCACCAAAGAGCTTTAAGACACAGCAGGCAAAGGGAAAAGGGATGGAAAAATATTATTTCCGTATCCAGATCAGTACGATGGACTGTACCGGCTGCGGCAACTGTGCAGATGTCTGCCCGGCCAAGCCGAAAGCGCTCGTTATGAAAAAACTGGGCACCCAGTCCGCGGCAGAAGTACCGAACTGGAAATACGCGCTTGGCAGGGTGTCGCATAAAGGCAGCTTGTTTACGGGACAGACAGTCAAAGAGAGCCAGTTCAGACAGCCTTTGATCGAGTTTTCCGGGGCATGTGCTGGCTGCGGCGAGCCGGCATATATAAAGCTGATTACACAGCTGTTTGGCGAACGGATGATGATTGCAAATGCAACAGGCTGCTCTTCCATATGGGGCGCTTCTGCACCGACAACGGCATATACGTGCACACGTGACGGACGCGGGCCGTCCTGGGCCAATTCTCTGTTTGAAGATAATGCCGAGTATGGATACGGCATGTATCTGGGTGTCCAGCAGATTCGTGACGGGCTGCGGCAGAATATGGAGGAGCTGATTCAGACAGGCATTGATCAGCCGTTTCAAGAAGCATTTGAACAATGGATACAGGTTTATGAGGATGGCGAAGAGTCTGTCAAGGCGGCCGCAAAGATCCGCGAGCTTTTGGATGCTCCGCTGCCGGAGCAGTCACAGATATCCAGATCGCCAGAAAAAATGCAGCGCCTAAAAGAGATACAGAACAGGCAGGATTATCTGGTGAAGCGTTCCGTCTGGATGATCGGCGGAGACGGATGGGCATATGACATCGGCTATGGCGGACTCGATCATGTGCTGGCCTCGGGAGAGGATGTCAACGTGCTGGTATTTGATACAGAAATATATTCCAATACAGGCGGACAGGCCTCGAAATCCACACCTGCGGCAGCAGTGGCAAAATTTGCGGCTTCCGGCAAAAAATGTGCCAAAAAGGATCTGGGCAGGATGATGATGACCTACCACAATGTCTATGTCGCACAGATTGCGATGGGAGCGGATAAAAACCAGACATTAAAGGCTATCAAGGAGGCAGAAAGCTATCACGGCCCGTCCATTATTATTGCGTACGCCCCATGTATCAGCCACGGGCTGCGCTGCGGCATGGGCAAGAGCATGGACAATATGGCGCAGGCAGTGGCAGCAGGCTACTGGCATTTATACCGTTATCACCCAGACCGCCTGAAGGAAGGCAAAAATCCATTTACGCTGGATTCCAAAGACCCGACTGGAGATTTCCAGGAATTTTTAATGGGACAGGTACGTTACAGTGCGCTCGAACGCCAATTCCCGGATCAGGCGCGTAAGCTGTTTGAAAAAGCAGGTGAAGACGCAAAAGTACGCTTGGAGGAATACAAGGCGTTAAATGAGGCGTCTGCGCCATAAAAATAACATGAAAATGCCTGTCCTGCTTTCCGGCAGGACAGACAGCAGGGGCATCCGTTATACGCGGGTGCTTTTCCTGCATTTTTGACTATGTGATTCTAAAGCGTGTTTGAAAAATGCTTTCTGTCAAATGTGCGTCACACTTCAAGCATCTTGGACTACTAATGTCCAAGATGATGTGGGAGATTTGACCCGAATGAGGGAGGCGTAGCGGGCTGCGTTGACCGAATGAGGGCCAAATATACCGCAAAGTGGGGCGTACAGTTAGCGGGAATGATTTTTCAAACACGCTCTAGCAGCAGCTGTTCTTAATAATCTGAAATTTGAAAATTTAAAACCTACAAGAATTGCCATCTGACCCAGTATCTGCTATAATAAACCCAAATGTGTAAAAAACGGCTGATTTTGCGTGTATCATACGGTTTAATGGGGCATTAATATAAGAATATTAAAATACATTCTGAAGCCGCAGACCGTTTCATACTGCAAATAAAAGAGAAAAATAAAAAATAAATATAACAAATATTAAAATTTAATGAATTTTTCGTGAAATTGTATAAAATGATTTGAAAATGATGCACACAAATGATTTCATAGAGCATGAGTACAAGGAGATTAAACGAACATGGAGAATCTGATTGACAAACGGCAGGTAACTGCTGCAGTTACAAAGATTACTTGGGAACGCATCTGGCTTCATCTGGATGTTCAGATTACGTTTGCCGAGGGCGCAGACAGGGAAAGTGAACCTGCCTTTTATCTGGTAAACGGATTGTATGAACCGAAGGCAAAACTGAAAGTAACCGGGATAGACGGCGATACGTATAAGTTAAAGCTGAATATAACAAATCCGGGAACGAGCCTGTGTCTGCCGCAGGGGACATATTCTTTGATAATCTGTCAGAATCAGCGCCAGATGGCGAAGGCTGAGATTGCAGAGTCGCTTGTAAAAGACATGAGCAATGCATCTAGAAATTTTTTATACAGTGGACGGGCAAAAGTGTATTCCGTCACGTTTTATGTGACAGAATCAGACGAGGGGCTTCCGTTTATTATGTATGTACTGGCAGGCGGCAGGACGGGTATCAGTGCCCCGGTTGTTCATGGAAAAAAAGGATTTCATCCGAAGGAAGAGCTGAAAAAGCAGTATTCCAAAATCAACAAGCCGTTTAAAGTGGACATGTATTGGAAATACCGGAAAAAATATAAGAATAAGAGCCAGAAACCGGTTGTGCTGTTTATGTCTGAGCAGAGTACGAGCATCAGTACAAATTTAAAGGCAGTCAAAGACCGCATGCTTGCAAGGGGCATGGATAAGGATTATGTCATTTTGGAATCGTACCGTTCTTCGGTGACGACGCCGCGCATGGGACTTTCCAGCTGGATGGAGACGTTAAAGAAAATGGCGATGAGTGATTTTATATTTCTGGACGACCATGCGCCGGTACTGGACTGGCTGATTCTGGACAAGGATACGACTCTTGTGCAGCTGTGGCATGCAGGGGCAGGATTTAAGGCCTCCGGCTACAGCAGGTGGGGGCATATCGGATGTCCGGCACCTTACAGCTGCCACAGGCAGTATAAATACGGGATCTCGGGTTCCAAGAATATTTCACATTTTTTCTCGGAGGTCTGGGGCATAAATGACTCGCAGGTGCTGCCTACAGGCATGCCGCGCATAGATGAATTTTTGGATGAAAGCTACCGCGCCAAAAAGACAAAAGAGCTGTATGAAAAATATCCGATCTGTAAGGACAAAAAGGTGATTTTATTTGCACCGACTTATCGGGGAAAAAATAAGGCGACTGCTTATTACCCGTATGAATTGATCGATTTTGAAAAACTGTATGATCTGTGCGGGGATGAATATGTCGTATTGTTTAAAATGCATCCATGGGTAGCGGCAGGAGTACCGGTTGAAGACCGTTTCAAAGACCGGTTTGCGGATGTAGGCAGATATCCGAATATCAACGACCTGTTTTATTTTACAGAGCTTTTGATTACAGACTATTCTTCGAATATTTTTGAATATTCGCTGATGAAAAAGCCGATGCTGTTTTTTGCATTTGATGAAATACAGTATTCATTTTCAAGGGGATTTCACAGGGCTTACGAAGAATCCGCACCCGGAAAGGTCTGCCATACATTTGAGCAGGTGCTGGAGGCGATCGCCGAAAAGGATTTTGAATATCCAAAGGTAGAAGAATATGTAGAAAAGCATTTTGACTATATAGACAGCAATGCCTCTGACCGCGTCATAGACTGGATTATTTTAGGAAAACTGCCGGATTTTGTAAAGAAAGACCTTGCAGCGGACGCAGCGGTGAATAAAGAGCTGGAGACGCTTGATTTTAGGCCGGAAGACTACACGAAGTGATGGCAGGCTGCGTATATTTTTAGACATGTATGGAAAATGTTTCTGCTGTCAGTACATTTTAGGTCAGATCCGGACGAAAAGATCAGATTTAGATCAAATTTGATTAAACTCAGATCAAATCAGGATAAAAAGATCAGATTTAGATCAAATCCAAGTCAGATTCAGGTCAAATATTTATTAAATCGATTCTTTGCATACACAATATAAAGGAGAAAGGGCATGAATATAGCAATTATATTTGCCGGAGGGAGCGGGGTGCGCATGGGCTCCGGTATCCCCAAGCAGTTTTTGGAGATCAACGGAAAGCCGGTAATTATCCATACGTTACAATTGTTTCAGTATCATGAAGAAATTGATAAGATTTATATATCTGTATTGGAAGATTACATTGGATACATGCAGGAGCTGGTAGATGAGTACCGCCTGCGTAAGACTGCAAGCATTATTCCAGGCGGAGACACGGCGCAGGATTCGATTTATAACGCGCTGAAAAAAGCGGAGTCGGAAAACCCTGCTGATTCGATCGTGCTGCTGCATGACGGCGTGCGTCCGTTTGTGTCATATGAGGTGATTTCAGACAATATCGCAGGTGTAAAGGAAAATGGAAATGCGATCACTTGTACCTCCTGCTATGAGACAATACTTATAAGCCATGACGGAGAATGTGTTGAATCAGTGCCATACCGCAAGGATACATTTGCTGCACAGGCACCGCAGAGCTTTTATTTAAAAGATATCATTGCGGCGCATGACAAGGTACGTGCCAGACCTGAGCGTTATGAAAACATGGTAGATGCCTGTACGATTATACGCAGCCAGGGCATGGAGGCTCATATGGTGCGCGGCAACCGTGGAAATATTAAGGTGACGACTCCGGAAGATGTATATATGTTTCGTGCACTTTTGCAGTATAAAGAAAACGAACAGGCATTCGGCCTTGGCATTACAAACCGGATTGAAACCCGCATGAATAAGCATAGAAAACATAGGTAGAATATAGACAGCGGAATATTATGTGAAATGGTGCCAGATCTTAAAGCAGGCAGAAATTTAAGCATATAACCAAATAGTCTATAGAACGAAGCTGGCTGACTAAGTATAAAAATGGAAGGAAAGCCAGGGCATATAAACAAAACGAGAAGACTGGTGCATAGCAGGCAGAGAAACAAAACGAAACAGCTAAGCAAAGAAATTTATATATGGAAATAGGAGGAGGGGCAATCAGTGGAAAATAAGCCAGAAATATTAGAAAGCCCAAAAGATCCGGTACTGCAGGAAGATCTGGATCTGTTGGTGCGGGACAAATCCGTGCCGTTTGACATGCTCAAGGGGAAGACGGTATTTGTGACAGGCGCAACCGGACTGCTGGGGGCACAGGTAGTAAAAACACTAGCATGCAGCAACCGCGTAATGGGAACGGACATTCAGGTTCTCGCATTTGCCCGCAGCAGGGAAAAAGCAGAAAGAGTGTTTGGCGATCTGCTGAACCGCGGGGATGTGCAGGTAGTACTTGGGGATATTGATGGACAGATCAAATATGACGGGCATGTAGATTATATCGTACATGGTGCCAGTGCAACAAGCTCCAGATATTTTGTGTCTAATCCGGTAGAAACAATACTTACAGCTGTAAACGGCACGCTGCATGTATTGGAGTTTGCCAGAGAAAAACAGGCGGAAGGTTTTTTATACCTGTCATCTTTGGAAGTATATGGCACTCCGGCAGACGATGCGGGCATGATTGACGAAAGCTACAGCGGTTATATCGATCCTCTGAAAGTACGCAGCAGTTATTCGGAGGGCAAGCGCATGGTAGAATGCCTCTGTGCTTCTTACGCCGCAGAATACGGCGTCCCGGTGAAAATCGCCAGGCTGTCGCAGACGTTTGGTGCAGGCGTGGAGTACAATGACGGCCGTGTATTTGCAGAATTTATCCGGTGCGCGCTGGAGAAAAAGGATATTGTCCTTCATACCGATGGAAAGACGGTGCGCAGCTACTGTTATACAAAGGATGCAGTGGCAGCAATGCTGCTTATTCTGTTAAAAGGCGAGTCAGGCGCGGCCTACAATGTGACGAATATGGATACAAAGATCTCGATCGCGGATATGGCGCAGCTGGTATGCGACACGTTTCAAGAAGCGGGCATTCACGTCACTTTTGACCTTCCAGATGATGTGGATTCATACGGCTATAATCCGCAGATGGTGATTGCATTAGACAGCAGCAGGCTTCTGGCGCTCGGCTGGAAGCCGACCACGGCACTTCGCGAAATGTTTTTACGAAGCGCTGCCAGTATGGCAGACGCGGGACGATCCGGCAGTTAAGCAGACACGCTCTAGAGCGTGTTTGAAAAAGCAATAAAAAGATCTGCATTATGCAGTAGAATGGAGATGACCATGAAATATGGAGTATTAATGCATAAGACGACAATGAATTTAGGCGATGACATACAATCCTATGCTTCGGCCCAGTTCCTGCCGCAGATTGACTATATGGTGGAACGTGAAAACGTAGATTCGTTTAAATCCGAAAACAACGAGCCGGTAGGCGTGATTATGAGCGCCTGGTGGATGTGGCAGAAGTGGAACTGGCCGCCGGCAGAATGTATCGTGCCAAAGCTTGTCAGCATGCATATGAACAATTACACAATTTACCGCAAGGCCTCGCCGATACAGGATGAGTGGCTGTCGGGAATCGGCGGAGATTTTTTCCGGGCAAACGGGCCGGTAGGGTGCCGTGACCAGACAACGCTGGATTTTTTTAACGAACGGGGGTTTGACTGCTATTTCAGCGGATGTATCACACTGACACTGCCAAAACAGAAAAAGACACCGGATGCAGGCACATATGTATGTGTAGTAGATTTGAAGCCGGAGCTGGAGGCCGCTACGCGGGAGTGGCTCAAAGACAGCGGGCTTGAAATACGCGTAATGACACATCATTGTGATTACCGTAAGTCAGAAGACACGGTAGAGCAGCGTCTAAAGAGGGTGGAGGACCTGCTGACCCAGTATCAGAATGCAAAGTTTGTCGTCACCAGAAGGCTGCATGTATCACTGCCGTGTCTTGCGATGGAAACGCCGGTGCTTGCAATTGTAAATATGAAAGATCCCGGCAACACTTCCAGGTGGGCACCTTACTACAGCTGGGTGCACAATATTGCGGATGATGATTTTATTTCCGGTAATATTGACTTTGATTACAATAACCCGCCGGCAAATAAGCGTGAGCATATTGCAACAAGGGAGGCACTGACTGCCAGCATACGGCAGTTTATCGATGAAACAAAAGACAGTACGCTGCCGATTGAACAGATTAAGAAGACGGCGTATACAGAAGAAGAAGCACGTCGCTGGCAGAATGAACTGATGCACTGGACACTTGACCGCTGGCTGCATCTAAACAGGGGGATGCTGGACGAACGTAATAAATATAAAAAGAAAGCATCTGCGCTGGAGGCGAAAGTACGTGAGCTGCAGAATCAGTCAGGACAGGTACAGAATGGACAAAATGTACAGAATGAAGAAGTCAGGCTGAAGGACTGGGCGAAATCGTTTATCAGGCGGATGAAATAGAGGGGCAGGGTATTTACGCGGGGCTGTGCGTATAAGAAGAGGAGCAAGATAAGACATGATTATTTTGAAACAGGATAGGAAACAAAAACTGGGCAGAATCATACAGTTCATGCTGATTTTTATGCTGGCAGTTGCGGCCTGCCCTCTGCGGGCAGAGGCCAAAGCAGCATCGTCTACACAGACGGCGAAACTTAGGATTATATCTACCACAGATCTGCATGGACAGGTATCAACAATGCACTATGACACGGCAAGTGACAAACCGGGAAGCCTGGCGCAGGCATACACGCTGATTAAGCAGGCACGTACGGAGGTCGGTACGAGAAATACGCTTATGATCGATACCGGCGATTCCGTATATGGATATGCAGCAGACTATATTTTAAATAATTCCGGTGAAGATACGGTACAGCCGATTTACAAAGCAATGTCACTTGTAAATTATGATGCGATTACGCTGGGAAACCATGATTTCGATTATGGATACAGTTATATTGACAAGCAGCTGGAGCTGTCCGGCTTAAAAAGCAAGTGTGTGTTGTCCAACATCATTCTGGCAGAAACAGGAGAAACGGCATGGAATGAGAGGATGGTTGTTACTAAAAAATTAAAGACAAATAAAAACAAATCAGTGAATGTAGATATCGGCCTGATTGGAGTTACCATTCCTGCGATGTCCACGTATTCTGACTGTAAGGAAGACCTGATACCCCTGCCGATTGTAGATACAGTCGAAGAGCAGGCGGCAGCTCTGGAAGCACAGGGCGTGGATTTAATAGTTGTAATTGCCCATTCATCCTTCGGCACAGCCAATCCGGAGAGCATGAGCAATAACGCAGTTTATGCATTGACAAAGCTGAGTAATGTAGATGCTGTGGTGGCAGGCCATGGACATAAAAATTATCCATCTGCAGATGAAGCCTCTGCTACCTATTATAACCTGCCAAATGTAGACAAATCGACAGGTCTTATGAACGGTAAGCCAGTGACAATGATCAAGGATCATGGTTCGGGAATCGGATTAATTGATCTGGATCTTAAAATAGCCTCGGATGGTAAGGTTGAAATCACAAAATCAGCAGCGGGCCTGCGCATGGTGACAAAAGATACGGCGTCAAGTTCTGCGATCCTGGCTTCACAGGCATCTGATGTCAAAGCTGTAGATGAATCGCTGGAAGATGTGATCGGCACACTGGCGGGCAATGAAAAGATCAACAGCTATTTTGCACTGCTTGAGGATAATTATGCGATCCAGCTGGCAAATGAAGCAAAGCTCCAGTACGGGCTGGCTTATACGGGAGGAGCGGGCAAACGGCAGTATGGGGACTGGCCGGTTGTAGCGACGACCAGATATACACTGTGCAACAGCCGCTCTGCAGATGACAGCATAAGCTTGGACGGAACGATTCAGATGAAAGATATTCTGAATATGCAGCAGGATAACCATAATAACAACATACTCTACTGGGTGACAGGTGCCCAGCTGCGTGAGCTGTTGGAGTGGTCTGCAAGCATTTATGCACCTATGGACGGCAGCATATCCTCGGATGATGTGCTGCGCAATCTGCTCAAGTCACGCGGAGCCTCGTCTATTGCAGCATCAGACTGGCTGGATGACTGGAGTGTGTTTGCAGTATTCGACGGTATCGAATATACGATCGATGCGACCAGAAATCCGCGGTATACAAAGTCAGGCATGCTTAACGATGAATCCTCGCACCGCATTGTGAGCATGACACATAACGGGATTCCGATTGAGGATGACCAGAAGCTGATTTTAGTCAGCCACACAGTAACTACTAATATAGACGCGACAGGTACGATTTCTGAGCAGAAGGTGCTCGGCAAATCAGATCTGGCCTACCAGCAGCTGATCAAATATATTAAGCAGCAGCTGGAGTTTGGGGAGCTTGCCTCAGATACAGACCATAACTGGAATGTCGTTTTTGACGGCAGCCGAGAGTATATTGTGCGCTCCAGTGCATTTTCACAGCCGGATGCGCAGACCAAAAACTGGTTTAACGGACTTTTAAGCAGCAATGAAACCTTTGCTTATTATCTGGCCAAGTTTATACAGGCAGAAGAAGGGGATAAAAATTATCCGCTGTTAATCGTATCTTCTACACAGCAGGAGGAAACCGACCAGCCGGTGGAAGTCAAGGTGCAGGCAAATGACCGCTCCGGCATACAGCAGCTGAAATGGATGGAAGGTCTTGTAGAAGCTGACAGTACTGCCTGGACCGAGGCGCAGCCGGTATCACGCGGCAGCTTTGTCGTAGAGAAAAACGGCACGTATTCCGTAATGGCAGAGGATCTTTTCGGAAACCGCATTGCAAAGCATATCAGCATTAACAACATCGATCCGCAGATCGTAATGGCACCGACATTAAATAAAATGAGCAACAAAGGCTCGATTGTATCCGGTACTGCCCCGTATGGAACGACAGTCCATATCGATGCCGATGGTGCGACTTATGAAGTAGAAACGATGGAGGACGGCACATTTGAATGTACGGTAGAGCGTATGGCAGCAGGCAAGACGGTATCTGCATACTGTATGGATGAAAATAAAAAGCAGAGCAGGACCGTATCGATTACCGTATTTAAAAATGGGCCGGATGTGCCGGTTGTAAAAGAGATTACAAATAAGACAGATAAGGTGATCGGTTATTTTACAGATACAAGCACAGCGCTGGTTGTAGTTGTCGGACAGGATGTATACTGTTCGGAAGAAGTAAAGCCGATTTACTTAAAATCAGAAGCATACAGTAAGCTGCGTACGGTACACATTGTTGACGTCGCACTTTCCAGAAATAATTTTGAATTTGCCCTGCCGCCGCAGCGTGCCGGAGAAACCGTGCGGTTTATGGCACTGGATAAAGCAGGCAGGAAGAGCGCAAATGTCAATCTGGAAACGATAGAAGTAGCTCCGGATGTACCAGTCGTTCAGGAAGTATGTAACGCAGAGACATTTATATATGGAAAAGTAACAAATATCTGTTCTTCGGCAGCAATTACCGTTACGGCAGCAGGCGAGCAGTTTGTCGGGGAAGTCCGTGAGGACGGTTCCTTTGAGGTAAAGACAAATGGATATACAGCGGGCGATGTTGTGTCAGTAACAGCAAGCGACGTAAAAGACGGCACGCCGAGAACGAGCCTGGCAGCAGAAGTAACGGTAGCTCCATTTACCAATTATACAGAACAAGCTGAAGTACGCTTACAGAAAATATATAATAACAGTCTGGAAATCGTAGGTGATACGACACTTTCTACCCATAGTGTCAATTTATTAGTACAAGGAGTGCACAACAGGCTGACACCTGACAGCACAGGACGTTTTTCTTATAAGCTGGACCAGCCGCTTTCGGCAGGCGAATATGTATATGTCGTAGTCAGGGACGGCTCCAGAATCATAGGCGCAGCGGTACAAAGGGTTGAGGAATATGCGGCTCCATCCGTACCAGAGACACCGACCGAGCCGGGCACTCCGGATGAACCAGGTACGCCGACTGAGCCGGATGCTTCAAGCGTGCCGCAGATGCCGTCTGTAATTACGAGTGACATCAACCTGCATACACAGCAGATACTTGTGCTTGCAAAAGAGAACGGTACCATCATCATGGATGTCGGAGGCGTAGAGTACACTTCGCAGAATGGAGTGTACAATCAGGCATATGACGGATATATTTACACACTGCAGCTGCCGGCTGCGCAGCAGGAACAGACGATCTCTATTCGTTTTGTAAATGCAGCTGGAATCTCCAGTAATTCTGTAACTGTTATGAGGACAAAGAATGAATAGAAAAAGGCCTTACCGGAAAGTAGTATACCGTAAAAAAATAATGATACTGCTCGTCCAGATCGTAAACCGCAATCTGGGTGATACAGTGATTGCAGATAATGCCGAATATCTGGTACAGCAGGCACTTCCGCGCATAGGCGGCAGGCATTATGTGCTGCAGTATTATGATATACAGAGTGAAGATTATGAGCTGGTCCGGGCAGCAGATCTGATTATTTTTGGCGGCGGGGGTCTGATAAAGTATAAACAGGAAAAATTTCACGAATATGTGCCCGCGCTGCTTGCATGTGCCGAAGAATGCGGCATTCCGGTATATTTTAACAGCGTGGGCGTAGAAGGGTATGACGAAGAGGATGAGCGCTGCCTGCAGCTTGCCAGGGCGTTAAATTATAACTGTGTCAAGGCAGTGACAGTACGTGATGATTTAGAGACACTTAGGAAGGACTACCTAAAGAATGACCAGATCATTACATCGGCTGCCGTAGATACGGCGATATTTACACCGTACGTATATGACATACGCAAGAATGAACAGTCACATACGATCGGGCTCGGCATCGTGCGGCACCGCATTTTTGAAGATTACGGCATACCGGAAATCACCCGTGAGTTTCAGCTGGATATGTGGAAAGGAATTATCCAGCAGCTGGAAACAAACGGCCTTCAATGGAAGATGTTTGTAAACGGGCTGCGGTCGGATTATGATTTTGCACTTGAAATACTGGAATATATGGGCAGGTCGTCACAGGCAGAATACCTGCTTGTGCCAAGGCCGATTGAAAGCAGGGAGCTTGTAGCTGCGATTGCTTCATTTGAAGGCATTATTGCCTGCCGCATGCATGCGAATATTATTGCATACGCACTCGGCATCCCAAGCATAGGCCTGGTGTGGAATGAAAAAATGGTATACTGGGGCGAGCGCATTGGTTATCCAGAACGGTTTTTAAACAGTACCCAGTTTGAACCGATACGGATTGTGCAGAGCCTGATGGACAGTATGTCAAAGGGGGTAAGGCCGTGCTCTGGGGCGATGAAAAACAGCCTTTTAAAGCCGCTTAAAAAGTTTATCCGAACATACGGCGCACCTGCGTGGAAGAAAAAGAGCACGGAATACGTGCCCCGGCCAAGAGACTGGTCTGACGTTCTGGCGGCGTCGGCACTCGGCGGCATTCATATGCGCTATACAAATATGAATACAAAAAAAGGCCTGGAGCTGGCACTCGAACACGGTTTTCGAATCTTAGAAGCAGATATCCGCCTGACAAAAGACGGCCGGCTGGTATGTGTCAATGGCTGGTCAAAGGGCTCTTATGAAAAGCTGGGTGCAGATCCGAAAGACTATGAGGACAGCTGCATGGATTATCGTACTTTTATGGACTGCAGGATGTACGGTAATTACGAGACAATGGATGCAGTACAGTTATTTAACCGTATGCAGCAGGAAGAGAGCAGCTGGAAACTCATATTAGACATCGGCAGGCCGAACAAAGAGACGCTTGCTGATATGATTCAAAAACTAAAGCTTTTATGCCGCGGTGAGTCAGATGGTGACGCTGAAGATTATAGCAGAGACGATATTGCTGATGGCAGCTTAGGCGGAGCAGGCGGCAATGAGGCAGAGGCTGGCAGCGGTTTCGCTGAAGCGGGCAGTGATGCTTCAAAGCCTGGCAGCAGTCTGGCTGAAGCAGACGGTAACGAGTCAAACTCCGGCAGTATGCTGAGTCAGGGCGGCAGCTGTATGGAAGCGGGCAGTATGCCGGATGAGAATCCAGAACAGGACGCAGGGACTGCATACTGGCAGGAGCGTCTGTATATACGTGTACAGAGCAAATACGACGTAGAGGCCATACAGGCGGCAGGGCTGCCAATACAGATTATGTACTATATACCGCCAAAACAGCGACGTGAAGAAAAGAAGATCTCGCTGCAGTCCATAGGAAAATACTGTAAAAAACGCAGCATTGAGTGGGCATCCATGCCGAAAGAAGCGTTAGATGAAGAGGTCATGGACTACCTAAAAAAGGAACAGCTCAGATCCTGTGTTTTTTCATACAACAGCTATTCCGATGTCCAGTCAGCACTGGAGCTGGGCGCAGACTGGATCGCGACATCCTACCTTTCCCCGCAGCAGCTGGCAGACTGGTACGAGCGTAAATATACGATTGTCATCCGCTGACAGAGTGTTTTGTAAAGACGGCAGAAGGGCTCTGCACAAGAGAGGCTGTTTGGTAGGTAAAGCCGCAGGAATAGTTCCTGCAAAAAGAAGCTGCGTATGGTCTGTGCATACGCAAAAATACACGAAAGTATGGTAAAATTATGAAGCAGAATATAAAAACAGCCGCAAGGCAGTATATCAAAATGGCAGTTCAGAATCTGTTTCTGCCGGTTGCCTATCAGCTCATGAAGCCTGCACACATCCAAAAAGGCCTGATCGTCTTTGCAGATGCGCATAATCATACTGTGCCGTCCAGCATGCAGCCGTTGGTGCGGGAAATCAAACGGCGCGGCCTTATGCAGGTGGTAGAGATTTATGATGATTATCAAAATATCCCGTTTTCACGTTTATTAAAGCGCATGCTTTATTTTATGAAATATTATGCAAAAGCGGAATATGTAGTGATCTGTGATAATTTTCTGCCGGTTTCTTCCTGCCGCAAGCGCGGGGAAACGACAGTAATCCAGCTCTGGCACGGCTGCGGTGCATTTAAAAAGTTCGGGTATGATACAAAAGAAGATATTCCGGCATACTACAAAGGAAATGTATACCGCAACTATGATCTGGTGACTGTAAGCGCGCCCGGCTGTGCGCCGCATTTTCAAAGTGCAATGCGCCTTCCGCAGAAGGTGTTCAGCCCGATGGGTGTCTGCCGTACGGATAAATATTTGAAAGCGTCATATAACAGGCGCTGTGTGGAATTATTTTATGATAGGCACAAAGAGGCCGCAGGGAAAAAGATCGTGCTCTGGGCACCGACTTTCCGCGGCAGTCCAACAGACCCAAAGCTGGAGCAGTATGAGGATATCTTAAAAATGGCAGCCCAGATAGAAAAAGAAGCATATGTGGTCATTAAAGTGCACCCGCATCTGGCTAAAAAATATCCGTATGATAACAGCAGTCTTTCTACAGACCAGCTGCTGCCGGTGACAGACCTTTTGATTACCGACTATTCTTCCATTATTTTTGAATACAGTATATACAAGCGTCCGATGCTGTTTTATGCACCGGATATGGCTGAATACGGGGCAGAACGGGGATTTTATTTAGATTATGAGAGCCTGCCGGGCACGATCGTGACGCAGCCTGCCCGGCTGGCAGGCGAGGTGCGGCGTGTGCTTGCAGATGCAGGGGAAGAGGCAGCGGCAGTAGAAGCATTTTATAACAAATATATGTCCAGCTGTGACGGACATGCGACGAAGCGTATGGCGGACAAGCTGATGAGCTGATAATTTGATGATCTGAATAAAGGCATAATTGATGAACAATAACTCTGGGATGAGGAGCTGTGATGGAAGAGAGAAAAAATGTATACGGCGTCGTGCTGGCAGGCGGTGTAGGCGCGCGCATGGGAAACGTAGAAAAGCCGAAACAGTTTATGGAGGTAGCAGGCAAGCCGATTTTGATACTGGTATTGGAAAAATTTGTCATCCATCCGGGATTTGACAAGGTGCTCGTGCTTTCTCCGAAACAGTGGATGCGTTATACCGAAGATTTAATCCGCAAATATATTCCGCAGAAGGATAATGTGGCCGTGATTGAAGGCGGCAGTACAAGAAATGAGACCATTATGAATTCAATCAGATATCTGGAGCAGGAGCAGCTGCTGGATGAAGAGACGGTTATAGTGACGCACGACTCGGTACGTCCGTTTGTCACACACCGGATTATCGAAGAAAATATTATGGCAGCGCAGGAATACGGTGCGTGTGATACGGTCATACCTGCTACGGATACGATCGTGCAGAGTGTTTCGCATGAAGTTATTTCTGATATACCTGACCGCAGCATTATGTATCAGGGACAGACGCCGCAGTCCTTTAAGGCGAAAAAGCTGAAGCGGGTCTATGAATCGCTGACTGCGGAAGAAAAAGAGATTCTGACAGATGCATGCAAGATTTTTGTAATCAAAGGAGAAGACGTACGCCTTGTACAGGGCGAGGTGTACAACATCAAAATCACATACCCATATGATCTGAAAGTAGCGGAGTCACTGATATGTTAAGCACAGTATACCAATTGAAAAGACCCAGACAGTTTGAGGTTATATTTAAAAATATAGAATTAAATCAGGAGCAGCTGCTGGTGCGTCCTACGCATTTATCTATCTGCAATGCAGACCAGAGATATTACCAGGGCACGCGTCCGGCTGAAATACTGCGCAGAAAGCTGCCGATGGCATTGATTCACGAAGGAATCGGCAGTGTCGTTTATGATCCGACAGGCAGCTTTCAGGCAGGAGAGCGTGTTGTAATGATTCCAAACCTGCCGGTGCAGGCAGATGAGTTTGTAGCGGAAAACTATCTGCGCAGCTCTCAGTTTCGTGCGAGCGGGGTTGACGGTTTTCTGCAGGAGTACGTACAGACGGTGCCTGACCGTGCCGTTCGCCTCCCGGAGCAGATGAATCCGTCCGTTGCAGCATTTACCGAACTGGTCAGCGTCAGTTACCATGCGCTGCACCGTTTTTTTTCCGTATCGCATGGGCGTATGGATGAGGCAGCGGTGTGGGGAGACGGAAACTTAGGATACATTACGGCGCTTCTGCTCCATTACCTGCGTCCGCAGACAAAACTGTATGTAGTCGGTGTGCATGAGGAAAAGTTAAGCTATTTTACATTTGCAGACGAGACTATATTGACGACCCAGCTGGAAGAGGATTTTGCATTTGACCATGCGCTGGAATGCGTCGGAGGATCGGCGGCAGGTACGGCGGTCGGACAGATTATCGACCATATCCGCCCGGAAGGCACGATCGGGCTGCTCGGCGTATCCGAAGAGCTTGTGCCGATAGAGACCCGCATGGTTTTGGAAAAAGGACTGCGGATCATAGGCAGCAGCCGCAGCGGAAGGGCTGATTTTTTAGGACTGATGGATCTTTACCGCCAGTACCCGGAGATGGCTTTTTATCTGGAAAATATTGTAGGCGAAGAGTTCAGGGTCAGGGATATTAAGGACATACGCAATGCATTTGAGGCAGATATCCATAAGCTGATGGGAAAAACAATTATGGTCTGGGATGAATAGCGGGCAGAGATTTTATAATCGGAGCAGCATTACTGTCTTTATAAAGCAAGAACCAAAGAACATTTTTATTTCTATAAGTAAAATAACAGGAATACTCTTTGGAAAAGGGAGATAAGTATATTGAATTTAGGATATAGAATAAACAAGGATACAGAATAAGCAGGGATACAGATAAACAAGGATCAAAACATGGACAGACAAAAATTTTATAAACAATTAACAGGCAGCATACGTCATGGAATGGCACATGCTGCCAAATTTTTAACATTTCGTATTTTGTATAACGGCATATACTGTATACATGCCAGAAAGCCGGTAAAAGAGAATAAAGTGCTGTTTGTAGAAGTGCGTGAGGCTGCTATATCAAACAGCTTTCAGCTGCTGTTTGACCGGATACGGGAAAAGAAAGCGTACCATGTGCATGCGCATTACCTGCGCAGCGGTTTTGTAGGCAGGCTGGAATATATAAGGCGCTGCACAGCGATGCTCAAGGATCTGGCAGATGCAAAATATGTTTTTTTGAACGAAGGATGCAATGTCATCGGCAGCATTCCAATGCGCCGGGAGACAATTCTGACGCAGACCTGGCATGCATGCGGCGCATTTAAAAAATTTGGATTCAGCACAGCAGAGTTGAAATACGGAGAGACTGCGCAGGAAATGAAAAAATACCCGTATTATGGCAATACGGCTTATGTGACGCTGAGCAGCGCCCATATTGCATGGGCATACGAAGAAGCAATGCTTTTAAGTGCGCATAAGGACTGTCTGAAGGCTACGGGAGTCAGCCGTACGGATGTTTTTTTCCAGACGGACTTTATAGCTGCTGCAAGAAAGCATGTATACAGGCAGATGCCTTTCGCAGAAGGCAGAAAGATTATTTTGTACGCACCTACCTTCCGGGGCCATGCCTCCAAAGCTTCGTCGCCAGACTGTCTGGATATACGTATGCTCAAACAGGCGCTGGGCAGTGAATATGTGCTGGTGATCAAGCAGCATCCGTTTGTAAGAGATCCTGCTGCGGTACCCGCAGGCTGCGGTGATTTTGCAAAGGATGTGACAAAAGAGCTGTCAATCGAAGAGCTGCTTTGTGTGAGCGATATCTGCATATCAGACTATTCATCGATCGTCTTTGAATATTCTCTGTTTGGCCGCCCGATGCTGTTTTATGCCTATGATCTGGAAGATTATTTTGACTGGCGGGGATTTTATTATGATTACCATGAGCTTGCCCCGGGGCCTGTCGTGCGCTCTAGCGAAGAGATCATTGATTTTATACGTCATATCGATGAGCGTTTTGATGCCGAAAGGATACGCCGGTTTCGCGAGCAGTTTATGGAGGCTTGTGACGGACACGCTACAGATCGTATTTTGGAGCTGGTATTTGGCGGTAACATGCTCTAGAGCGTGTTTGAAAAATCATTTCCGCGATCTGCACTCCCCACTTTGCGGATA
>CAJUHV010000048.1:0-2630 GCA_910586445.1 uncultured Eubacterium sp.
CCTGCCCAGCAGCGGTTTTTTTCTTTTCTGCCGCTGGGCAGACTTGGCTTTTATTAACTTCTATTTAGGCCATCCCAAATAAAAAAGCCGCTGCATTTCACCACGAATGACAGAAGTGTTTTCTCCTGCTCAGATTCGCAATGCTATGCAGCGGCTTTGAAATTCAAAACCATGCCGCCATACGCCAGCCAAAAAAAGGCAGCATATGTTCGGCGTCGGTCAGTCTTGCCCATTGGCGGACATTCTATTCTTCTTCAAAAATGAGTAAAAAAGAATCAATGTCATAATTAAAAATGAAATTTGACAGGATATTAAACTGCCTGCTGACAACTACTGCCTGCCGGCTGTTTAGATGGAATTCTTCCTCTTTCTGCGTTTAATGAATGTCCAGCTCTGGCGGCACATCGAGTTCATCAGAAACGTATCTGCCGTTTTTCTTGCGCTGTCTGACGCATTCCGACAAAAGATATTCAATCTGCCCGTTTACGGAACGGAAGTCATCTTCTGCCCAGGCTGCAATCGCATCATAAAGCTTCTTGGAAAGCCGCAGCGGTATCTGTTTTTTTGTGTTATCTGCCATAACTAATACAGGCTCCCCGAATTTACTACCGGCTGTGCATCGTGGTTTGCGCATAGTACTACCAGCAGGTTTGATACCATTGCAGCTTTTCGTTCTTCATCTAAAATGACAACCTGGCTTTCATTCAAATGCTGCAGAGCCATCTCTACCATGCCGACCGCACCATCTACGATCATCTTCCGCGCATCGATAATAGCCGAAGCCTGCTGCCGCTGCAGCATGACTGCTGCAATCTCAGGTGAATATGCCAGATGAGTAATCCGGGCCTCTACTACCTCTATGCCGGCTTCTCGTACCCGTTCCTGTATTTCACTGCGTATCCTTGCAGCAACTACTTCGCTGGAACCGCGCAGGCTGCCTTCATCTGCAATGCCGTCCCCTGTCGTGTCTACATTTTTTGCGACATCATATGGATAGATTCTGACGATATTTCTTAAAGCACTGTCACACTGCAGGGAAAGAAATTCCTTATAATTGTCTACGTTGAATACCGCCTTTGCCGTATCTTGAATCCGCCATGTAACGGCTATGCCTATTTCGATCGGATTTCCAAGGCAGTCATTGATTTTCTGACGGTTATTATTTAGTGTCATAATCTTTAAAGAAATTTTTTTGCTCATATCTGAAACATTGATATTAATATTTCCGTTTTTAACATCTCCGCTCTGATTCAGTAATGTTTTTGAAGCAGGGTTCACAGAAGAGCAGAACGGATTTACAAAATAAAATCCCGGCTCCTTCAATGTGCCGATATACCTGCCGAACAAGGTGAGCACAAGCGCTTCCTGCGGCCTGAGCACTTTCAGTCCCGGCCACAGCAGCCATGTGGTCAGGAG
Source organism: uncultured Eubacterium sp. (assembly GCA_910586445.1). Lineage (GTDB taxonomy): Bacteria > Bacillota > Clostridia > Lachnospirales > Lachnospiraceae > Eubacterium_J. The sequence goes on from CAJUHV010000048.1 coordinate 1,417, forward strand.
AAAGAATATGCACACTGCCATAACAGCCCCATTGATTTCATCATTCATCGAATTCCAGATCGTAACTGAGATAGCAGCCGCATAAATAAAAAGTGACAGCAGCAGAACTGCCAATCCGTTTTTTTTGATGCTAAGATTTTTTTCTGTCATAATAAGATGCCTCCTCTTTTTCAGATCTCTCCGAAGATCTTTTTGATATTATTATGATATCACAACGAGATTATTTTGACAAGATATCAGATCAAAAAAAAGGAACTGTCACAGCAAAGAATGCACATACAAGATATCGCTTTAATTCCAATTCAGATTCCGCTATTTCTTGTATATACTTTTCTTCGTGCGACAGCCCCCTGCTTACAATTTACCCTGCATCAATCCAGATCCCCTACAATTTGTTTAAGCTTATCGATTTGTTCAGCGGACAGCTTCTTTCTGCTTAAAAGAGATGCGAAAAGCTTGTCGGCTGAGCCGTCAAAAATTTTATGGATCAGCTCGTCTGTCTCTGCCTCCTGCACTTCTTCTTTTGGGATCAGTGCATGGCACATAAAATTTGGCTCTGACCGTTCTATTGCTCCTTTTTTTATGCACCGCTTAATAAGCGTATAGGTCGTATTCATATTCCAGCCGATCTCTTCTTTTAAAATATCTGAAATATGTTTTGCCGTCGTATCGCCCTCCTGCCAGAGTACATTCATGACTTTCAGCTCTGAATCGAAAAGTTTGATATCCATATATATCCTCCTCGCAAGACTACGGTAGTTTCTGTATACCTACATAATACCTTATTCTGGAGAAAATGTCAACACTACCATGATAGTATCCGGCATAGATATTATCTGCTATAAATCCTTGTATGGATTTGTTTTAAAAGTACTGTTGAAAAAGCTTGTTTCAAATGTGTATCAATCTCATCAAGCAAAACAGCAGCAGCAGTCAAAACACATTGACAATTCAATAGACTTTACACTCTGGATGTGGTATACTTATCAATCATAGTAAACAATCACAAAAGGAGTGGATCATATGTCAGACAACGAATTATTATCAGCTATATCAGATATGATGGATCAAAAACTTGATGAGCGTTTAAAACCGGTCAACGATCGTTTAGATAAAATAGATGATCATTTAGATAAAGTGGATGATCGTTTAGATAAAATGGATGATCGTTTAGATAAAATGGATGATCGTTTAGATAAAATGGATGATCGTTT
>CAJUHV010000048.1:2730-30190 GCA_910586445.1 uncultured Eubacterium sp.
GGATGATCGTTTAGATAAAATGGATGATCGTTTAAATAAAATGGATGATCGTTTAGATAAAGCAGATGATACTTTAAACACTTTAAAGTTTAGTCAGGAACATATAACTGAAAAACTAAAAGGCATTGAAGTTACAATGAATTATAACGATTACCATTTAAGCCATGACATAAAGAGATTACATGAAGATCTAGATACGATTACAGAGATATTAAAAATTAATAATATGATACCTATTGCTAAATAACCAGTATTATTAACCCCCACTAAGGCAGAGTGTAAAGCCTATTGAATCGTCAATGCGCTTAACACTTTTTTGTTTAGGGAGTTTAAAATGTTAATTTTTCCCTAAATATTATTGACAAATCCTCAATCCATGTTATTACTATATCGTAAATAGTAAGTAATAACTGATAAGAAGTAAGTAATAAGCAATAAGGAGGACTTAGGATGAAAGATTTATCACTTACACAGAAGTACCTGATTTGTACTGTAAATGAAAAAGGTGCCCTGCCGGGTTACAATCAAAAAATGGTTGCGTGTCTGATTGTCAGCGGACTGCTGGAAATGCAGATGGCAAAATGTATTTCGATAAGTGACAAAAAGATTACTGTCTGCACTGAATTACCAGAACATATGGAATATTTAACCCCTCTTTATAATGTTATAAATCAGGGAAAACCTATAAAAGCAGAAAAGGCAGTAGAAACCTATACGATTGCTTTTACGAACAAAAAGCTGTATGAGCTTATAGATTCCCTGACAAAAAGCCTGAGAGAAGCTGACGTTGTAGAGCCTGTGAAAACCGGACTTTTGGGAAATAAAGACGGCTACGCTCCAAAAAAAGAGATTGTTATGGGGATTATCGAAAAGATTCGGGCAGAATTATTAGAAGATGGTGAAATATCGGAAAATGTTATCGCTTTAACAGCGCTTATGGATAAAGCAGGCAATTTGAAAGATTATTTTTCAAAATATGAACAGAAAGAATTAAAGGGCCGGATCGAAGCCATTAAAAAAAGCAAGGCAGGAACGCTTGCAAAAGAAATGTCCCAGCATATTGAGGCATTGGATATGGCTGCCATTATTCCTCTGGTATTCACGAACGTTTAAAGAGGCCTGCTGATATGTCGAGACAAAGGAGTATGGAGACTATAGAACATTCTGAATACGTAACGATTGGCGAATTGGTGAGACTGACAAATGTACGATACAGTACATTAAAATACTATACCGAAGAAGGAATGCTGCCATTTGAACAGGCAGAAGAAAATTTGACAAGACGTTACAAACGTGAGACGAGCATGGCGCAGATTCAAAAAATTAAAGATCTGCGTCATAAAGGAAAATCTATACCCGAAATTAAGGCTATCTTAAACCCATAAAAACTCGATGTTCCCAAAACCTTCCCGAGCTGTTTCAAACTGACATCATATTTCAGAAAATCCGAGGAATACTATCCAGCAGGAAACTAAGAAAGAAGGTATCTTTATGCAGGATATTACCCAAAAAGTATATACTCACATGAAATCTTTATCTGACCAGAACGGGTTCCTGCCCACGGTCAGGCAGACTGCTGAGCAGCTGAATCTGGAAATTGATGAAGTAGAGACTGCTATCAATGAACTGCAGCAGCTTGGAAAGGTAGTTATTACAGATATTCCCGCAAAAAGCATTATCGAGCTGGCGCAATAACGCAGCACAGCAGCACAATTTATAGAGCCATAAAACAAAAGGACTGTCGCGGCAAAGATTACACATACAAGATATAGCATTTATTCTGAATCAGATTCTGCTATATCTTGTATATATTTTTTATTAGCGCGGCATTCCTTTTTTCTAAGATCCTTTCGATCATATAGTATTACATTTATACGCATTCGGCGCGTCAGCGCGTGTTTGAAAGATATTTGACAGAAAGCATTTTTAAAAAACTCTAGAAATGATCCGTGCAGCCCTATTTAACGATGCGCACTTTTATAACGCCCTGCATTGCTTTCATTTTTGCAACTGCTTCTTCTGTTGCCGGTGAATCCAGATCAAACATAGAGTATGCATAGTTTCCTTTTGATTTGTTTGTCATATTTGCAATATTAATATCACACTCGCCAAAAATCGAAGAAAACTGTCCGATTACACCCTTGCTGTTTTTATGCAGCACTGCTACACGGCCTGCGGTCGTACATTCTCCCATATCGCAGTTTGGAAAGTTTACGGAATTGCGGATATTGCCGTTTTCCAGATAATTGCGGATTTCCTGTGCTGCCATTACTGCGCAGTTATCCTCGGATTCTTCTGTAGAAGCGCCCAGATGCGGTGTTACGATACATCCCGGCTTTCCGGCTGTCGTATTATTTGGAAAATCAGATACGTATTTTTTCAGCCTGCCTTCTGCAAGTGCTGCTACGACCGCTTCTTCATCTACAAGCAGATCTCTGGCATAGTTTAATATAACTGCGGTCGGCTTCATCATGGCAACTGCATCTGCATTGATCATCTTTTTCGTTGCGTCTAATAATGGCACATGAATCGAAATATAATCGCATTCACGGTAAATGTCCTCTACATTTCGCACATGGATGACATTACGTGACAGATTCCAGGCTGCATTGACGGAAATGTATGGGTCATAGCCGTATACATCCATATCCAAGTGGGTAGCTGCATTAGCGACACGGATACCGATTGCGCCAAGTCCGATCACGCCTAATTTTTTGCCTGCAATCTCGCAGCCTGCATAAGCTTTTTTCTGTTTTTCTGTCAGCTTGGCAAGATCAGGATTATCCTGCTCTTCATTGACCCAGTTTAAACCGCCGTTGATGTCACGGCTTGCCATCAGCATTCCTGCAAATACAAGCTCCTTTACTCCATTTGCATTTGCACCCGGAGTATTAAATACGATAATGCCCTGTTCTGCACATTTTTCTAACGGAATATTATTAACCCCCGCGCCTGCCCGTGCTATGACAGAAAGACTGTCCGGCAGCTCCATGTCGTGCATGGAGGCGGAACGTACCAGTACAGCCTGTGCGTCATTCAGATTGTCTACTTTTTCATACCCTTCGGTTAAAACGTCTAATCCTACCTGTGCAATTGGATTTAAACATGCATATTTAAACATTTTATTTTCCTCACTGATTTTATTTCTGCAGATCCTCCGCCAAAGCCGGTTTTCAGCTCACAGCCTGCTGGTCTGTATTTCTACGCTGCTTTTTCCACAGCCTGCTGCCGCATGGTTCTGCTTCGCAGGCTGCCTTTTTCCACAGCCTGCTGCCGCACGGTTCTGCTTCGCAGGCTGCTTTTTTCCACAGCCTGCTGCCGCACGATTCTGCTTCGCAGGCTGCTTTTCCACAGCCTGCTGCCGCCGCGGTTCTGCTTCGCAGGCTGCTTATGCCATGCCGCTTTGTAACGATGCCTGACAGATGTTAGTTATTTGCTTCAAATTCTTTCATAAATTCTACAAGCTTTATTACGCCTTCCTTTGGCATTGCATTATAGATCGATGCCCGCATGCCGCCTACGCTGCGGTGTCCTTTTAGGTTGACAAAGCCTGCCTTTTCGGCTTCGGCTACGAATTTTGCATCCAGATCCTTATCGCCTGTAATAAACGGCACATTCATCAGAGAACGGTCTTTTTCTTCTACCGTAGCCTTAAACATCTTGCTCTGGTCTAAGAACTCATACAAAACCCTGGCTTTTTCGATATTGTGCTTTTGGATTTCTTCCAGTCCGCCCAGCTTCTTTAACCATTTAAATACTTTTCCACACATATAAATGCCGTAGCAGGGCGGTGTATTGTACAAGGACTCTGCGTCTGCATGTGTCTTATAGCGCAGCATCGTAGGGGTGCCCGGCAGCACATCCTCACTGATTAAGTCTTCACGGATGATTACAATCACAACGCCTGCAGGCCCTACATTTTTCTGTACTCCGCCATAAATAACGCCGTACCTGCTTACATCTACCGGCTCAGATAAAAAGCAGGAAGATACGTCCGCTACCAGCAGATGTCCTTTTGTATTTGGCAGTTCTTTATATTTTGTACCATAAATCGTGTTGTTTTCACAAATATATACGTAATCCAGGTCTTTAGGAATATCCAGATCGGAACAGTCAGGAATATAGGAAAACGTTTTATCCTCAGACGATGCCAGCTTGACTGCTTCGCCATAAATAGAAGCCTCCTGATATGCCTTTTTTGCCCATTGTCCGGTGACAATATAGCCTGCTTTTTTATTTTTCATCAGGTTCATCGGAATCATTGCAAACTGCTGTGAGGCACCGCCCTGCAGAAACAGTACTTTGTAATTGTCCGGTATGTGCATCAGGTCGCGGATATCCTGCTCTGCCTCTTTAATAATCGTATCATAGACCTTGGAACGGTGCGACATCTCCATAACAGACATTCCGCTGCCCTTATAATCCAGCATCTCTTCTGCTGCTTCGCGAAGCACTTCCTCCGGCAGGACAGCCGGCCCTGCGGAAAAATTATATACTCTGCTCATATTTTATATCCTCCTATTTTAATCTACAGTCTTCTGGCATCTCTAAGTTTTTATTTCAGCTGTTTTTCTTCAGATCTTCTTCTGAAAATGCCTCGCTGATCGGCGCTCCTGGTGCTACCATCGGCCATACCTTGTCGTTGCAGTCGATCATGCAGTCTAATACGACAGGCTCTTTTAACGCCAGCGCCTGATCAAACGCTGCGTCAAATTCTTCCCGTGTCGTCACGCGGATTCCTTTTGCACCCATAGCTTCAGCCACCTTGACAAAATCTACCGCGTCGTTTAACACGGTTGCCGAATAGCGTTCATCATAAAATAAATCCTGCCACTGCCTTACCATGCCGAGTACGTGATTGTTAAATACGATCTCGATCAATGGCAGCTTCTGGCGCACCGCGGTTGCGATTTCGTTCATATTCATGCGGAAACACCCGTCGCCTGCAATGTTTATTACGGTCTTTTCTGGATTTGCGATATTTGCACCGATGGCGGCTCCTAAGCCATAGCCCATCGTACCCAGCCCGCCGGAGGTCAGAAAATGCCTCGGCTTTGAATATTTATAATACTGTGCCGCCCACATCTGGTGCTGGCCGACTTCTGTGACGATAATCGCGTCTCCTTTTGTCTTTTCATAGATCTTTTCGATCATATATGGACCGGACAGCTCCTTTGGATGATAGGTCATCGGATATTTCTTTTGAAACTCTGCAATCCTTTCCAGCCACTGTGTATGCTGCTGCTGTTCCAGCTGTGCATTAAGGCGTGTCAGTATTTCTTTGATATCTCCGATTACACTTGACGTAACAATGATGTTTTTATTAATCTCTGCCGGATCTACGTCAAACTGTACGATTTTTGCCTGCTTTGCAAACTTGGCTGCATTTCCGATCACACGGTCGCTGAAACGTACGCCGACCGCAAGCAGCAGGTCGCACTCGCTGACACCATAGTTCGACGTTTTCGTGCCGTGCATGCCGAGCATTCCGGTATATTTTGGATCTGTACCGTCAAAAGCACCTTTTCCCATCAGTGAATCGCAGACCGGTGCCTGTACCAGATCCACAAATCTGCGCAGCTCTTCGCCTGCGTCAGACAGCACGACACCTCCGCCTACAAATATGTATGGCTTTTTCGCCTCTTTGATATATGCGGCTGCCTGATCGATATCCTCCTGGCGCAGCCTGTCTGTTACACGCTGCGGGATTTCCAGCGCCTGCGGTTCGTATTCTGCCTTATTAGCCGTTATATCCTTTGGAATGTCCACAAGCACAGGGCCCGGCCTGCCTTTTCTTGCGATACGGAAGGCACGGCGCAGTATTTTAGCCAGATCTGCGACATCTTTTACTATAAAATTATGCTTTGTAATCGGCGTCGTAATGCCTGCTATATCGATTTCCTGAAAACTGTCCTTGCCGAGCAGCGGTACGTTTACATTACATGTGACTGCCACCAGCGGTATGGAATCCATGTATGCAGTAGCAATGCCTGTCACCAGATTGGACGCCCCCGGCCCGCTGGTCGCCAGACACACTCCCACCTTTCCGGTGCTGCGCGCATAACCATCCGCTGCATGGGAGGCTCCCTGTTCATGCGATGTCAGTATATGCCTGATTTCATTTCTATGCCGATACAATTCGTCGTATACATTTAAAATCGCTCCGCCCGGATAGCCGAACACGGTATCTACGCCCTGCTCTTTTAGGCACTCTATTAAAATCTGCGCTCCTGTGAGCTGCATATCTCCTTCCTCCTTTTCTGCCGGACAGCCTCCCGGAACCTCAAGCCTGTTTCTTACAGCCTGAGAATTTCTAGTGTTGAATTTCCTACGATAGAAAGCACGCTGCACGAACTTTCTATTGTCATGAACGATAGAAAGCACGCTGCGCGAACTTTCTATTGTCATGAATTATATGAATGCCCCGCTTCTGCAGAAAATCCACATTGAAAACTGCTCCGGGAGACTATCTGATCATCTTTTTGTAAGTATCTTAATCCTGTGCTTTTCCCGTCTGCAGGATTGCACCGCGGTTGCCGGATGTCACCATCGAAGCATACCGTGCCAGATACCCGGTAGTCACTTTCGGCTCTCTCGGCTGCCATTTTGCCCGTCTTGCTGCCAGTTCTTCGTCTGACACATCCAGATCCAGTGTCATCTGCGGTATATTGATTTTTATAATATCGCCTTCTTCTACAAGGGCAATCGGACCTCCGACTGCTGCCTCCGGCGATACATGGCCGATTGAGGCGCCGCGGCTGGCACCCGAGAAACGTCCGTCGGTAATCAGCGCTACGGATGATCCCAGCCCCATGCCTGCGATTGCAGAAGTCGGGTTGAGCATCTCGCGCATTCCCGGCCCGCCTTTCGGCCCTTCATAGCGGATGACTACGACATCGCCGGCATGAATCTGTCCGCCCTTGATCGCTGCAATGGCATCTTCCTCACAGTCAAACACTCTTGCAGGCCCTTCGTGTACCATCATTTCATCTACGACTGCCGAGCGTTTTACTACAGAGCCGTCCGGTGCCAGATTTCCTTTTAATACGGCAAGCCCGCCGGTCTTACTATACGGATTGTCAATCGGGCGGATTACCTGCGGATTTTTATTGACAGCGCCTGCTATATTTTCTCCGATCGTTTTTCCGGTCACTGTCATGCAGTCTGTATGCAGCAGCCCGATATCCGCAAGCTGCTTCATCACTGCATATACGCCGCCCGCTTCATTTAAGTCTTCCATATAAGTCGGGCCTGCCGGTGCCAGATGGCACAGGTTCGGCGTCTTTTCACTGATCGGATTTGCAAAAGAAATATCAAAGTCAAATCCGATTTCATGTGCGATCGCCGGCAGGTGCAGCATGCTGTTTGTAGAGCAGCCAAGTGCCATATCTACGGTCAGTGCGTTTAACACTGCTTCTTTTGTCATAATATCCCTCGGGCGGATATTTTTGTTCAGCATATCCATGACCGCCATGCCTGCATGTTTGGCCAGCTTGATACGCTCTGAATACACTGCCGGTATCGTGCCGTTGCCGCGCAGTCCCATGCCGAGTGCTTCTGTCAGGCAGTTCATGGAGTTTGCCGTATACATGCCGGAGCATGAGCCGCAGGTCGGGCATGTCTTTTCCTCATATTCGCGTACTTCCTCTTCTGTCATCGTGCCTGCCGTGTATGAGCCGACAGCTTCAAACATCGACGAAAGGCTGCGCTTTTTGCCCTGCACCCGTCCTGCCAGCATCGGCCCGCCGGATACAAATACGGTCGGCACATTGATTCTGGCAGCTGCCATCAAAAGTCCCGGTACGTTTTTATCACAGTTTGGCACCATTACCAGTGCGTCAAACTGGTGGGCAAGCGCCATGCACTCTGTCGAATCTGCGATCAGGTCTCTTGTCACAAGGGAATATTTCATCCCGATATGTCCCATGGCAATTCCATCGCATACTGCAATCGCCGGAAATACAACCGGCACGCCGCCTGCCTCTGCAACGCCGAGCTTTACTGCATTTACAATCTTATCCAGATTGATATGTCCAGGTACGATCTCATTATATGAACTTACAATGCCGACCATCGGCTTTTTCATTTCCTCTTCCGTAAATCCTAATGCATGAAACAGCGAGCGGTGCGGTGCCTGCTGCATGCCTGCTTTTACATTATCACTTTTCATATGAATAACTTCCCTTCACAAACATTATCTATCATTGATCTATATTAATCATCACTTTCCGATACGCTCACAGATCGCCTCGCCCATCTGCATTGTGCCTGCCTGTGTCAGGCCCTCTGCCTCTTTTTGATCCTGCGGCATAAGGTCGATCGTGCGGTAGCCGTCCTTTAACACCTGCTTTACAGCCGCTTCAACGGCCTGTGCCTCTTTATCAAGGTCAAAACTGTAGCGCAGCAGCATTGCCGCAGATAAAATCGCTGCGATCGGATTTGCTATGCCTTTTCCGGCGATATCCGGTGCAGAACCGCCGCTCGGCTCATATAAGCCGAATTTTGTTTCATTTAAGCTGGCGGACGGCAGCATGCCGATCGAACCGGTCAGCATAGAAGCCTCGTCTGATAAAATATCTCCAAACATGTTTTCTGTCAAAATCACGTCAAACTGCCCAGGGTTTTTGACCAGCTGCATGGCGCAGTTATCTACCAGCATATGCTCATAAGAAATATCAGGATAATCTTTTGCTGTCTCTTCTACGATTTTTCTCCACAGGCGGGAGGAATCCAATACATTGGCCTTGTCTACGCTTGTGACTTTCCCGCGGCGTTTTCCTGCAATGTCAAATGCGCGCTTTGTTATACGCCTGATTTCCTCTTCATTATAGGTCAGCGTATCCTCTGCCGTCATCAGGCCGTCCCGCACCTGTGTCGTGCGCGCTCCAAAATACAGTCCTCCGGTCAGTTCACGCATAATCATCAAATCAAACCCGTCACCGATAATCTCATCCTTCAGCGGACAGGCTGCTTTTAATTCATTATATAAATATGCCGGCCTTAAATTAGCAAATAAATTCAAAGATTTGCGCAGTTTTAAAAGTCCTGCCTCCGGCCTTAACGAAGGCTCCAGCTGATACCACGGCGAAGTAGCCGTATTTCCTCCAATAGAACCCATCAGCACTGCATCTGAAGCCTTTGCGCTTGCAATCGCTTCATCTGTCAGCGGAACACCTGTTGCATCAATCGAACATCCGCCCATTAAAATATCTTCATAATCAAACTGATGTCCATATACACTGCCGATCTTATCCAATACTTTTCTTGCTTCATTTGTAATCTCCGGCCCAATACCATCACCAGAAATCACGCCAACATGATATCTCATCCTTAAACATCCTTTCCCTATGTATTATTCTATAATCTATCAATAATAAATGAACCATTTATGAAACTCATTTATATGAGCGTAAATTCTATCGGCTTCTATCATATAACTTTTGCCCGGATTTTTCAACCATGAAATAAAAAACTGTCTGAATTTACCTCATTTCGGCTCATAATTAAGCGGAATAAGGCTGCTTCAGACAGTTCTTCATCCAATATTTACTTTTTCTTTTCTTTCTTGTCTTCTACCTGCTTTATAGAATCCTCCGGTTTTTCTACTACCGAAATGGCTGCGCGCTGCATCGGAATCCTGCAGTTTTTGTTGCTTCCAAACTCTACAATTACCGTGTCATCTGAGATATCGATAATAGTTCCATAAAAGCCGCTGGTAGTCAGTACCGTATCGCCTACCTCAAGGGCAGAGAGCATTGCATTTTTCTTCTTCTGCTCCTTCTGCTGCGGACGAATCATGAAAAAGTACAAGAACGCGATCATTAGAACGAATGATAAGATCATGCTGGCATAACCGCCTGCTGCACCTGCATTTGCTGTCGCTAAAATCATTTTTTTCCTCCTGAAAACTGTTTAATTTATGATACATAAAAAGTATTGTACACAAATGAACGGGATTGGGCAACCTATTTTAGAAAAATTTCACTGATTTTGCATCCGATCCAGTTTTTCCGCTTTATAAGAGGCAAACCGTCCCTCGTCTAAGGCTGTACGGATTTCTTCCATCATCGTGTTGTAAAAATACAGATTGTGCAGGACGCATAAGCGCATGCCCAGCATTTCCTTTGCCTTGAGCAGATGGCGTATATAAGCCCTGCTGTACCTGCGGCATGCCGGACACTGACACCCTTCTTCGATCGGCCTTACATCTTTTTCGTACTGTCTGTTGAACAGATTCAGCTTGCCGTAATTGGTATACACATGCCCGTGCCTGCCGTTTCTGGACGGGTATACACAGTCAAAAAAGTCCACGCCTCTGTCCACACCCTCTAAAATATTCTCCGGCGTGCCTACCCCCATCAGATAAGTCGGCTTTTTCAGCGGCAGGTGCGGCACGGTGACATCCAGAATATGGTACATTTCCTCATGCGACTCACCGACTGCCAGGCCGCCCACCGCATAGCCGTCCAGATCCATCTCGGCAATGCGTTTTGCGTGGTCGATACGGATATCGTCAAAAACCGCTCCCTGATTAATGGCAAACAGAAGCTGTTTTTTGTTGATCGTCGTATCTAAGCTGTTCAGGCGTTTCATTTCCTCTTTACAGCGGCCCAGCCAGCGTGTCGTACGATCGACAGAATTCTGTACATAGCTGCGGTCAGCCCGGCTGGACGGGCATTCGTCAAATGCCATGGCTATCGTCGAAGCCAGATTGGACTGGATCTGCATGCTCTGCTCCGGCCCCATAAAAATCCTGCGCCCGTCTACATGCGAATTAAAATATACGCCTTCCTCTTTGATTTTTCGAAGGCTGGCCAGTGAAAACACCTGAAAACCGCCCGAATCTGTCAGAATCGGCTTATCCCATGCCATAAACTTATGCAGGCCGCCCAGGCTTTTGATCACCAGATCGCCCGGCCTCACATGCAGGTGATACGTATTGGACAATTCTACCTGCGTGCCTATTCCTTCCAGATCTTCTGTGGAAACTGCACCCTTGATCGCTGCGCTGGTTCCTACGTTCATAAAAACCGGAGTCTGGATGTCTCCGTGTACGGTATGGAAAATGCCGCGTTTTGCACGGCCTTCCTGTCTGATTAATTCATACATAATTTTTCTTTATACCTGCTTTACTTTACCTGTTTTTATTTACAATCCGCGTCTCATATCTGCCTGTTGCGATCTCGATGTACCGTACAAACAACGATACTTTATTTTCTTCATTTAAGCTGTTCCAGACAGACTCTGTAAACGCATCAATGCTGCCGGATATGCCGATACGCACCGGTTCTCCCTCAAAGCTCGGCAGCGGATTTCCGTCTCCTTGGTATGTATGGATAAAATGTCCTTCACCTGCTGCCGGATTCTCATATGCAAACGTATAACGCTGGCAGGAATCCGGGCTGCCGTTATTGCTTTTTAAAATAGACATCGCATAATTATAGCTGCCGTTTTCGATATGCAGTATGCCGGAAATGCGCGGCGTATAATTCGGCTCATCCGGCTCAAAGGTTCTGCTGCGGAGTGCCTGTTCAAAGGTCTGCTGCTTATCCATGCACTCGTAAATCGTATCTGTCTGATCGCCGTTTGTCACAATGGTTTTATTGCCCAGCACACGTACCGGAGCATATATTACAAGACTTGGATCGCTTAGTTTTGCCGGATCAAATGCTTTTGTGCGTATGCCTTCTCCGTCCTCTACAAAGATACGGTTGCGGCTGTTTACGCTTCTGCCCATAATAAAATAAGCGGTCACGGCATATGCGCCGTCCGGCGATTTTCCGATTATAATTCCCCTGCCCGGATAAGAATTGGTGGTCAGCTCTTTTTCTAATGATGTGATCTGCATTTTAAACTCCTCCTAATTATATAGTCATAACGTATTACTCCAACAGTTAAATAACGCTGCATTCAGCCTGCCCAAATCTCTATCTGCTGCGCTGTCATCCATCGATGCAGCATTTGCTGCGGCGCAGTCAGCTGCCCTGCATAGGAAGATTTGTTCTGCGCAGTCAGCTGCAATATTCAGCCGCCGGCATAATATAATCCTGATCTATGATTATGGCAGAAACTGCCTGCGTATCCATGCACAATGCCGCTGGAATTATGGCAGATACTGCCTCAGTGTCTGGGCGCGGTGATGCCACGTATGCTGCTGTGCGGTTTCTGTCATGGCGCGTCCGGCTATGGCATATAGTTTTTCAGGCTGCTGTAACATACTGTGTGCCAGCTGCGGCAGCTCGTCCAGTGTATGTAAGCTGTAGTATAAAATCGTATCCTGATCTGTATACTGGCTGCGCAGATATGCGCTGTCATCTGTAAGGGCCACGGTCTGGTGCAGCATTGCCGTAAAGATCCTGTCATGTGCGCCGTCTTTAAACCATGGCATTGTGTTCAGCGCAGCTTTGGCAGAGGCCATGGCATATATGCAGTCCGCGGAATTTATCATGCGGCCGGAGCAGATCATATTTTCCGGATTTCTGCACGGCATAAGCTCCCAGTCTTTTCCAAATAAATGTACCGGTACCCCGCCTTCGGCAAGCACGCGCACAGTCTGCTCCCGAAAATGTGTGCGCACCCACAGGTCTACCGCAGGTGCCGTGCTCATTGCCTTGCACAGTTCGGCGTCGCTTAGCTCCGGCATTTCCCGGCGTATATACTGTTCCATGCAGGAAAGCAGGTCCTGCGCGGGATTTTCAATAAACGCCCCGATCATCTCATAATAAAAGTCCCGGTACTCCGGCTCCAGCTGCTGCAGCTGGTTTTCGATACTGGATATCGGGACATAGTTGGCAGTAAATACCAGCTCATACGGACGCCGCAGCCACTGTTCATAGGTCTCGGCTTCTGCTGCCTCATACAGATGTTCGGGTTTTCTGCCCGGCCCTTTAACCTGGCAGTCCAACAGACGGTTTCCTGCCAGCGGCAGAAACTCACACGGGATGCCTGGATAGAACCGCTTCATATACGCGGCGTGGTCTTTATCAATGCAAAAAGCCTGCATGCCGCTGACCGAATGCAGGAGCGCCTTATAATAATAAATCGGGTGGTCTACCATAATATTAATGCAGTGAATGCCCAGCTTTTCCCAGATGCTTGCGCATGGAACACCTTCGTCGTCAAAATCCCACAGCTCTTCTTCCCCGCTTAACCCGATAAAATTAAATGTAATCAGCGCGGCTTCTGTCTGCTGCCGTTGATCTGCCAGCGCCTGGCGCAGTTTCCATGTGCTCAGGCCCAGCATTTCAAAGTCCATCCAGAAGCTCTCGTATCCCCATGCTTCAAATGCTTCTGCCAGCTGTCTGGAAAAATAAGTCAGCGTCTCTACTGCATTCTCGCAGAAAATAATCATTTTTTTCATAGATAATCTGCCCTAATTTTTAAAGCTGTGGATCGGTGCAGGTATTCTGCCCCGGCGGCTGATAAATGCACTGCAGTCGTATGGATTCACCGGCATGACAGGTGCCCTGCCAAGCAGCCCTCCAAATTCTGCACTCTCGCCGACCCCTTTGCCGATTACCGGAATCAGGCGTACTGCCGTTGTCTTCTGGTTGATCATGCCGATCGCCATCTCATCTGCAAGTATCCCGGATATCGTAGAAGCTTTTGTATCGCCGGGAACTGCGATCATATCAAGGCCGACCGAGCATACACATGTCATAGCTTCTAATTTTTCTAAAGTCAGTGCCCCTGCCTGTACGGCCTCGATCATGCCCTGGTCTTCGCTGACCGGAATAAATGCCCCGCTTAATCCGCCGACATAGGATGAAGCCATAATGCCGCCTTTTTTTACCTGATCATTTAACAATGCAAGCGCCGCCGTCGTTCCCGGTGCTCCTGCATATTCTACGCCGATTTCATGCAGTATGTCTGCCACGCTGTCGCCGACCGCAGGCGTAGGCGCTAAAGATAAGTCAATAATGCCGAACGGTATTCCAAGCCGTCTGGAGGCTTCTTTTGCAACAAGCTGGCCTACACGCGTGATCTTAAATGCCGTGCGTTTAATTGTCTCGCACAGCACCTCAAAGCTCTCCCCGCGTACTTCTTCCAATGCGGTCTTTACAACACCCGGCCCGCTGACGCCTACATGAATGACGGCATCTGCCTCTGTAACACCGTGAAATGCGCCTGCCATAAACGGATTGTCGTCCGGCGCATTGCAGAATACGACCAGCTTTGCACAGCCCAGCGAATCCCACTCCTTTGTCCGCTCCGCCGTTTCTTTGATAATTTCTCCCATCAGGCGTACAGCATCCATTTCTATGCCGGTCTTAGTAGACCCGACATTTACCGAGCTGCATACAAAATCCGTCTCCGCAAGCGCCTTTGGTATCGAGCGGATCAGGTTTTCATCCGCAGCCGTCATGCCTTTTGACACCAGCGCAGAATACCCTCCGATAAAATTTACTCCTGTCTTTTTGGCTGCTTTATCAAGCGTATGGGCAATCTGTACAAAATCGTCCGGTGTCCTGCAGGCTGCTCCGCCGATCAATGCAATGGGCGTGACTGATATACGTTTATTTACAATCGGAATGCAGTAGCTGTTCTCAATCTTTTGCCCGACTGATACCAGATCTCTGGCAAGCGTCGTTATCTTTGCATAGATTTTTTCATTCAATCTCTCCAAATCCGAATCTATGCAGTCCAGCAGGCTGATCCCCATCGTAATCGTACGCACATCCAGATTTTCCTGATCAATCATTTTATTTGTTTCTGCTACTTCACCTATATTTATCATTGTCATCTCCTAAATTTGATACCATGCCAAGACCAATCCAGATACCGCAGGATGATCGGCATGCATGCGTTTAAATACGATGCATCATTTCAAAGATCTCTTCTTTCTGGCATTTGATGCTCACACCGATATCTGCCCCGATCTTGTCAAGCTCTTCTGAACATTTGGAAAATGACACTTCGGATTCATTCATCTCTACGATCATCATCATATTGAAATATCCCTGTACTATCGTCTGTGAGATATCGAGTACATTGATATTATGCTCGGATAAATAAGTACATACTTTTGCAATGATCCCTACCGTATCCTTGCCCAGTACTGTAATGATCGTCTTATCGGATGCTTTTGCTGATGTATGTTCCATTCCATTCTCTCTTTCTAAAATTTGATTCGTTATGCGCAGATCATCTGCGATGGTTCGCTGCGCTTTGCCACATAAATAGGAAAATCATCGCCGCGGTACGGATTTTCTCCCATCGATACTTCCAGCCTCACCGTCTCGTAAGCCAGCTCCGCCAGATTATTTTCCTGGCTCAGATGCCCTAATACAACCGCCCGGAACTTGTCATGCAGGAGCCGTCCGAGCAGCTGCCCGGATAACACGTTTGATAAATGTCCCCTGTCTGAGAGTATACGCTGCTTTAACGGATAAGGATAGCTGCCGGTCTGTAACATGCGCACGTCGTGGTTGGCTTCAAGCAGCAGCACATCTATATCCTGCAGGCTTTCTACAAGTGCATCGTCGTATTTGCCCAGATCTGTGATCACGCCTATTTTCTGGCTCTGTGTCTGCATGATATAGGCCACAGGATCTGCGGCGTCATGCGAAATGGAAAGCGGCCGTACCGTCATATCCCCGACTGTAAAGTCACGCATCGGCACAATCGGGCGCAGCAGGCTCTCATCAATCCTGCCGACCGACTTCACCTTCATAACGGCGTCCAGTGTCCCCTTTGTACCATAAATCGGCAGTCCGTAGCGCCTTGCCAGTACGCCGAGCCCTGCGATATGGTCGATATGCTCATGCGTTACTAAAATCGCTTTCATCTCGCTTGTCTTTAATCCGACTGAATTCAGCCCGGTTTCAATCCGCTTTCCACTGATTCCTGCATCGACAAGCAGGTGCGAACCCGACGTGCCTACACATATGCAGTTACCGCTGCTGCCGCTTGCAATGCTACATAATTCCATCTTTGTATTCCTTCCGTTCCTGCTTTTTCATCTCGTCTGCTTTTTATTTTAATCCTGCCAATAGATATCGATTTTATCGTTCTGATTTAATGGCTGGGTATACTGTGCATCTTTGCCGTTGACCTGCGTAATCAGCAGGCGTCCGCGCGCTTTTGACAGGTCAAACTGTATGTAGTCAAAGATGTCTACAAATATATAACTGTCTTTTCCATCCAGTGTAATCGTTCTGTCATTTACAACTACCTGAAACAGCTGGTCCTTTTGGGCTGCTGCCTCATCTGATGGATTTTGTGCTGCGCTGCTGGACACTGCTGGTTCTGCACCTGCCTGTATACTCGAAGCCGCCGGAGAACCTGCGCCTGCCTGCTGTCTTATAGCCGGCATGCTGCCTGCGCCTTGTTGAGCAGTCTGCGGAATCATGCCTGCATCAGCCTGTGCCCCTGTAGCTGAAGCAAATCCTGCGCCCGGCTGTAGTTCCTGCGCTGATACGCCGCCAGTCTGCCTTCCTGCATATATCGTACGATCTGCTCCTGACTGTAGTTCCTGTGCCGATACACTGCCCGGCTGCTGTCCCACAGGCATGGTACTGCCTGCATCTGCCTGTTCCCCTATAGCTGCTGCCTGATTCACCGTCTGTATGCCTGCTGCCTGTGCGGTTCCAACAGAATCCGGCAGCGCCAGTGTACCTGCTGCGCGGTCTTCCAACATCGCCTGTCCGCTTTCAGCCGTGCCCTCTTCTTTTTCCGCATTTTCTTCCTGTATCCTGCCGGCAGTGTCTGTACGCGCCAGCTCTGTTCCTGTCGAATTTACTACAGACACGCTCACTGCTTCGTCACCGTCCAGATTCGGCATTCTGCCTTTTGGCGGGGCATCCGGGTATGCATCCTGCGGCGTGGAACGGTAAGTAATCACGCTCCAGTCTACGCTGAAGTTTTCATATACAAGTGCCCCCAGTCCTTCGACACGGTTATTGACCAGTATATCAGCATCCGGGTCCAGCTCTACATCCATAAATTCAGCCAGCTGCTGCACGGTGTAAAAGCTCCTTGTGACAATCGCATCGTGTTCCTTAATCTCATAAGAAGGCGGCTCCAGCACGCCGTTGACCTCTACGTACCGCGGACATGTAATCAGCTTGCCGTTGACTTCAAAAGAAATCGTAGAGCTGTGGTATTCTTCCAGCTCCCCGACCATATAATGTGCTTCTCTGCCTGCTGTAGACGGCTCAATCGTAATATAGCAGTTTGGCTCGATCGGCGTATTGATCGAAGCCGGACGGTCGTTCATCATAATTACCGCTGCCTCTCCGGCATCCCCTCGCACAATACGCGGCCTTCCGTTTACGGTAAAATTAATTTCACGCCCGCGTTTCGGGAAGAGCTGGTCATTTGGAAAGCCTGCCTGTATTGCCGCGTCTACAATCGTCAGTTTGTTATTGTCGTACAGTTTCATCCGCTCGCCGTTAAAATGAACCATGATAAAATTATTTTTCTGCTCATAATAATTCAGGCATATACCGATCGGCGTGACAAGCAGCGGATCTTTTACGATATCCTCCTGCAGGAATGTAACTTCTTTTAATACCTCCGCGCCGCGCAGCGCCACACGCTCCTGCGGCAGCTCCAGCTTCTTTGCCAGCTGCTCGTCAAACCCATGGATTTTCCCGCCGCCGCCGACGATAAATGTCGCGCTTACGGTCTGGTCGCCGTTCAGCTCTTTGATCTTTGCCGCCACCTCTGTTGACATCTTATCCACAAGCGGCTCTGTCAGCTTCCATACTTCCTGCGCGGAAATCTTGTGCTTTAGGCTCATGATATCTTCAAACTCGATTTCTCCATCTTCCGAAGCTGCGAGCTTAATATGCTCTGCCATATGGAAATCAACGAGATAATGCTGTACAATCATCTCTGTCAGCTCATCTCCGGCAACCGGAATCATGCCGTATGCAATAATGCTGCCGTCTCTGGTCAGCGAAATATCCGACGTGCCCGCGCCTACATCCACAAGTGCTATATTCAGCATGCGGAAATTCTCAGGTATTGCCACATCGATCGCGGCAATCGGCTCCAGTGTCATATTTGCAACGGTCAGTCCCGCAAATCCGACAGCCATGTAAAGGCCGTCCACGACGTCCTCCGGCAGGAATGTAACGATAATTTTTTCAGAAATCTTATCCGCCTTATGGCTTTCCAGATTCGAAAATATTTCGTCGTTGATATAGTATTTCATAACCGAATAACCGACACAATAAAACTTGTATCTCGTATCATTTGCTTCTTTTAATGTCTGCGCCGCCTTATCTACGCCGAGCAGGTCTAATGTATGGATATGCTCCCTTGTCACAACAGTCTCTTCTGAAAACTCATATTCCACCTCTGTCGTCACCGTTTTTAACACACGTCCGGCTGCTGCTATGCACACTTCCGTCAGCTCTTCCCCGATCTGGTCTTCGAGCTTTTCTTTTACAAGTGAAATTGTACGCCCGACACGGCCGATATCATGAATCTGCCCGTCCAGCATGGCTCTGGTGTCATGCTCTGTCGAATACTGTGCCACAACGATAAATTCCTTGTCTTTTTTATATCCAACCGTACCTACCACATTACGTGTACCGATATCCAATCCAAATACATACTGCGGTTTTTCCTGCTGTGTATTTTCTTCCTTTGCGACCCCATTTTCCAACATCTGCTTATCTCCTTTACCATTTAGCAGCTGCGCCAGCTGCAGATATACCTGCGCAATCGGACCATTATTATCAATAATCACCCGGCAGTGCCTGCGGTATTCACCTTCCGAAAGCTGTGCTGCAAACATCTGCTCAATTTTTTCATCTGAATAGCCCCTGTTTTCAATCAAGCGCTTTCTGCGGTTTTCCTCTGTCACATAGACATACCACAGTTCATCGCAGATTTTGTCGTATCCGTCTTCGATGAGCAGCGCTGCCTCCAGCACTACATAATCTGTCGAGCCGCTGCGGCGTTCCCTTTCCACTTCTTTTAATATATATTCTTTCACAGCCGGATGAACGATATTGTTCAGCCGTTCCCGCTTTTCTTCATCTGCAAATATGATTTCTGCCAGACGTTTCCGGTTGAGCCTGCCGTTTTGACGCCATATTTTTTCCTTTTCAAATTCTTTCTGAAGCCTGATATAGCAGTCATAGCCCGGTTCCATGATCTCATGAGCGACCTCATCTGCTATCAGTGTCCTTATTCTGTAATTTTTCCTCAGATAGGCGAGTATCGTAGACTTTCCCGCACCGACACCGCCTGTGATCCCTATAAATTTCATTCCGTTCACCCTGACCGTTTCTATATTTATTCCTTAAAGCAGCCTGCCTGACAGCTGCCATGACACTTCATTCACTGCGGTTTCCGCTTCTAAAACTGCCGGTGTCCATAGCCAGGCAGCGTCTGGACATCCACATTTTAAAAGCCGGAATTCGTGCATGCAGATCGCGGGAATGATTTTTCAGACACGCTCTAGAGCTGTTACTTTGCTTCATACCAGTTTAAGCCGCTATGCATGTCGATTTCCAGCGCTACCGACAGATCTGCTGCCTGATGCATTTCCTCTTCAAGTATTTTGGATACTGCCTTCACTTCTTCTTCGTATGTCTCTACCAGTAATTCATCATGCACCTGCAGAATCAGGCGTGACTTTAACCCTTCCGCCAGCAGCCTGTCATGCACGCGGTTCATCGCGATCTTGATAATATCCGCAGCCGAGCCTTGAATCGGAGAATTCATAGCGACGCGCTCACCAAACGAGCGCTGCATATAATTGCTGGATCTAAGCTCCGGCACCGGGCGCACCCTGCCGAACATCGAAACTGCCGTGCCGTTTTCCTTTGCCTCAGATACCATACGGTCTAAAAATGCCTTTACACCCGGATAGGTCTGAAAATACTGCTCGATATAATCCTGTGCCTCTTTTCTCGTAATACTTAAATCCTGACTTAATCCAAAGGAGCTAATTCCGTATACTATGCCAAAATTGACTGCCTTTGCATTCCTGCGCTGTAAATCCGTCACTTCCTCAAACGGAATGTGAAATACCTGCGAAGCCGTCATCCGGTGGATATCCTGCGCCTCCTTATATGCCTGGATCAGGTTTTCATCTGCGGACATATGCGCCAGCACCCGCAGCTCAATCTGAGAATAATCAGCATCTAAAAATACGCAGCCTGCTTTCGGACGGAATACTTTGCGGATCAGCCTTCCCAGCTCCATACGGATCGGGATATTCTGCAGGTTCGGCTCTGTACTGCTGAGCCGCCCGGTAGCTGTAATCGTCTGGTTAAATGTCGTATGAATCCGCCCGTCCGGCCCGATAAATGCCGCAAGCCCATCTGCGTACGTAGACTTCAGCTTTGCCAGCTGGCGGTATTCTAAGATCTGTGCCACAAGCGGATATTCCGGTGCCAGCTTGTCCAGCACATCCGCTGCGGTCGAATATCCGGTCTTTGTCTTTTTGCCATACGGCATTTTCAATTTGTCAAACAATATGACACCAAGCTGCTTTGGTGAATTGATATTAAATTCTTCTCCTGCCCCCTGATAAATCTGCTGCTCCAGCTCCGTTATGCGTTCCTGCAGCTGCCCGCCGTATACTTTCAGCTCTTCTGCCTCTATGGCTATGCCTTCCTTTTCCATATCGGAAAGCGTGTATACAAGCGGCATTTCAATCTGGTCAAACAGCATGCGCATGCCTTTCTGCTCCAGACGCTGCGATAGAAGATCCATGGCATGAAACGCCGTATACGCCTGATAACATGCTGTCTTTAAAAATTCCTCCGGCTTTTGCTCCATTGCGGCCTGATACGAAAGCTTTTCGATCAGATCTGCCCTCGACGGCAGCAGCCGGCCCAGTTCCTCTTTTGCAATATCTTCATAGTGGTATTCGTTTTTCAGCGGATTTAGTAAATAGGCAGCAATCGTGACATCAAAAAGCTTCTGCTGCGCCGGAATGTCAACAAACTTCAGCATATGCTTGACATCAAACGAGGCCGCCTGCGCACCGGATGTCAAAATGTCCGACAGATGGCCGCACAGTTCATCTGCGCCGATCATTTCCTGTGCTCCTATATTATCCTGGCTGCATTGAATAAAATATATTTCTTCATTACCAGTTGCTTCATTATCAATTTCTCTGCTATCAGATTCTGCTGCTCCTGCACTCTCTGTGCCTGCATTTATAAATGCTGCCGCAAGGCCATAAACCGTTCCGTTTTCTTCGATCAGCTGAACCGCACACTGTGCTGCCTGTTTTAAGCGGCCAAAAATCTCTTCCGCCTGGCTGCGCTCTTTTATCCATTGAAAGTGCTCTGCCATATGGTCTGCCTTCGGCACCTCATCTGACACCTTAAATCTGGCAAGCATATGCTTAAAATCAAGCCTCTGGCACATCTTATATGCCTCGGGCGTATACAGGCTGGAAAGCCGCGCCCCGTCCAGATCGTACTCCACATCCGCATGGATCTCAATCGTCACGAGCTTTTTTGAAAACTGCGCCTTTTCATAATTTTCCCGAAAAGATTCCCGTACCTTGCTCTTTGACATATCGTCAATATGCGCAAACGCATTCTCAATGCTGCCATACTGGCTGATTATTTTCACAGCGGTCTTTTCCCCTATGCCGGGCACGCCGGGCACATTGTCCGAGCTGTCTCCCATCAGCGCTTTTACGTCGATAAATTCAGCCGGAGTGACCTGATACTTTTCCATTACCTGTGCCGCATAATAATCCTCTACCTCTGTCCCTGTCCGTTTTGTCTTAGGTATCCTTATTTTAATATGCTCTGTCGCAAGCTGCAGCAGGTCGCGGTCGCCGGATACAACCGATACTTCCAGCCCCTGTGCCTCGGCGCGCTTTGCGATCGTGCCAAGCAGGTCGTCCGCTTCGTAGCCTGCCTTTTCTACAATCGTAACACCCATAGCCTGCAGCATTTCTTTCATCAGCGGAACCTGTTCGCGCAGCTCCGGTGCCATAGGCCTGCGTGTCCCTTTGTACTCTGCATACATTTCATGGCGGAATGTAGGCGCACTCACATCAAACGCAACCGTCAGGTACTGCGGCTGTTCTTCGTCCAATACTTTAAATAATATATTCAAAAATCCGTAGACTGCATTTGTATGAAGGCCCTCCGAATTCGTCAGATCCGGTATGCCGAAAAAGGCCCTGTTTAAAATACTGTGTCCATCAATCAAAACCAGCTTATCGCTCATGGGCAGCTCCTTTTATATATTGTGCAATTTTTCCGTTACTCTTTGATCTCGTCACCGTTCTCATCATACAGCGTAAAGAACTTTGTATCTATCTCAGGGTATGACCGCTTTAAGGAAATCGGCTTGCCGCCGTGATTCAAGAAACAGTGCACGCTCTCTGCCACTGCCCGAAGCTCCCCGGTCTCTTTATCTGTCATGCGGTAAACAACCCTCATCTTGACCCCGTTGTAATCTGCGATCCTGGCCTCGATCACTACTGTATCATGGAAATGCACCATGCTTTTATATTCGCAGTTGACAGACAGCACCGGGCTTATAATTTCCATTTCTTCCATTGCCTTGTAGCTGAAACCCATCTGATCCATCAGATTGTTTCTCGCCTCTTCCATCCACCGGATAAAATTGGAATGATGGATAATTCCCATCTGGTCGGTCTCATAATACTGCGCCACACGTTCGTATGGCCGGATTTTGATTTTCTCTCCTGTATATGGTTTTATTCTTGTGTCTTTTACTGACATTTCCATCACCTTCCTGAATCTGCTTTCGCTGTTGACCTGCTGCACAGAATACATGCAGCGTTTTTTACATACCTGTTATTATGCCACAGTAAATGCGCAATTTCAAGATGCCTGATATAATTTTAAACAGATCGCTGTGTTTGGGCAGGTGCCGGCTTAGAGTTATAAAAAATAGAAAACAGCAGCATAAAGCCAATGCCAAATACGGATGGGATTGGTTTTATGCTGCCGTTTTTTAGATCTGATGGTCTTTCTATTAAGAGTACTTTGCAGATTTCGAGAAAATTATGGCTTTCACGATATGTATACCGGCGGATTTTATCCATACAAAACACTGGAAGCGCGCTCTAGAGCAGATACATTTACATCAACTGATATATGTTTGTGTTAGAGTGATTGTCAGGCCCGAAGCAGCCTAAGCGGTGCGCAGGCAGATTTTGTGGAATTTCTGATACACTGTGCCCAGAATCAAGGATATATCAAGAGATAAAAAAGTCAAAAAAGAACTGCCGCTTCACGATTTTTGTCATTAAAGCGGCAGCTTGTTTTGTGAACAAAGTTAGATAAGTTTGAGGCAGTTTTGTTTTATAAAACAGCCTGTTTTTGCCGGCTTACAATGCCACAAACCGCACCTTTATATTATGTGTAAAATCATAGTTGGGCATACTCCCGAAATAATCTTTATATTCTTTTAGCTTGGATGCCGGGACTTTTAGTGTAAGCTTGGTAGTGTCCATTCTCAAAAATGCATTAAAGAAATTTGACTTTTTAGAATGAATTGTTATTGTTTTCATTTTCGTTTTGTAAAAACATTCTACTCCTATTTTTTCCACATTTTTCGGAATTACTATGCTCGTCAACCCGGTTTCTGCAAAAACATGCCCCTCATTGAATCTTGTATACCCAAGCTGTTTTAAGCCGGATGGCAGTTTGATATTTTTTAAGCTTTTACAGCTAGCAAAAGCGCTGTCACCAATAACCGCTACGCTGGACGGAAACGTCACTTTGCTTAAGCTTTCGCATAAAAAGAAAGCTTCTTCGTCAATTGTTTTTGCACCCGACGGGATTTTAATACTTTTTAAGCTAATACAAGAGCGAAAAGCATACGCACCTATTTTTGTCACGCCAGACGGAAGATCAATTCCTTCTAAACTAGTGCAGTAACTGAAAGCGCCCGTTCCTATTTCCTTTATACCAGATGGCAGGCTGACATTTATTAGGCTTTCGCATTTACAAAAAATATTTTCCTCTATTTTTTCCATTTTTTTTAAAATTTTTACGCTCTCCAAGTTTTTACAATCAGAAAACGCTGCTTTACCAATCTTCTCCGCCGGTATTTCTACCTGTTCCAAACCGGCAGCGTAAAAGGCCCTGTCTCCAATACTCTTTAATGCGGATGGGAATGCAATCTCCCGCAAGCTTACGCAACTTGAGAATGCGGAATCTTCAATAGAAACAATGTTCTTTGGTAAAAATACCTGCTCCAATCGTCCACAGCCTGAAAAAGCGCCTTTTGAGATCTTTGTTATGCCTTCTGGTATGATGATTGACTTTAATTTATTACAAGAAGAAAATGCGGACTTTTCAATGGAAACAATGCTCTTTGGAAGGACCACCTGCTCCAATTGCTGACAGACAAAAAAAGCTTCCTCAGAAATCTTTGCCACGCCTTCTGGTATGGTAACTGCTTTCATTTTACAATGAAAAAACGCCGATTTGCCAATCGAAGTCACTTTTTTCCCATCCACCATATCTGGAATGATAATCTCGCCCGAAACTTCCCGCTCACAACGTGATATCTCTATCGTTCCGTCTGCTAACAATACATATGTAAAAGGGTCGTCGTCCTTTATGCTGACTTTTTGACCAGGTTTTCCATAATCCCCTGCCGCAGAATCATCATAACCATCTTCTGCATAACTGTCTGTCGAAGTATTCACTGCAGCAAAAACTTTTGTCCGGCTTACACAGCCTGTCAATACTGCAACAAAAAGCAGTAAAAGCCACCTTTTTATTTTTGTATCCATTCTTTTTCCTCCTTGATTTGATGATACATGCAATTGCGATTATTTAGCCTGTATCCATTAATTGGTATTTTACAATGGCTCAAAACGCAATTCAGTATTGGAACCAGTAGAGATCATTTCTTTATAGTCTTTTAATTTAGACGCAGGCACTTTCACCCTGATTATTTTATTTTTCATCGCACCAAGACGATAATAACCACCGAGATCATCTGGCCTTTTTAATTTTTTTGATTTTATCGTTATACTTTTTATTTTTGTGCCATAAAAACAATACGGTGCAAGCCGCTCTACATTTTCAGGAATGACAATATCTTCTAACCCACTATCGGCAAAAACAAATCCAGGCGTCATTGCAAGAGAAAGAGAATCATAAGACTGGTATCCAAGCACTTTTAAGCTAGATGGCAGTTGAATGGTTTTTAGTTTTTTGCAGCCATCAAAAGTGTGATCTCTGATCATGGTTAGACCAGATGGGAGTTCAACCTTGCTTAACTTTTCGCAGTCTTGAAACGTCCCCTCCTCAATCTTTTTAATACCCGCCGGGATTTTGATGTGTTCTAAGCTGCTACATCCCCTAAAAGCATTTTTGCCAATTTTTTTAACATCCGCTGGGATTTTGATGCGTTCTAAGTTACGGCACTTTCCAAAAGCACCCTCGCCTATTTCCTTAACGCTAGACGGAACATCAATCTCCTCCAGACTGTAACACCCGAAAAAAGCTCCCTCCCCTATCTTTTCTACATTTCCCTGCATCTCTACATATTTAAGTTGCTCACAATCTGACAAACCCCTTATCGTCTTTACCCCCGCAGGTATTACTACCTGCTCCATGCTGCAATCCTTAAACGCACCATTTCCGATGTTTTTTACTGACTGCGGAAGATTAAGCTCTTTTAGATTGCAGCGGGAAAAGGCTTGGTCTCCAATTGAAACAAGATTTTCCGGAAAGTCTATATACTCTAATTTTTTACAATCATAAAAGGCCCTGTATTCAATACTTGTTAGACATTCCGGCAGCGTTACGTCTGTTAATGCTACACAAAACTCAAAAGTATTTTTTTCAATCTTATCAAGGCCAGATGGTAATATAACGCTCTTTAACTTTTTACATTCCGAAAACGCTTGATGAGCAATAGATGTCACACTTTCTGGAATAACTACATGTTTAACGCTCTTCATTTCAGCAAAAGCCCTATAGCCAATTGCAACCACCGGTTTCCCGTCCACTATATCTGGGATTTTGACAACGCTCTTTTCCCCATTATAGCGATATAGCTCTAATGTCTTGCCGCCTTTTAACGGCCTAAAATTGAGTCCTTCTTCTTCATTTTCTTCTTCAGCAATATTCTCATCTTTCCAATTGTCTTCGATCCCGTCATCCACTGCAGCTGTTTCTTCCGCAATTACCTGTTTGCAGCAGATGCCGCTTTGCACCAGCGCTGCTGTAAGCAAAAGCAGCAATCGTATTTTCTTTCCAGTTCTCATTGTATTTTTCATACCACTTATATCCTCCCTGTTATTGTCAAGTAATTTTCCTTAAAAAATCAAGGAATTTGTTACAATTCATCTTGGATACCTATCTGTTCAGTAAGATTTTTACTAACCCGCTAGGTCAGTAATCTTATTTTACTAACCCGCTAGGTCAGTAATCTTATTTTACTCCAAGATATCTTTTTATCAACCACCTTCCTTCGAATTTCTATATTTGAATCATACAGGAAACTCCATACATTTCTCTCGTTCAGCCCTCCCATAAAAGTCTCCTTATTCGTCTGGATTTAAATTTTCCAACGTTGTTTATTATACCATTATATTGTATAGTATTCAAGAGTTAGTCGTCTATTGATCAGAGCAGCAGCATTTACTTTGACTCTCCTGATATGGAGGAATTCGGCTAAAGCCGCAAAAAATATCTTGCGGAATTTCTTGAACTTCCGGCCCGGCATACCTGACAGCGACACATTCAGAAGAGTGTTTGAGAAACTTAACCTGTCTGAACTTTCATCATACATGACAAACTGGCTGTCTATGGCACACCAAAAGCGCAGTGTAGTGGCAGTCGATGAAAAAACGATATGCGGCAGCAGAAATACGCAGCATAAAGCATATCATGTCATAAGTGCATTTGCTGCAGAAAGCCGGATTACTTTGGGGAGCTGGCAGTAGAGGAAAACGTATGAAATTACAGCAGTTCCCAAACTGCTTGATCTCATAGATGTGGAAGGGCGGTTGTAACGGCAGATGCAGTGAGCTGCCAGAAAAAGATTGTAGAAAAATAACAGGGGCACAGGCACATTATGGGCGTATCAGCAAAAAAAGACTGATGTTTAAAACTGCCCTTGAACCTGAGTTGTTTATATAAATTTTGTTCTCGCTTGAAAAGTGAATGCTGTTGCCCTGTTCAACAGCAAGGCTATCATTTATAAAAGTTGTAAAGTCGTGTATAATTAAATACTTAGGAAAACACTATATTCTATCTTTGTATGACTTTAAAATATAATCCACACTTTCATCCAGCTAGAGGACTATAGCATATTTA
This sequence comes from uncultured Eubacterium sp., assembly GCA_910586445.1. Taxonomy (GTDB): domain Bacteria; phylum Bacillota; class Clostridia; order Lachnospirales; family Lachnospiraceae; genus Eubacterium_J. The sequence continues at coordinate 29,979 of CAJUHV010000048.1, forward strand.
GACAATATATTTAAAATAATTTTCAAATTGTCTTTATCAGCAAAATCACTATCATATATAAATAAGACTTCTTTTATCCCCGTCCCTAAGATTTTTGCCTTTAAAGGAAAAATGTTTAATGCATAAACGATCTAATTGATAATCGAACGAAATTTCGTCGAGACTATGAAGAAAAGTCTGTAAATAAGATCTTCTATGATAATGACAGGTGA
>CAJUHV010000049.1 GCA_910586445.1 uncultured Eubacterium sp.
TGAAATTGGTAGGGTAGTTTTGTGCAAATTTCTATATTTGCTCATTTATAGTTATCAAGAGAACATTCCATCGAGTATATAGGGATGGATGACGATGAAACATTTACCGCATATAAAGGTATAAGGTCGGTGAATTTTAATACCGGAAAGAAAAATTATTATAATCCAAAAAACTGCCTGCTTGTCAATTCTTATGACACAGCGATCAGAACAATGAAGCTGTCTCAAAACGCGATAGATCTGGTTTCTCAGATGCGTTCTTCACTGGGCGCAGTGCAGAACCGGCTGGAACATACGATTGCGAATATTGATAATATTGTAGAAAATACAACTGCTGCAGAGTCAAGAATCCGTGATACTGATATGGCGAAGGAAATGGTCGAATACAGCACCAACAATATTTTAATGCAGGCCGGGCAGTCTATGCTTGCACAGGCGAACCAGAGCCGGCAGGGCATATTATCGCTTTTACAGTAAATAATGATACAAAAAAAGTTATCCCAAATTTAAAATGCAAAGCCCGCGATACCAGATCCTGTGGGCCTGCCTCTCAAATTTGGGATAAGCTCTCCTAATTTCTTCTATTCATCCGATTCTGGATTTACCCATTTTACCGTTTCTTTTGGAGCAAAAAACTGATCACATTCATACACAATCTTATCTCCCTCCCATATTTCCGGTGCCTCTACACGCAGATGGCCGTCCGTTTCCCGATACTGCTTTTCTCCATTTTCACTATAGATATGCAGCAATACCTCTTCTGTATAATATTCCTTTCCGAAACGCCCCATCCGGTCTTTCAGCCGATAGACTTTGCAGTTTCCTTTTCCATCGGACATAATACAATCCTCCGGCAGATACCATTTATAATCTGTCTTGCATGAATCGTCAAACCGGAAAGTAAATGTCTTTACCCTCGGCATAAGCCTGTTATTATTCTGATAAGAAACTGCCGTAAATACAATCAGTAAGATCAGCGCCGCTGCTGCTGCTGCAAATGTCCATTTTTTTCTCCTGCTCATAATCCACCTCAGCTTTTCAATCTTGCCGCGCTGTCTGTCAGATCTTCTTCACAGAACAAAAACAAAAGCAGCACCGGCAGTGTCACCATAATTCCACAGGTACACAAAATATCAATTCTGGATTCACTCATCTGCGCCAGAAATACAGAGATCGGATAGCGGAAAGCCTCTTTTAAAAATACTAACGGCTGCTCCACCATATTCCAGGCATCCACAAAACTAAGCAGTACGAGTGTCATCAGCTGCCACCGGCACAGAGGCAGCGCGATCTGCATTAATATGCGCATCTGTGAAGCGCCCTCCAGCATGGCCGCTCCCCGCAGCTCCTCCGGCACAGTCTCAAATCCCTGCCGCATCAGGAATACCCCGAATGGAGAAAAAATCCCCGGCAGCAGGATCGCCCAGTAAGTATTATTCAGATCCAGGGCATCCGTTACGATAAAATTCGACACAAGCGTTACCTGATACGGCATAAGCATAATTACAATTACTGCATAATAAACAGCCTCTTTAAACGGAAAATTAAATTTTGCAAACCCATACCCTGCCAGGCAGGAAATAATCCCCTGGCCTGCAACAATAGCCACAGACAGCAGGATCGAATTCCAGAATTTTACCAGATAATCCGGCCGCCGCACAAACACTTCATAAAATCCAGACAGTCCAAACCGGCTCGGAAAAAATCCCCCGTCGGTTTCCTGCGCAAATGCGTTCATAAACATATATAAAACTGGAAATAAAACAGCCGCAGCAAGCAGTACCACAGCCGCTCTTCCTAAAAAAATCCGAAACGGCAGATGTTTTTTACCTATAACAGCACCATTCATACTTCCACATCCCCCCTTCTTTTCCACCAGAACAAAATCCCGACTATCAGGCAGATAAACAAAAATACCAAAAATGCCGCAGCCGACAGGCGCTGGTAATTCAAATTGCGGAAATTGTTATTCATAAAATGCTGAAGCATATAAATACTCCAGTCAGGGCTCTCGCCCCCGATCAGGTACGCCTCTCGGAAGATCTTAAAAGAATTCATCATAGAAACGACTGCTGTAAAAAAGAATGTAGGCTTTAACAGCGGCAGCCGGATATACCACAGAATCTGCTGCCACTTCGCACCCTCCAGCTGTGCCGTCTGCACCAGCTCGTTTGGAATCGCATACAGTCCAGCCAGAAACAGCAGCATATTATAGCCGCAGTTTTTCCATACGAAAATAAGAATCAATACCCCGAACGCCGCACTGCTGTCCAGCCAGTCGCTGCCCTGCATTCCAAATATAGACAGCATATGATTCAATGCCCCGTCCTTTTCAAAAACAAAGCGCACTACTGTAATCAGCGCAGCAATCGGCACAGTAAGCGGATATAAAAATACCGACCGCAGCAAAGAATTTCCTTTAAATTCTCCATACAATACCAATGCAACAGCCAGTCCGAAAAATATGACCAGCGGCACCCCGATCAAAAGAAACCTGAGAGTATTGACTGCTGCTGTCTGAAATGCCTGGCTTGCAAACAGCGACTGGTAATGTGACAGGCCGACAAATCTCATGCCTCCTACCCCGCCTGTAAATGAATACGCAATGCTCCATACAAAAGGAATAAAAAAGAATATCACAAATCCGGTCAAAAACGGCAGGACAAACAAAAATCCTACCCACGACCGCTTTCTTTGTATAGAACTGCTGCCATTTTTTAATCGATTACTTTTCATAGAATCCCCCATATGTATTAAAATCTACTCTGTTAGGTACAATTTCAGTTTGTTCTCTGCACGTTCAGCAGCCTCTTCATAAGATCGCAATAGTCATATTCAAAATATACTATGTTTTCATACTAATTGTCAACCTAATTTATGAAAAAATGTCTCTGCGAACAATCTCTTTTCATCAAAGCAATTACCCGATCCCGGCCGGCCTGTGGATATTCTGCCATAATACGAGCTGCAGCAGCTGTCACTACAGCTGCTGCATAACTATTGCCGTCTTTCAGAGTGTATGTATTACCATCGTTTAGCTCCAGAGTATGAGACGATGAAGCATAAAAATCCGGCTCTCGAAATCTCCCCGTACTATGCCGGATCATATTTCCACACAATGTAAGATCCTCTTTCACACTTATCACACCGCGCAGATCCGCCGGCATCAGCATCTGTCCGTCATTTCCCATGGCCGCAACAAGTATCTGGCCCCGCCCTACCATCCTGCGAACTGTCTTTTTCATCGGAAAATAATCCCATAGACTAGATGTCCCAAGACTCAGATTACACAAACGAATCTTATGCTTCGCACACCAATCCAATGCAGCTAATAATTGAGTTAGTGTGCCGCTTCTAGTCTGGTCATTTAACACCTGTATACTGATCAGCCTGCAGTCCGGCATATAATGCCTGATAATGCCTGCGCACAATGTTCCATGCGTAGGCAGTCTGGATTCCCTTCTATCCGCTGAGATCTTTCCGTCAGCATCTGCTGCTATACGCAGCACACATTTCTCTTTAAAATATATATCTGATATTCCATCATCAATCACTGCAATTGTTACCATATATGACTCTCACTTTTTTATTTATATCTTTATTTCTTATTCAATTTAAACTTTTTATTTTTCTTCCATTTCTATAATACAGCAGCCACAGCTGATCTAGAATTATTGTTTCTCCTGCATATGATACAGTTCTGAAAATCTTCCGCTCTGCTTCAGCAGCTCTTTCGGTCTCCCATGCTCTATCAAAACACCTTCTTCTATCACCAGCACACTATCTGCAAATTTCACAAAAGAAAGCCTGTGTGATGTAAATATTGTAATTTTTCCCCTAGATCTTTCTCTTATATAATCATATACCATATTTTCCGCCTCAGGGTCAAGAGACGAAGACGGCTCATCCAGCACATAACAAGACTTTTCGCGGCATAAAGCCCTCGCAATAGCAATTTTTTGCTTTTGTCCGATAGAAAACTCCAATCCATCATCTTCAAATGACCTGCCCATCGCTATATCCAGATTCCCGCCGCAGCTCTTTAAAACATCACTGCCGCCGCACCGCTCTAAGACCTGCGCACATACTGCATCATCCAGATTTTCATCTAATCCGATATTTTCTCTAAGACTAAAATCAAAATTTGCTCCGTTTTGAAAATATACTCCAAAAGACTTTCTAAGAGATGTCAGCTCATATTCCCTGATATTTTTGCCATTTATACGCACCTCTCCAATTGTCGCATCATACAGCCGCAGCAATAGCTTTATCATCGTAGACTTACCAGAGCCGTTTACACCTGCCAGCATAACACACTCATCTGTATGTACCGTAAAACTAATATCAGACAGCGCCATTCTCTCAGAACCCGGATACTGGAATCCTACATGGTCAAATTCTATAGATGTAATTTTGTCTAATGTTTCGCTGCCATCTACAATATTTTTGGCGTGAAAATGCTGAAACTCACGCATATGGTCCAGCTTCAACTGATTATCATATATATTGGTAATCCTCATAGACAAAATGCTGATATAAGCCTCGATTTGTGCAAATATACCCGCATACCAAGAAAAATCTCCTACCGTATTCTTTCCGCCTAATACACCCTGCACTACGAAAACCATCAAAAGAAAATCCACGATCTCCGGCAGTATGCCAAACAATGCTGCTATCAATGCCCGTCTTCGTAAAATTCCCTTTTTCTTTGAAAATATAGCCAAAAATAAGCTCTGATACTTTCCCTTTAAGTATTCCCCCAGATGAAAACAGCGTATTTCCTGTGCATAACCTCGCTGTGTCGCCACATACATAATATAATTCTGTTTCCGCTTATTTTTCATCTGTGACAGGTCATATTGATACAGCAGCTTTGTACACTGCTGCAGACACAGTGCAGACGGTACATTGACCAGAGTAAGCAGCAATGCTCCTAAAATATTTTTCTGACTCAATACAAAAAATACACCTGCAAAAGACACTACTGCAGCGATAGATTCCAAAATATCTCCCAATACCTGAGGAAAAGTAAACGCATCCATCTGGATCGTTTCAAAATAATCATAATAATCTGGTGAATCATACACTTTCAGATCCGCATCGACTGCCTTTTCCAACAGCTGCTCAGATACCAGCTTCTGAAACAGATCGTCATGAACCCTCTGCATATAAATATCCAGATGTTCAATTAAAATTCTTAAAACATTCAGTCCTGCCATGATCAGCAGCCACTGGGCAGCACCTACCATCTGGATCGTATCCTGTTGTGACAGTCCGTCCAAAATAAACTTCAATGGATAGACACTCGCCACACGAATCAGTGCCAATACAAGACTTCCGGTTATTCTCGCCACTGTATAAAATGCCGAAGCTTGAAAAGACAGAGCCAGACAATACATAGCTGACATAAACAGGTTTTTCCATTTTCTTATCAATGTTTTACTCCGATAAATAAAATTCCAGTTTCTTCTTTGCATTTTCTGCTGCTTCTTCGTAGGATGCTTCGCCTCTCAAATAAGCTTCCATCTCCTCAAGGAAATCACCCATCCATCCCCGGCTGTACTCCACTTTGCTGATCTGGTCAGCATAGGCATAATAACTGTCAAATTCTTCTTTTTCCAGCATCGGAAGGGCATTTGGAAATCCATTCGGCTCTCCTCTAAACGGCACTTCCTCCAAATAATTAAAATCATTCTCATTCACACTCCTGCGCACGCTGACTCCTTTGTCGTTATGCGACCCGAAAGCTCTCATTGTATCCCCGTCAAACAGTATTTCCAGAAATTTTTTCACATTGCCTAAGTTTTCACTGTTTGCACGGACCGCCACGGTCCTGCTGCGCCTGGCTGTAATCCCGCCGTCCTTATTATAAATAGGAAGGACTTCTATGTCCCCCACTGTATGCAGGGCACGCATTGCATCAATATCCTCCCTCATAACCGACTGCTCAAAAAGGCACTTCCCATCCCGCACCTCTGCCGCGCCCGTTAGATCCCCGAACATATATGGCCCGATGCCGCTTTCCCTTTCATAAAACACTTTATACCATTCAAAATATTTTCTGGTTTCTTCAATATCCCAGACAATCTCCCTGTCCTCTACAACCGGATAGCCTGCCCAGTATATGCAGTCCCTCGCTGTTATGTCCATCCGGAAAAGCCTGCGGTCATAATTTTCACCAAGCATAAACTTCCCGGATTCTTCCATAAAGCTGTCAAAATCTGTACACTTCTCCACATCAAATTTAGTTTCCTGCAGCGCCTTTTTCGTTGTGACCAGCAGAGGGATAATACAGTCCATTGGTAAAAATACCCGTTCTCCATCAACGATCCCGGCATCCATAATCCCATTCCTAAAGTCTCCATCATGAAACACATCGCTGCTTTCATAGATTTCTGTTAAATCAGCAAAAGCCCCTGCTGCCAGCAGCTTGTCAATATCCCAATAACTCTGCAGGAAAAAGACATCCGCACCCTCCCCGCTCATCAGCTGTGCGGCTAGCTGTTGGTTATAATCGTATACATCCTCGGTCTTATTTTCTTCCCATTGTGTAAATGTAACTGGTATATCTGGATAAGCATTCTTAAACTTCCCAACCGCATAATGCATAATCTGGTCATTGAGTCCTGCATATACGTGCAGGCTGTCATTTTTTTGTTCTATTGTTTTACTGCAGCCTGACAAGCAGATTCCTGCTGCGGCAATGCATAATATACGTGCCATACATCTTTTCATATTTTTCCTCCAAAATCTGAAAAATATTATCATTGATCAAGCTCCGAAATGTTTGTATAACAAACATTTCGGAGCTGATGCATTATTTTAATCCATCTTTACTTTCTGTATGCATTACACATATAGAAAACAAAATGTTTCTAAATAAATTACTAATATAAATTTGTTCCCGCACAGGTTTCTTTACCATTTTCTCTTATGCCTTCAAGAGTTTTTCCTGACGATGACTGCAAACCCGCAATCGCATGTGTAGGTATTGGCTGACAACTGCATACAGCATCACTACAATTACATCCACAAATGCACATTGCCTTTGCCATCGCTGTTACTGTTTCCCTTTCACTTCTTCTGTGTCTTAATTTTCTCATAAGATTACCTCCTTAATAAAAATAATATTTTAAGAATCGATACCGTTTATAAAACGCCCGATTCCAGTTACTGTATTAAACTCATAATTACCTATTTTACTTGTATCAATAGAAATATGAAAAGTTTTTTCTACTTCTAGAAACAAATAAACCAGATCTATCGCATCCATTTGCCATTCTCTGCCGGTAAGCGGAAGTTCTTTTCCTGACTCCCATAACTGCTGTAGTCTATCCATATCAATAAATTTTTGCATGATCTCATATAATTTTTTATCTGTATTCATTTTATGATTTTTCTCCTGTTAACATATATAAGATATCCTGATACGCCTTTTTCAACTGATTTTCATCAATAAAACAATACTTAGGGATATCTATGTCAAAGTTAGGTGTTTCATTATATAGCTGCGCTATCGGCATATATCCAAATTTCATAGAATGAATATACTCCGATTCCTGTACCGCCAAATATTTATTTGACATATGTAAACAGCCTGCTTCAAATCCAAATCTCTTTTCTATTTCTTCAAATAATACTTTAAAGTCAGCTTCTCCTGCCTGTGAATACAATGATGTCAGTATGGTATAATCTGGTTTAATCACTTGTGACAATAAATAGGCATATACCCCGCTTTCATTTGGATATTTAGGCGTGTCAATCAGCCCTCCCGGCACATCTACAATCAGCAGGTCAAGATTCTCTTTTATGGACAACCCATATAGATATCCATTCAGCAGCTTAATTAATGTGCTGATCTTTTTATCATATACCTGCCCGTCTACAAATTCTGCCAGAGGCCATAGATAATGGAATCCTAAAAGATTATATTCCGGCCTTATACCTACGGCAGAAACTTTATACCCATCCTTTTTAAACTTATCTGCCAGAGATAATGCGATCTCAAAATTATTTGCCTCTGCAAAAATACCACCTACAAAAATAACTGGTGCGGTTATTTCACTCATTTTAAACAAAACCTGTTTCCATATATCAGAATGATCATCGTAAGCATATGTAGCTGAAGTATTATTTTCACTACAGATTTTATTCAGCTCTTTCCGTTCCCTCTTTGTCAACGGAAAGCAGCATATGATTTCTTTTCCCATTTGGGCTATCTTCTTCATCTGATCCACCAGACACAGCCGCTCTCCCATCTCTCTTGACACATACGGTACAATTAATGCATCAACATCTGGTAATACTTCGTTTAAACTTTCACTAACCCGTATCCCCATATTCTCCCGGTTATCTGCCATCCCTGCATCCTGCCCGCATAAACCACTTCCCAACGGGGATACTACCTTAAATATTTCATAATCACTGACATATCTATCCCAATATTTCAACAGAGCTGTGTGATCTGCTGAAAATGGATACAACACTGCTTTTTTCATTCTTATCTCCTATATAATGGATGCCTGATCGTATATGGATGCTGCTTCTATTAACATTACCCGTTCTTTCAGCTTATCCATAAAATCCTCCCGTGTATTGCTGCAATACTGCAATTTTATTTCTGCTGACAGTTTTCCATTCTCATCTGCTTTTTTCCCACAGATCGTGCATCCCGAAAAAGCCCAACATCCTTTGCACTGTTCTTCGGTTATCTTTGCTACATTTAATAAGTCTTTAATTTTATCAAAATATAAACCATCCTCCAGACTTCCGATAATCATGCAGTCTGATATTTCATTAACTCTCTCGCATGCAATAAAGTTACCTTCAACCGTTACCAACAGCCTGTTTTCTCCCGGAATGCACGGCCCTCCAGGTGCAAATTCCTCCGGCAATAACGTTCCTCCATGAAATTCATCTATATCTTCTTTAATTCTTGACCATCTCTGCCGCAGCATCACTGGTAAATCTTCTTTTGGAAACCTATTTAGTATACTTAAATATGTTAAAAAATTATAATACCTTATTTTTGAAACAAACTGCTCTGCATATACGTTTTTTTCTTTTGCACCCGTATCATCCACAATAGTTGGCGTCACTTCTATCTTACTTAAAAATGGATAGTCTCTAAAAAGATTCAAAATCTTATCATAGTCATGGCTAGGATTCATTACTACATTCAACATTATTTTTTTAAACAGCTTAGGATGATGCTCATGCATATATTTTACTTTTTCAATAATAGTGTCAAACGTACCGCTGCCATCTGCTTTTACCCTGTTTAAATCATTTATTTCCTTCGGTCCGTCCAGGCTCACCAGTAAATTAATCTGTTCCTGCTCTATAAACTGGATAATTTCTTCGTTCATCAATGCTGCATTCGTAGTCAGCATAAACTGGATCTTTTTCCCTTCCAGTGCAGTCTTTGCAAAAGCTACAATCTCTTTTATCATTGGGAATTCCAATAAAGGTTCTCCCCCATACAATCCTATGTATACCTCGTCCATGTCAATAGAATGATCACGTAGAAAAAGAATTGCCGCCTTTGCAGTCTCTATATCCATTCTTTTTTGCGAATGAAGCCTCTGGCCCCCGCTATTTTCCGTATAATGACAATATTTACACCTAAAATTACAATTCTGCGTCAACTGCAGGGTGATCTTTTTCATTCTTCGTGCCAATATTACTTCTACATAGTCTGTCATTGGATGCTTGATTCTTTTTACCCGAGCCGGCGCTAAATATCCCTGTTTTTTTAGATCCTCCAACTCCTTCGGTATCATTTCTCCTAGCTGACCGCTTTCTTTTTCCAATAATTCTAAATAATGATACGATTCATCTGAAATAGGCAATATTTCATTTTTATTAGCATCGTACATATAAAACCCATGAATGGATTTAAAAATCTTTACAAACGGCTTATAATCCATTATTTATCCTCCGTACTTCTGATTACGCTGCCTCATAAACAAAAATGATTGAATATATATAGAACAACTAAACTTTTAATATACTATACTATGTCATCCAATAATTGTCAACCCAATTTAGGTATAAAGTTGTAATTATTTACTGTATTTCATTCTTTTTTTGATTTTTCTAATTCCAGAATAATAGATAATCTATTTTAAGGTCTATTCACTAGATTCAAAGTATAATATCAGCCTATTTTTAACAAAATATATAATATTCCTTAATTTTTACTTTTCCATAAATTCAGAATCCCCAATTCAGCAGGTAATGCCTCCTAAATTGGGGATTATGAAACTATACTGAAATATTGACCATAACACTCTAATTCCAATTGTTTTTATCTAAAATTTACTGTTCTACTCCGATAAATAAAATTCCAGTTTCTTCTTTGCATTTTCTGCTGCTTCTTCATAAGATACTTCGCCTCTCAAAAACGCAGCCATCTCCTCACGTAAATCACCCATCCATCCCCGATTATAAACTACCTTGTTAATCTGGTCTGCATAATCATAATAAGCATTATATTCTTCTTTTTCCAGCTTCGGAAGACTACTCGGAAATCCAGTCACGTCTTCCCGGTATGTCGCGCTCTCTAAGTAATTAAAATCATTCTCATTCACACTCCTGCGCACGCTGATTTCTTTCCAGTTATGTGATCCAAACTCCCTCATTGTATCCCCGTCAAACAGGATTTCCAAAAATTTTTTTACATTGCCCAGGTTTTCACTGTTTGCCCGGGCTGCCGCAGTCCTGCTCATTTTGGCTGTTATCCCCCCGTCCCTGTTATAGATTGGCAGCACAGCCGGCGCACCTGCTGTCTTCAAAGCGCGTATTACATCGATATACTCCATCATCATTGGATTTGAAAAAAGGCACTCCTTATCCCGCACCGCCGCTGCACTCGACAAATCTCCCAACACATATATCCCGGCACCATTTTCCCGTTTGTAAACCTCCCTGTACCATTCATAATATTTTCTGGTTTCTTCAGTATCCCAGACAATTTTCCCGTCCTCTATAACCGGGTATCCTGCCCAGTAAATGCAGCCCCTCGCCGTCGTATCTGCGAGAAAAAGCCTGCGGTCATAATTTTCACCAAGCATAAACTGCCCGGATTCTTCCATAAAACTGTTAAAATCTGCACACTTTTCCACATCAAATCCTGTTTCCCACAGCGCCTCCTCTGTTGTGACCAGCAGTGGAATCTCGCAGTCCATCGGCAGAAACACCCGCTTTCCTCCGATAATCCCGGCCTCCATGATCTCATCCCTAAAATCCCCGTCATGAAATACCTCGCTGCTTTCATAGATTTCCGTCAGGTCAGCAAAGGCTTCTGCTGCCAGCAGCTTGTCAATATCCCAGGTATTCTGCAGAAAAAAGACATCCGGCCCCTCTCCGCTCATCAGCTGCGCCGACAGCTGCTCGTTGTATTCATATAATTCTTCCATATCAGCTGTTTCTTCCCGTTCTGTAACTATAACCGGGATATCCGGGTAAGCGTTCTTAAATTTATTAACAGCCGTCTCCATAAGTGTATCATTATAATCTACATATACATGCAGGCTGTCATTTTTTTGTTCTATTGTTTTACTGCAGCCTGACAGGCAGATTCCTGCTGCGGCAATACATAATACATAAGCAATACGTTTTTTCATATTTTCCCCCATAACCGATTCTTTTCATGAATAAAGCTCCATCCGGCGCTATTTCCATATATTGACAATATTTACACCTAAAATTATAATACTGCATCATCAATTATATTTCAATCTAATTTTATAAAAATTGTAATTATTTGCTGCAATTCCTGTTTTTCTTTGCATCTTCCGCTGCTTCTGCAAAGTCATATTTCATATTATTAAAGTTAGTATCTGTATATTGCAAGACATGAAGAAAAACTTAGATTTGCCCGGAATATGAAAGCAGACGGTGAACCTATAGAAAAAATTGTGAGATATACCGGTCTCACGAAAGAGAGCATAGAGGAATTGGAAGTTTGAACGAATATAAGCTGTGAAAAGAGCGGATACCTTAAACAATTGGTAATCCGCTTTTTACGTGGATAGCGTATTTTCGGGTTTCTTCAGCATCCCAAACAATTTTCCCGTTTTCATTCTCCTTTACTTGAAATCGTCCTCTGGCAGCATTTCAATTTCAGAAAATACCACTTCAATTACTTTTTCTAATAAATCCTTTGGTAACTGCTCAATCACCCTATAGGTTCTTGCATTTAAATCCAATGCTTTCACATGTTCGCAAAGAATCATACCCGTCGTTTCTGTCCTATCGTCAAGCGGAATATGCAACGGAAAGCGATTGTTGGTATTCGTGATCGGGCAAACTATCGTCGAATTCGTCTTTTGATTAAAAAAATTATTGCTAATTACAAGAGTCGGTCTATAACCAGCTTGCTCATGCCCCGCCTGAGGATTGAAATTAACCTTGATAATATCCCCTTGCTTTACCATATTTCCTCCCCGACAGGCTCACCCCAATCCATTTCTGCAGGGGTATATTCTCCTTGAAAATCAGCAAAAAGTTCTTTGATATTCTTTCGCTTCTCTGCCCGTTCTATGATAATTTTATCGTTTTCCGCACTCACAACAAGTCTCTCATTACCATTCCAATGCACCGCTTCAAGAATGAATTTGGGAATACGAATGCCCTGACTATTTCCCCATTTTTGAATTGTCGTTGTCATACGTATGCCTCCTTTTCGTAGTATATACTTAGTATATACTTGCTCTGCAAAAAAATCAACTGAATATTTTTCCTTTTTGAAAAACAGCAAAAATAATCAAGGCGGACGTCTCATGATCTTTTCATATACCTCCTGCCACATCGTCATGTCCACTACTCCTTCTTTCATATTTCTCTATTCCTTTCCAAAGTACAAGCACGTCGTGATAGTTTTGTCAGATTCTTTCACACCGCCTCCGATCGTCCCCAGCCCACCTGCGGATTCGGATACTCCGTAAACCCCGGCAGTTCCCTCGACCTACGCCTAAAATAAGCCTTCATCTCTCCCCATATTCATACAGTTCTTCTGAATTGTCCGAAATCTCCTGTTCTGTGACCGTAACCTGTATGTCTGGATAGGTATTCTTAAAAATATGAACTATGTTTTTCATAACCTGACCATCTACGCCGGCGTATATATGAATACCATTATTTTCTGGTCTATTTTCTACTACACCCTGCCTGCCCTTTATCTTTAAATCAACATTCTACTCCGATAAATAAAATTCCAGCTTCTTCCTTGCATTTTCCGCTGCTTCTTCATAGGATGCCTCGCCTCTTAAAAACGCAGACATTTCCTCACGGAAATCGTCCATCCATCCCCGGCTGTATTCCACTATATTGATCTGGTCAGCATAGGCATAATAACTGTCAAATTCTTCTTTTTCCAGCATCGGAAGGGCATTTGGAAATCCATTCGGCTCTCCTCTAAACGGCACTTCCTCCAAATAATTAAAATCATTCTCATTCACACTCCTGCGCACGCTGACTCCTTTGTCGTTATGCGACCCGAAAGCTCTCATTGTATCCCCGTCAAACAGTATTTCCAGAAATTTTTTCACATTGCCTAAGTTTTCACTGTTTGCACGGACCGCCACGGTCCTGCTGCGCCTGGCTGTAATCCCGCCGTCCTTATTATAAATAGGAAGGACTTCTATGTCCCCCACTGTATGCAGGGCACGCATTGCATCAATATCCTCCCTCATAACCGACTGCTCAAAAAGGCACTTCCCATCCCGCACCTCTGCCGCGCCCGTTAGATCCCCGAACATATATGGCCCGATGCCGCTTTCCCTTTCATAAAACACTTTATACCATTCAAAATATTTTCTGGTTTCTTCAATATCCCAGACAATCTCCCTGTCCTCTACAACCGGATAGCCTGCCCAGTATATGCAGTCCCTCGCTGTTATGTCCATCCGGAAAAGCCTGCGGTCATAATTTTCACCAAGCATAAACTTCCCGGATTCCTCCATAAAGCTGTCAAAATCAGTACACTTTTCCACATCAAATCCTGTTTCCTGCAGTGCCTTTTTTGTTGTGACCAGCAGAGGGATAATGCAGTCCATTGGTAAAAATACCCGTTCTCCATCAACGATCCCGGTATCCATAATCCCAGTCCTAAAATCTCCATCATGAAACACATCGCTGCCTTCATAGATTTCTGTTAAATCAGCAAAAGCCCCTGCTGCCAGCATCTTGTCAATATCCCAATAACTCTGCAGGAAAAAGACATCCGCACCCTCCCCGCTCATCAGCTGTGCGGCTAGCTGTTGGTTATAATCGTATACATCCTCGGTCTTATTTTCTTCCCATTGTGTAAATGTAACTGGTATATCTGGATAAGCATTCTTAAACTTCCCAACCGCATAATGCATAATCTGGTCATTGAGTCCTGCATATACGTGCAGGCTGTCATTTTTTTGTTCTATTGCTTTACTGCATCCTGACAGGCAGATTCCTGCTGCGGCAATGCATAATATACGTGTCATCCATCTTTTCATACTTTCCTCCATAATCCATTCTTTTCATAAATAAAGCCTCCAGGCTACGCTATTGTCCCTAGAGCGTGTTTGAAAAATCATTCCCGCGATCTGCACTCCCCACTTCGCGGATAATTCATCCCAAATTTAATCAACATAGCCCGCTATGCCTCATAAATTTGGGATAAATTCTCCACAAAGTGTAAAGCACATCTCATGGAAAGCATTTTTCAAACACGCTCTAGCCCTGCCTGCCCTTTATCTTTAAATCAACGTTCTACTCCGATAAATAAAATTCCAGCTTCTTCCCTGCATTTTCCGCTGCTTCTTCATAGGATACTTCGCCTCTTAAAAACGCAGACATTTCCTCACGAAAACTGCTCCCCCATCCCCGTCTGTATACCACCCTGCTGATTTGATCTGCATGGGCATAATAAGCATTAAATTCCTCTTTCCCCAACATTGGAAGTTCTAATGGAAATCCATTCTGCTCCGACAGAAACGGCACTTTCAATAAATTCTGAAAAGCATTTTCATTTACGCTCCTGCGCACACTGACTGCTCCCCTGCAGGCCCCCTGGGATTTCATTGTATCCCCATCAAACAGAATCTCTATGAATTTTCTTACATTTTCCATGTTTTCGCTGTTTGCCCTGACCGCTACGGCCTTATCAATTACAGCGGTTATTCCCCCATCTTTATTATATACTGGAAGAACAACCGGCTCACCTGCCGTATGCAGTGCGCGGATTATATTAATATCATCCAGCATATACACAGAATTTTCAAACAGGCAGTTTTTATCCCTTACCTCTGCCGCTCCTGTAAGATCCCCAAACATATACTGCCCAATGCCTTTTTCACGTCCATAAAACTCCTTATACCATTCATAATACTTTCTGGTATCTTCCATATCCCAGACAATTTCTCCGCCCTCCACAATCGGATAACCTGCCCAGTCAAGACAGTAGCTGGCTGTTATATCCATCCGAAACAGCCTGCGGTCATAGCCTTCTCCCAGCATAAACCGCCCGGCTTCTTCGATAAAGCTGTCAAAATCCGTACATTTTTCCATGTCAAAACCGGTTTCCGACAGCGCCTCCTTTGTCGTGATCAGCAGAGGAATTCTGCATTCTATCGGCAGGAACACCCGTTTTCCACAAATAACTCCCCCGTCCATGACCTCCCGTCTAAAATCCTTGTCATCAAATACCTCACTGCTGTCGTATATTTCCGTCAAATCTGCAAAAGCCTCTGCTGCCAGCAGTTTATCGATATCCCAGTAATCTTGAATCAAGAACACATCTGCTCCTTCTCCCCCCATCAGCTGTGCAGCCAGCTGTTGGTCATATTCATACAGTTCTTCTGAATTGTCTGAAATCTCCTGTTCTGTGAGCGTAACCTGTATGTCTGGATATGTATTCTTAAAAATATTAACTGCGTTTTTCATGATCTGATCATCTATGCCGGCGTATACATGAATGCCATCATTTTTTTGATCTTTTTTGTTGCCGCAGCCTGTCATACATACTGCAGCTGCAATAAAACATAATACACAGGCTATACTTTTTTTCATAATTATACTCCAATCGTCATTCGCACTTTTTGTGCACTATAATTGCAAATTATCTGCAAAGGATCAGCAATCAGCAAAATAGAACACGCTATATGCATAATAACCCGGTGTCCCCGCCACTGTATAAAATACTGAGCCTAAAAAGACAGAGCGCCGGACAATACACAACAGGCATAAACAAATTTTTCCAGTTTTTAAACAATGTTTTACTCCGATAAATAAAATTCCAGCTTCTTCTTTGCATTTTCCGCTGCTTCTTCATAAGATGCCTCACCTCTTAAAAATGCATCCATCTGCCCACGAAAATCACGCATCCATTCATGCGCATATACTACTTTGTCAATCTGGTCTGCATAGGCATAATAAGCATCAAATTCTTCCTTTTCCAGCTTCGGAAGATCATTTGGAAATCCAGTTGCCTCTCCTCTAAACCACACTTTATCTAAATAATTGAAATCATTCTCATTCACACTCCTGCGCACGCTGATTTCTTTCCAGTTGTGTGATCCAAATGCCCTCATTGTATCCCCGTCAAACAGGATTTCCAGAAATTTTTTTACATTGCCCAGATTCTCACTGTTTGCCCGGACCGCCGCGGCCCTGTCCATCATGGCCGTTATTCCCCCGTCCCTGTTATAAATCGGCAGCACATACGGCTCGCCCACTGTATGCAGGGCACGTATTGCATAGATAGACTCCCACATCATTGGATCTGCAAAAAGACACTCCTTATCCCGCACATCCGCCGCACACGACAGGTCTCCACCCGCATATATTCCATCACCGTTTTCCCGTTTGTAAAACTCTTGATACCATTCATAATATTTTCTGGTTTCTTCCATATCCCAGACAATCTCCCTGTCCTCTACAATCGGGTAGCCTGCCCAGTAAAGACAGCCCCTCGCTGTGATGTCTGTCTGAAAAAGCCTGCGGTCATAATTCCCACCAAGCATAAACTTCCCGGATTCCTCCATGAAGCTGTCAAAATCCGTACATTTTTTCGCATCAAATCCTGTTTCCTGCAGCGCCTCCTCTGTTGTAATCAGCAGGGGGATGCTGCAGTCCATCGGCAGGAACACCCGCTTTCCGCCGATAACCCCGGCATCCATGACCACATCCCTGATATCCTCATCATGAAATACCCCGCTGCTGTCATAGATTTCCGTCAGGTCAGCAAAGGCTCCTGCTGCCAGCAGCTTGTCAATATCCCAGTAACCCTGCAGAAAAAAGACGTCTGCCCCCTCCCCGCTCATCAGCTGTGCGGCCAGCTGCTGGTCATAATCGTATATTTCCTCGACATTATCTCCCTCCCATTGTGTAAATGTAACCGGTATATCTGGGTAAGTATCCTTAAATTTTTCGACTGCATAGTTCATAATCTGGTCATTGAGTCCTGCATATACATGCAGGCTTTCATTTTTTTGTTCTACAGTTTTACTGCACCCTGACAGGCAGATTCCTGCTGCGGCAATGCATAATACATAAGCAATATATTTTTTCATATTTTCCTCCATAGTAAGGACTTTGATATGTAATAAAATTAAAGTATTGCGGGCAGAAAGAAATTGGACACAGGAAGATTTAGCAAATAAAGTCGGCATTTCACGACAGGCGGTAATTTCAATAGAAAAGTACAAATATACACCGTCTTTGGAACTGGCTTTCAAAATAGCAGAAGCATTCCAAGTTTCTATTGATGTAGTTTTTGAACATACAGAGAAAATAGATTGAAAAACAGAAATATTTTCAACACGTGTCTTCACGGCAAGCTGCTTTGACAAGGAGGATTATTATGAATGATCAAACTTTTAACCTGATTTTACTTATTTTAACTGTAACAGCTACAATATGGCTATATCTGCTGAGAGCAAAAAAACAAATTATTTATAAGGGAGATGAACGCTGGCAGATGATCCAGTTAAAGGCAAATCAAACTGCCAATATAGCGAACTGGATTTTAATCGCATTTACTTTTTGTGGAACAGTATATCCATTTTTTTGTGACAAAGAAATAACTTTTACCGTTACAAGGGTAACTATCTTTGGAATGTATTTTATTGGTATGCGTAATCTAATAGAATTAGCTGCAATAAAATATATGGATAAACGGTTATAAAATTTTTTTAGTCTTAGAGCGTGTTTGAAAAATGCTTTCCGTGAGATGTGCTTCACACTTGGTGGAGAATTTATCCCAAATTTATGAGGCATAGCGGGCTATGTTGATTAAATTTGGGATGAATTATCCGCAAAGTGGGGAGTGCAGATCGCGGGAATGATTTTTCAAACACGCTCTAGGGCATGACTTAGACTGCTGGTGTCCAAGATGATGCGAAGAATTCGTTTCAAATTTAATCAACACAGCCCGCTATATCATGCCCCGTTACTTTTTATTCCGACAAATAAAATTCCAGTTTCCTCTTTGCGTTTTCTGCTGCTTCTTCATAAGACGCCCCGCCTGTCAGATAAGCATTCATTTCCTCACGAAAATCACCTGCCCACCCCCGCCTGTATACCACTCTGCTGATTTGATCGATGTATGCAAAGTAAGCATCAAACTCTTCTTTTTCTAATTCCGGGAGTTCCATTGGAAAGCCGTCCACTTCTGTCATAAACGGTTTTTTTAATAAACTATTAAAATAATTTTCATGTACACTCCTGCGCACGCTGACCTCCCTTTTATAAGCGCCTGGAGTTTTCATTGTCTCCCCGTCAAACAGGATCTCTAAAAATTTTTCCACATTTCCCATATTTTCGCTGTTTGCCCTGACCGCTACAGCTTTTTTAAGGGTGGCAGTAATTCCTCCTTCTTTATTATAAATCGGAAGTACAGCCGGATCTCCCACTGTATGCAGTGCGCGGATTACATCCATATCGCTGTACATCAATGCACAGTTTTCAAAAAGGCACTTCTTATCCCGCACTTCAGCTGCTCCCCTGAGGTCTCCAAAATAGTATTCCCCAATGCCGCCTTCCCGTTTATAAAATTCTTTATACCATTCATAGTATTCTCTGGTTTCTTCAATATCCCAGACGATCTCCCCATCCTCCACAACCGGATAGCCTGCCCAGTAAAGACAGTTTCCTGCAGTTATATCCATCCGAAAAAGTCTCCGGTCATAATTCTCTCCAAGCATGAACTTCCTAGCCTCATCGATGAAGCTGTCAAAATCTGTACACCTTTTTGCTGCAAACCCTGTTTCTTCCAGAGCCTCCTCTGTCGTAATCAGCAGCGGGATATTACATTCCATAGGAAGAAACACCCGTTTTCCGCCAATAACCCCTGCCTCCATAATATCCTGTATAAAATCCTCGTCCTGAAACACCCTGCTGCTGTCGTAGATCTCTGTCAGATCTGCAAAGGCTCCCGCCGCCAGCAGTTTATCAATATCCCAATAATTCTGTATGAAAAAAACATCTGCCCCCTCTCCACTCATCAATTGTGCAGACAGCTGCTGGTCATATTCATAATCATCCTCTTCTTCCGGCTTCTCTGTTACTACAACCGGTATATCTGGATAGGCATTCTTGAATTTTTCAACTGCAAAATTCATAATTGTATCACTATACCCTACATATACATGAAGTCCACTATTTTTCTGCTCTATTTTTCTGCCACACCCTGCCAGACAGATTCCTGCTGCGGCAATGCATAATAAACGCGGCTTGCATCCTTTCATATTTTTCCTCCAAAATATTTCCTTTCAAAATATTCCCTTCTAAATTTTCCTTTCAAAGTTATTAAGCCTTCCATCCTCATCGGCCAAACTTCATATATTAATGTCCCTGACTGCTGCCTTTTATAAGATCACAATAGTCATATTTTAAATATACTATATTCTCTTATTTATTGTCAACCCAATTTATATAAAAATTGTAAATAAACTGTTTTTAATAATATAATCTAGAGAACATACCCTACAAAAGACCATCCATCATTTTTTGTCTTTTAAAAAATGGCTGCTGTCCCAGCCGCTCCTGCAATCAGAAGCATAGCTGCCGGTACAATATACTTTCTAGGATGATGCCACAGATCACTCTCAATCTTCCATCCCCGGATCGGATAAAACCATTCCAAAAAAACAGAACAGGCAGCGCTGATCAGTGCAAAGAAAACAGCTGCTATAATCATCGTTACCGTAACACCGCCTATCTGAAACTGCCAGCTGCACAAAAATATGCTGTCCGCAATGATATTACATAAAAATATAAATATACTATAAGGTATACAAAATATGCGTTTTTGATCTGGCAGAAAACGAACCGCCTGCTCTAACGCAGGGTCACAGGACAATAAAATACAGATCGGTGTATTCAAAGAAAGTATGGCAAAGCCGATCGGTATCACAAGCCTGGCCTCCATCTCTTTAAAAAACAAAGGCAGTACACAGGCAGCGCACCACATAATAAACGTATTTGTCAGATAGTTTTTATGGGCATTCAAATACCGGAAAAGATAAATCCATACAGAGTAATGCCCGCTCCTTTGATGCATTCTATATTTCTGGTTGTTTTTATGATCCTGCTGATAAAAGGAATATCCATCTGCATTCTGCAGCACAAGCAGAGCTGTTAAAATATTTACGATCAGAACAAGCATGATCCAAGGCGTATTCCAGAAAACTAAAGCAGAAGCTGTTAAAACAGCAGACCAGAAAATGACAGCAGGCCAATATCTTTTTATCGAATAAACAGCAGCCGTCATCAATACCGCGTTTATTATGCAGAAAATGCTGACAAGGATCTCTGCCCCATTCCAGTCCGACACCGCCATCAAAACTGCTGCCAGAGCTGCTGTTTTCGTCAATATAGTATAAATGCCCAGAACCGTTACATATGAAAATACCATCCGGCGTCTTTCAAATGGAATCATCAGCATATTGGGCATATCACTATCGGCAGCTTCTGATGAAAGTGCCTGCCACATTACCCCGGATGTAAAAGTAGTGAGCATCAAGTACAATATATACGGAGCAGTCTGCAAACGAAATCCAGATATATGCAGTCCCCAAAATACTATAAAATATATGAAAAATGTTCGTGTCAGCCTTTCATATTTTGTACCGAACAATTTCTTTGAAAACGCTTTAAACATCATGTTCATACCGCAGCACCTCCCGAATATCAGCAGCGTTGATCTGTTCACCTTCAAATGTCTTGTGTATCTGTCCATCTTCTAAGACAAACACACGGTCAGAAGTCAGAGTAATGCTTTCCAGAATGTGGGAAGAAAACAGAACTGTTCCATGTTCCTTATATCCAGCAATCTGCTGATACAGATACTCTGTACTTTCAAAATCCAGGCCGTTCACCGGCTCATCCAGAAAAAGCAGCTGCGGCTTTAGCGCAAATGCCGTGATCAGAAACGCTTTTTTACGATTGCCCATAGATAAATCCTTCATCAATACATCTTCAAAATCTTCAAAATGAAATCCCCTCACCAGCTCTGACACATCCGGCAGCTCCTTTTTATAGGAAGAACATACATAAGCCAAATATTCCCGAAATGTAAAATATTGAAAAGAATTGTCCTCAGCAAATACAACATACCGGCACAGTTTGAAATCCTTTGCCCGCAGCTTTATGGGATTTCCATAAAACCAGATCCCTGCAGCTCGAAAATCAGCCAGCAGGCCGGATAATACCTTCAAAAATGTAGTTTTTCCAGCTCCGTTCAGACCGATCAGCCCTACGACCTCATGTTCTTCCAGCTCCAGTGAAAAATCTGACAATACCATTTTCTCACTGTGGTACCATGCATTCAAATGATCTATTTTTAACATTGTCCGCCTCATTTTACCTGCCCCCTTTATCGTCTTTTTCTTTCTTCCACGCCGTATAAGCAGTATACAAAAATGCAGCTCCTAAAACGCCGTAAAGCCCGGCCATTTCATTTTTTCCAGATATGGCGCACGCAGCTGCCGCCACAATCCAGATCACCCCAATAATTACTCGAATATATATATGACGCATAACTTTTTCCTCCTTACTATCTGCTTTTTATAACACCTTTTGATATGTTCTGCCTGTTGTTTTTGCTGTTGTTTATTTCTTATTCTTTATTTCTTGTTCTTTATTTTCTGTTCTTTGTTTCTTATTCTTTATTTCCTGTTCTTTTTCTTGTAAATATAATACCGAAAAAAGAATCCTTCTGCCGAAATGTCCGCAAACTGCAGATTTTTGACCACAAAAAATAAAATGCGCGCATAAAAATACCGACTCTGCCAGACAAAATTTCATCAGCAAAGTCGGTTCTATTAATCCATATCCAATGGCTTTACATTAACAAAAGACAGTGTAGCCACCGCCCTGAATGCATGCTCTGTGTATGCAGCCTGTATCGTTCCATCATATTTTTCGGCTGCAGTCTGGGCGCTTTTTAATCCCCAGCCGTGCAGTCCATTTTCATCCTTGGACGTTTTAAACGTGCCATCTTTTTCTATCGGAACAGTAACATAGCTGTTTTCCACCTTAATCACAAGCATTTGGTTGATTCTCCGGATCACAAGCTGTACAAACCTTTGCTCCGGCAACTGTACCTGCTCTGCAGCCTCCAATGCATTATCCAGCAGATTTCCTAGGACCGCGCACAAATCTGCACTTTTTAGGTTTGTATGGCGTGGAAATTCTACCTGTACCTGATAATTAATCCTGTATTCTTTCGCGGTTACAGCTTTGCTGTTTATAAGGTAATCCACCGTTTCATCACCTGTCCACACTGTATCTGCCATCTTTTTCACAGGTGACTGTAATTCGTCCAGATACTGCATAGCCTGCTCTGTTTTTCCATGCAGCAGATGCTGCCGCAGCACCCCGATGTGATTATGAAAATCGTGGAACAGCTTTGCATTCAATGCATAAGCCTGATTGAGAGCCGTATAATCATGTTCCAGCAGCTGGGCCTGTTCGGATTTCAGCCTTGTCAGTTCCTTCTCAGCCTCATACTGCCGATTCAGATTGAACACCAGAATGGACATCATCAATACAACTGCCAGAACTGTCCACATATTCAGCGTATCATCATCAAATTCTAGAACAGTCTGTTCGGATAAGCTCACTATGAAAAAAAATCCTGCTACTACTATAATCGATGCACTTCGAAATGCTTTATTGTTATGTCCGGCTTCTGGTTTAACCTGACTGTCCGCAGATTCATATTTCATAAGATTCCAAGCCATAACAATCAATACGAAATGCAGCAGCCAGACTGCTGCCTGCCCGTTCACCGTATCATAGCGAAGAAATGCCGGACATCTGAAAATCACCCCCATCCATGCTGAGGCAAGAAACTGCCAGAACGAAACTGCGATCTCATAGAATACACCAAGAAAAAGGCTCATTTTCAGCTCCGCAGCCTGAAACTGCACAGCACATACTACAATCAAAAACGTTTCAAAGATAATTCGATAAAGCTCTGATAATCCCAGAACTGGCAGCATGGCAATAACCGCTGTCATTCCAGCACAGACTGCTGCCATGCTTTTTTTATCCGGCTTATGACAGGATAAGAGGCGGTAAATCAGAAACAGTCCGATCACACTGCGCACACCTGCAGCTGCAGCATTTGACAATAATATCATCCAGCCAGTCATATATGCGAACCCCAATAATTATTAATCTGTACTTTCACCTCCTGCAGATGCGTACGGCTGATCGGAAGTGACTCACCATTTTTCAATACTGCCATGCCGTCTTTCACCTGCATAATATGTATTATGTTTACAATACAGCCTCTATCAATAAAAATAAACTCTTCCGCATCCAGCTCCCCAAAAACCTGCTGCAGGCTTTTTCGCACCTTAGAACTCCCGCCCGAATATGAAATAATGGCATTTTTTCCGTCCCGTTCGATATGGTATATTTCCTTATATGGGATTTTTTCCAGCCGGCTGTTCGTTTGAATTGTGTACACCCTGCCTTCCTCCAGCTCAATCAGCTTCACCGCATCCGTTACTGCAGCAGGCAGCCGTTTATCTATGTCATTTTTCGGCACATATCGAAAAATAGACAGTTCAAAAGCATCTATTGCATATTCTATATGAGAAGTTATAAAAATAATTTTTACATTCGGCAGATACGGTTTTATTTTTTCCGCTATGTCCATGCCGCTGTTTCCCGGCATCTCGATATCCAGCAAAATCAGGTCAAAGAAAAAGCTGTCATCTGTAATATCATAAAGCAGGTTGTCACTGGTTCCATACTCAGAGATCTTCCAGGCACTTCCATACTGCGCTAAGCAGCGCTCTGTAATCTCTTTATTCCCAGCCAGCGCACTGCTGTCATCATCACATATCGCGATATGTAACATTTCACCTCACCTCGCTTAAAAATGATGTTAAGAACATTGTATAACAAATATCAAAAAGTAGTGAATATTACCCACAAATTATCTATATATGCCGCAAAATTTGATGGATATACCCACAATATAGTTCAAATGTACCACAAGGTGGACAATGGCAGTTCAATAAGCTTTACACTCTGGTTTACCGGGTTGTTATTCTTTTATATAATCAATTTCAATAAGGTTTACGCCCATACTGTTAAGCAGTGCTTTTAAAGAAAAATACTGTCTTTGCAATTTTGTGTATGTCTTTGTGGCATTTTCTTCTTTGGCAAGTATCATACGGTCTTGAACTTTTTCAAAATCTTCTAATGCATTTTTATGATTTCTCCATTATTCATTTCCTCTATTACCCCCATATTCTCACCGCCTTTACACTTCTTTTATAAAACCTCCAAGCCTCTGCAGATCAGCTCTTTATCCATCCATTTATTTATAAAAAATATTTCGAATACTTTATATGGCCGGCCGGAAAATCCGATTCCTTCCAACTATGTGTTTCTTTCATTTTCTCAGCTGTCACATTAAAATACGTATGGACAATCCCCGTTCCAATTTCCCCTGTGTCATCCCATGTGCAGTCAATAAAACGGTACTTCCCGCCGATCTTTGCATATGTCCACGCATGTGCACCACCCTGCGCAGTTCCACACACAGTCATTGACTTTAATCCACAATTAGCTGCCATCAGATTAAATGCAGCCGCATATCCCTGGCAGACTGCTGCCTGATCTACAAGTGCCCCATACGCGGTAAAAGAATTCTGTGTTCTAGAGCGTGTTTGAAAAATGCTTTCCGTGAAATGTGCTTCACACTTGGTGGAGAATTTATCCCAAATTTATGAGGCATAGCGGGCTATGTTGATTAAATTTGGGATGAATTATCCGCAAAGTGGGGAGTGCAGATCGCGGAAATGATTTTTCAAACACGCTCTAGCATACTGGCAGCTGTTCACGATATAATTATGAATTGCCTCCGCCTTCTGCTTATCCGACATATTTGAGCTGACACATTTCTTCACAGCCTTTTGGGCCGCCTTATCCGCTGCTTTGATTTTTGCTGTCAGCTGCTTTTTTGTCATGCCTGCGCTCCGCTTAAATCCATAAGCCCCGTTTGAGCTCTTCCAGACCGATGTATCGTAGTTATATTCTGGATGCTGCTGCAGAAGACGGTAAAATACATTATAATAGGAAACTTCACTGTAAAAATTCGTATACTTCCCGCTTTTTAAAGACTCTGCCGCTGCCTTTACTGCTGCTTTCTCTGACTTTAGGATCTTTACTTTAATCAACGCCCCATCAGACATGGTAATTTTATATCGATATGTTCCTAAACCGTCCGTCTGCCTCACAATCTGCATACTGCCCATTAACAGCCTGCTCTGGCTTTTGGCCGCATTCTGCATGCTGTATTGAATCTGAGCCGTTGTATAACTGTTAGAAGACTCAAAAGTAATCGTGTCTTTTCCCTTTTTTACAGCCTCTTTGAATACCTGCTCCATCTGCTGCATACTTGATATATTCTGTGCTGCCGCCTGCATAGGCTTCTGCAGCACAAAACAGTGCAGCGATAAAAATAACAGCAGATAAATAATTATGGATGGTATTCTGATACTATTCCATATATTCCTGCGAAGTAATGATTCTGTCATAAGCTTTCTCCTATTTTTATCTTAATATCTTTTGAGCTTTTTACCTTTATGATTTTGAGCTCTTTACCTTTATGCCTCTTGCTCTCCTTGCCTTTATGCTTTTTGCTCTCCTTGCCTTTATGCCTTTTGATTTTTTATCTTGGCTTTGCTATGTTAAAGCATGTCTAAAATTCATTCCCCATTTAGTCAGAACAGCCCGAACTGTTCATATCAGTATACGATGAAAAAATATAAATAACAAATACTTAAAACGAATTAATTACTATAGATAAATACTATTATAGTCCACAAAATACAATAAAACAGTTGGCGACACTCAGCTTTTAATTTGTGCCTCGATATTTCAAAGGTGTCGTCTGGGTATGCCTGCGGAATTCTTTCAAAAAATTTCCTATATTATTATACCCGCATTCCAGACAGATCTCTGTCACCGAAAGATCTGTATCCGCCAGCAGATGCACCGACTGACGGATACGGTATTCGTTAATATACTCAATCGGCGAACGTCCGATTGCCTTTTTAAAGAAACGGCAGAAATATTGCTCATTCATATTAATCAAGCCAGCCAGATCCCTGATATATATTTTTTCCTTATAATGCTCCTTTATATAGGTAAGAACTGCTTTTATTTCTTCCACGCGCTTATTATTATTTTTTTCGATCGGAATCAGCATCTGGTATCCGAAAAGCACAGACAGCATACGCAGGATAGATGCCCGGATGTACAGCTGGCTCGTAAGATCATCAATCTGATCACCATCAAGTTTAGCACCCTCAATCTGAACATTCTCTTTAACTGGCGGATTTTTCATAAAATCTATTATGTCTATAAACGTATCCCGTATAGATAAAAATGCAGGATGTTCCGGCATAAGAACACGTGGAAATAACAGTTTTCCATTTTGGATCGGCTGTATCAGCTGCAGCTGGACAGCGTCCGACGGCTCCAGATTTAATACACTTGGATTAAAAACAATCGCATATTCCCCCAGGCTGCCTGATTTTTCTGTCACGATACTGTGCAGTTCTCCAGAATTAATAAAATATAGGCATTCAGACTGCACCAAAAATTGTTCCATATTAATTTCTAAACGAAAATCCCCTCCAAAAAAATACAAAATCTCAATCTCATCATGCCAGTGATGCTTTACGAAGGAATCTTTTCCCGTAAATTGTGTTCTATAAACGGCACATGGAAATGTTTTCGAACCATGAGGACGAATTTCTTTTAAAGTAGGCGATTTCTGCATGCAGGCTTCTCCTTTATATTTTATTAAAATCTAACATTCTAAAATAAAAAAGTCAATCATTCCAAAGACTTTTATTCAATATATTTTCATATATTATTAAAGAAAAAATTGATGTTGGTGGATTATGAATTATTTGTGGGGATTTATGATTACAGCTGGAATCGTTTACGCTGCCTTTACCGGCACGCTGCCTGAGGTCACACAGGCAGCAATCGATTCTTCCAAAGAAGCTGTCACTCTGTGCATTACCATGATCGGTGTTATGTCTCTTTGGGTAGGGCTTATGCGTATCGCAGAAAAATCAGGGATCATTCATCATGCTGTTTTATGTCTAAAGCCGTTTTTGAGATTTTTGTTTCCTCGCATTCCAAAAAATCATCCGGCTAATCAGTATATTGCGGAAAATTTTATCGCTAATGTGTTTGGGCTGGGGTGGGCGGCTACGCCGGCGGGGTTAAAGGCCATGGAGGAACTGGCAAAGCTGGAGGCGGAGAGGGGGACGCCGGGGTATATACCGATAGATGGCAGGAGAGGCAAAGCACGCGGAAAAGGAGCAGGCGCAACGGACGGTTCGTTGGTTTCTGGCGGAGAAAAACTTGGAGAGCGGGTTGCAAGCAATGAGATGTGTACGTTTTTGATTTTGAATATTTCCTCGTTACAGTTGATACCCGTGAATATGATTGCTTACAGAAGCCAATATGGAAGTGTGAACCCGGCGGGAATTATTGCTCCGGCGATTGTGGCCACGTTTATCAGTACTATGGCGGCGGTGGTTTATTGTAAGTGGAAAGACAGGAGGCGGAGAGTCTGAAGGCTCTCTGTTTTTGTATCATTTTTGTGAAAGAAGGTTGAGAAGCAAAGTTTTTTGGGATATACTTATATAAAAGATGGATATTGGGATTTAAGAAATATATGAGGTATCAAGAAGTGGAAGAAAAAATAAAGAATATTATGTCTGAAGTATACGAAGAATTGATAAAATTATTTGGTAGAAAAAATGATTATTATTGTTATGTATAGAAGACTCTTAAATATTGGGGAGAACGCAGGTATAGGAATATATTAAAATCCGGGAAATGAACAGTTTACAGTTTCTGTTAATTCTGAGTTGTATGTGGATAAGACGGATCTGATAACATATACGAATAGTCGTATCGGCAAAGACAGGCCACTGATCTGTTCCAGCAGACCGAGGAGGTTTGGGAAAACAATGGCTGTAACCATGCTGTCGGCGTATTATAGTAAAGGATGCCATTCTGAGAAACTATTTATGGGACTTAACATAAGTCAAAATGAATTTTTTAAGACGCATCTGAATAAATATAATGTAATTTTTTTGGATATTCAGTGGATGTATGGAAATGCGCTTGAGGAAATGAAGAGAAATTCGACTCTTAAAGTAGTGAGTTATATTCAGGATCAAGTGATAGGTGAGTTAAGAAACGAATATTCCGAATGTGTCCAGGAGGATG
This sequence comes from uncultured Eubacterium sp., assembly GCA_910586445.1. Lineage (GTDB taxonomy): Bacteria > Bacillota > Clostridia > Lachnospirales > Lachnospiraceae > Eubacterium_J. The sequence goes on from CAJUHV010000049.1 coordinate 28,765, forward strand.
ATATTTCACTGCCTTCTGTATTGGCTAAAATTAATGTTAAGACAAAAGAACAGTTTATCATTATTATTGATGAGTGGGATTGCCTGTTTCGGGAGGACAAGAATAATGAGAATCTTCAAAAAGAATATATTAATCTGTTAAGAGGGTTGTTTAAAGGCACTCCATCGGGGGCATTTTTAAAACTTGCATATATTACTGGAATTTTGCCAATTAAAAAGTACGGCACACAGTCGGCTCTGAATAATTTCCGAGAACATACGATGGTTAGTATATTGCAATGGACTTTGATGGATTAAGACAATTGATTGTAGACATGTTGGGA
>CAJUHV010000050.1:0-1444 GCA_910586445.1 uncultured Eubacterium sp.
CTCCGCAGGCGGCGGAACGTCAAATGGCAGCTCCGCAGGCGGCGGAACGTCAAATGGCAGCTCCGCAGGCGGCGGAACGTCAAATAATAATTCATCCGGCCGTCCGACGCCTCCGGCAGGCGGTTCAAATGGAGATGATGCAGATATCAGCATAACACCGGATGGAACGATAACGGTATTTGAGTAGATACTTGATCAAGATGAATATTTCGTTAATATAGAAATTCTATTGGGATAAATATTAATCAGGATAAATATTAAGTCAGGATAAATATTGATCAGATTGATCAGGATAAATATATGATAACAGCGAGACAATGAAGCGAGAGAGGGGAACATGCTTAGCTTTGAGGTTCTTTCAAAATCTGGGGAGAGAGCACGCAATGAAGACTATGTGGGCATACAAAGCAGGGGCAGTGCGTACTGCTTTGTGCTTGCTGATGGTCTCGGCGGACATGGAGGAGGAGATGAAGCCTCCCGCCTTGCCGTCGAGTACATATTAAATGATTTTATATTAAACGGAGAAGTGACGGAGCAGTATCTGAAAAGATGCTTTGAAGGGGCACAGGCGTGTCTGCTGCAGAAGCAGAAGGAGCAGGGGAGGTTTTTTGATCTAAAGACAACGCTTGTGATTCTGCTTGCAGACAGCCGGCTTGCCCGATGGGGGCATATTGGAGACTCCAGACTGTATTATTATAAAAACAAAAAAGCCAGAGCAAGGACGCTTGACCATAGCGTGCCCCAGATGCTTGCAGCAGCAGGAAAGATAAAAGAAAAAGAAATACGGGGACATGCCGACCGCAGCCGTCTGCTTCGGGTAATGGGGACAGAATGGGATCAGCCCAGGTATGAGCTGTCAGGGCCATTAGAGAGGTCTGGCGGGGAGGCATTTTTGCTTTGTTCGGATGGATTTTGGGAATGGATACAGGACAGGGCGATGCAGTCCGCATTAAAAAGGTCAAAATCACCCGCGGAGTGGCTGCAGCGCATGGAAAAGGATATATTAAAATATGGAACAGGAAACAGTATGGATAATTATTCCGCAGTTGCAGTCTTTTTAGATTAAAGGGGGCAAGGAAGTTATATGGCAGTTGTACAATGCAGTATGAAGCATTTTTATGATAATGAAATATATAGTGAATGCCCACACTGCTCGAAGATGGCAGAGTCCTCAGGCATGGGCGGCTTGTCTGACGGTGAGGATCAGTATATGCAGCATGCAGGAAGTTATATAGCTGATTTTATCCGGCAGAATTCCTTGGAGTTTGGGAGGGAAATCGTAGATGCTCCACAGGCGCCGTCTGTACAGCAGCAGGCTGCGCAAAAGCAGATAGATGCCGAAGAAGATCTTACGGTGATCATATTGGAAGAGGAATGCACGGCAAAGGAGCAGGCGGATGCCGAAGAAGATCTTACAGTGATCATATCAGAAGAAAAACATACG
>CAJUHV010000050.1:1544-28676 GCA_910586445.1 uncultured Eubacterium sp.
GCACAAAAGCAGAAAGATGCCAGGGAAGAACGTGCGGCACAAAAGCAGAAAGATGCCAGGGAAGAACGTGCGGCACAAAAGCAGAAAGATGTCAGGGAAGAACGTGCGGCACAAAAGCAGGCGGCTGCTGAAGAAAAACATACGGTACAAAAGCAGAAAGATGCCAGGGAAGGACATGCGGCACAAAAGCAGAAAGATGCCAGGGAAGAACATGCGGCACAAAAGCAGGCAGATGCCATAGATGCTCCGGCAGCCGCATTGTTTGAACAGAACCGGCAGAAAGCATGCTGTACAGTGGGGTGGCTGGTCTGCACAAAAGGAAGGGATTATGGGAAGGACTTTTCTCTGCACGCGGGTTTTAACCGCATTGGCAGGGATGCTGCAGAATGTGATATTATCCTAAAAGACGAGTGCGTATCTGCGGCAGAACATTGTGCAGTATTTTATGACGAAAGGAAAAATGTATTTTATTTATTTCCAAATGCTGATTATATTTCTTATATAGATGGACAGCCCGCAGCTAATATACGAGAAATTAAAAGCAGGCAGACAATACGCATAGGCGATACATGTCTGGAATTTGCAGCATTTTGTGAGGGAGATAAAAGCTGGGGATAGATGCCGGCTGAAAAGGGCGCAGGGGAAAGGGCAGTCTTTAATTATGGAAGAAAGAGGAATGAAAAAATGAAATTATGGGAAAATAATGTGCGGAAAGTTGTTCCGTATGTGCCGGGAGAGCAGCCGGACCAGCCACATATGATCAAGCTGAATACAAATGAAAATCCTTATCCGCCCGCGCCGGGTGTGATGGAGAATTTATATACGTTTGATACAGATACGCTAAGGCTTTATCCAGACCCTTCGTCGAAAATATTGATTGATGCGCTGGCGGAGCATTATAAAATTGATGCAGAGCAGATCTTTGTCGGAGTGGGCTCGGATGATGTGCTTGCTATGGCATTTTTAACATTTTTTAATTCTTTGAAACCGATTCTCTTTCCAGATATTACGTATTCTTTTTATGATGTGTGGGCGCAGATGCTCCATATTCCGTATAAGCCGGTTCCGCTGGATGATGATTTTCGGATACGGCGGGAAGACTATTATGAGGAAAACGGCGGGGTGATTTTTCCAAACCCAAATGCGCCGACGGGTGAGCTGGAAAGTCTTGAGGATATTGAAGATATTTTATGCCACAATCAGGACGTGATCGTTATTATTGACGAAGCCTATATTGATTTTGGCGGAAAGTCAGCGCTGCCGCTGCTGAATAAATATGAAAACCTGCTGATTGTCCAGACATTTTCAAAGTCCCGTTCCCTGGCAGGCATGCGCATCGGACATGCCTTTGGGAGCAGGGAGCTGATCCGTTATCTGAATGACGTGAAGTATTCGTTTAATTCCTATACGATGAATCATCTTGCGCTTGCGCTCGGAACGGCAGCAGTAGAGGACGATGCATATTTTCGTGAGACGATCCATAAAATTGTAACAACGAGGGAACGGATGAAAGAGGAGTTCCGCAGCCTGGGCTTTGTCTTTGGCGATAGTATGAGCAATTTCCTGTTTGTGACACATCCGGATTTTCCGGCAGCTCAGCTGTTTGAAGCGCTGAAACAGGAAAATATTTATGTGCGTTATTTCAATAAGCCGCGGATCGATAATTATCTGCGGATTACGATCGGGACGGATGACGAGATGGATGCACTGCTGGAATTTCTGCATAATTACATAAAACGATAAGCAGATGCCTCCGCAGCAGTAAGCATAAAATTTAAGGAACTGGGATACGAAAGTATCCTGAAAGGCGGCATGACCGCTAGGGTTACAAGGTAACATCAAAAATCGCCTCCAATCAAAAAATGTACTTTTTGATCAAGGGCGCGAAGCGCCGCATTTTTTGACTGGTTTGTCAAGTGTTTTTGAGAAAAAAGTAGGTGATTTTTGAAAAATAGGTGCTGAAAGCCCCATGAAATAAGGGCTGAAGATTCCGAGAAGTTATAAGCATAAGCCGGGAGGGAAAAGCGGCAGAGAGGAAGCGGCATAAACAGCAGCAGCGTAAGAAAGAAAAAAGAGCGTCTGGCGGCGAAAAGAAGAAAAAGAGAGTCCGGCGGCATAAGCGGCAGCAGTAAAAGGAAGGAAAAAGAGCGTCCGGCGGCATAAGCGGCAGAAATCAAAAAAAGCGAGGTTAAGAGAGGATGTATATTATACAGTTTATCAGGGGATTTTGCATGGCATTGGCAGACAGCGTGCCGGGGGTATCGGGAGGAACAATTGCTTTCCTGCTTGGATTTTATGATCAGTTTATCAGTTCTATTGATGATTTGATCCGCGGCAGCTTAGAGCAGAAGAAAAATGCACTTATTTTTCTGATAAAACTGGGAATCGGATGGGCATGCGGCATGGTATTGGCTATTCTGATTCTGACAAGTGTATTTGAAGCCCATATTTATGCAATTAGTTCTATGTTTATCGGATTTATTTTATTTGCAATTCCGATTGTAGTAAAGGAAGAAAAAGATGTGCTGCAGTCACATGCCAAAGCGGCATTTTTTGTATTGATCGGAGCGGCAGTCGTATGTGCGATTACTTATTTTAATCCGGTATCCGGCGGGAACAGCATGAGTCTGGAGCATTTTAACGTACAGCTTGGCATCTATGTGTTTATTGCGGGTGCTATAGCTATATCAGCGATGGTGCTGCCTGGGATATCCGGCTCTACGCTGCTGCTGATTATGGGAATTTATCTGCCGGTTATTACCGCAATCAAAGATATACTGCATTTTGACTTTGCTGCGTTTCCGACTGTGTTTATGTTTGGATGTGGTATACTGGCCGGGATCTTCAGCGTAGTAAAAATTATCCGCAGGGCATTGGAGCGGTTTAGGGCACAGACGATCTATCTGATTGTAGGGCTGATGCTCGGTTCGATTTATGCAGTGATCAAAGGGCCGGAGACGTTGGATGTCCCGCAGCAGGCGATGACGTTTGGTACATTTAATATTTTGTTTTTTGCAGTCGGAGGCGTAATTATTTTAGGCCTGCAGCTGCTCAAGGATAAGAATTGAATCTGAAAATAAGGAATGTAATGCTTCGGCAGCCATGATCCAGGACTATCTGAATGGCTGCCGAATTCTAAATTAATCGAACACCTCTTGAGGTATAGGTTATCTTATGATAAAATGACTGTTAATCGATCCGCAGGTAATCTGCAGGAAAATTTTTACAGGGAAAAGGGACAAGGTTGGATATCTTATGGATAAAAAGAAGATGATAAAAGTAACACAGCAGATCGTAAGGCTTTCGGATGTACATTCCATCGGAGTGGTCGGAGATCCCGGATGTGAAGGGCTTGGCACTTATAATATGAAGGTTTACGCGGGTGCGCTCGAAGAAAGCAGCAGGGATGATATTACGCTGATTGTAGGCGATCTCGTGCCGGCAGGAACAAGGCGTTATTATCAGACAATTCAGGATATGACAGAAATACTGGCAGGAAATGATGTCTATTCTCTCAGGGGCAATCATGATACGGGAGAGTATTCGGAGTATTTTGGATTGAAAAATTATGCGCTGCTGGCAGAGAAATTTGCTGTCGTTGTGCTGGATAATGCAATGCGTACTTTTGATGAAGAAGGGCTTACACTGCTGTCGCAGGTGCTTTCGATGGAAGAAGCTACGCAGGTGATTATAGCATTTCATATTCCGGTGCCAAATCATTTTATAAAAAACTGTGTATCAGACGATGAGTTTCTGCGCCTGCAGAAGGCTTATGCGCCGTGGAAGGATAAGGTAAAATACCTGCTCTGCGGACATGTGCATTCGAGATTTGTAGATGAGGTGGACGGCATTCCGCTGATCTGCACAGGCGGCGCGGGTGCTATGATTGAAGATGTATCCAAGGAGATTCGTTCATGGGATGTAGAGCACCATATCGTGCATTTTTATGAAGAAAACGGAGCGCTGAGATACCAGATCAGTGACCTTTCGGATGACTGTTATGTGCGGGAGTCAAAAGATGCCATCTTAAAGCAGAAGCTGCAGGAAACAGTGCAGGGAGAGCTGATGGCACATTTGAAATACCTGATGTCGGCAGACCGGGCAGAGCGCAGGGGAATGGATAAGATTGCGGATTTGTTTCGGGCACTGGCTGCTTCTGAGTATTATCACGCCAGAAATTTTTATTCGATACTGGAGCATCCGGCTGCGTTCCGCGAAGCTGCGGGCACTTATGTGCCGGGAGAAGAATTTGAGTATGAGCGGCTGTATAAAATGATCGAAGAGTATGCAAAAGAGCATCAGAGCCCGCTGGCTGCACAGGCTTATGCCGGAGCGGCGACTGCAGAAAAAGAGCATGCTTCTTTATTGAAGAAGGCAGCAGATCTGGAACACTTTGATGAAGGGGTTATCTATGTATGCCCGATCTGCGGGCATGTTATGAGCGGGGAAGCGGTACCTGACCGCTGTCCGGTGTGCGGCGGGCCGGGAAGGCAGTTTGAAGCGTATGGACATGGTGAGACAGGTGATGTAACGTCCGGGGCGCAGCAGCGTTCATAAAGCCTGATCAGGTATGTTTACATTTATGTTTATGAAGAAAAAATAAGAGAGAAAAGGCTCATATGATATCAGAGAAAAACCGCATGAGAGGACTGCGGTTATTAAAAAAAGGTAAAAAAGGAATTTCACGGGTTATTTTCAGCCGGATGGGACTGATGATTCTTTTAATATTAGTTCAGGCCTGGGTTTTATTCAGTATGTTTCTCCGATTTGGGGAAATTCTGCCTCATGTATATGGCGGAACGGTTTTGTTTACGATTGCTATGGTTTTGTATCTGTTAAATGAGCAGATGAATCCGACGGCAAAGATTACCTGGCTGGTTGTAATGACTATGGTTCCGGTATTCGGCTCACTGCTGTTTTTGTACACACAGAGCGATATAGGGCACAGAGCGCTGAAAGCACGGTTCAGCCAGCTGATTTTTGAGACGAAAGACAGCATTGCACAGTCAGAAGAAAATATGCAGAGTCTGGAAAAAGAAGATCCTGGCGCTGCGTCACTAGCTCATTATATAGCAAAATGCGGCTGCCATCCAATTTATGGAAAAACGGCTGTGACATATTTCCCTTCCGGTGAGGATAAATTTGCTGAGCTGCTGCGCCAGCTGCTGGAGGCAGAGCATTTTATTTTCCTGGAATATTTTATTATTGATGAAGGGACTATGTGGGGGCAGATTTTAGAGATTCTGGCACACAAGGCAAAACTTGGCCTGGATGTGCGCGTATTGTATGACGGGACATGTGAGTTCTCGCTTCTGCCGCATGATTATCCAAAAAGGCTGGCAGATTTCGGCATTAAGTGTAAAGTATTTGCACCAGCAGCACCGTTTATCTCTACACATTACAATTATAGGGATCATCGGAAAATACTGGTCATAGACGGTCATACAGCATTTAACGGGGGCATTAACCTGGCAGATGAATATATCAACCAGATTGAAAGATTTGGACACTGGAAAGATACTGCAGTTATGTTAAAGGGCGAGGCTGTAAAGAGCTTTACGGTAATGTTTCTGCAGATGTGGAGCATGGATCAGGCTGATCATGAAATCGATCATTTCTTAAAGTATCCTGTTATGCCTGTAAATGCAGCAAAAGGCTATGTCATTCCTTATGGAGACTGTCCATTGGACAGCGACCGGCTGGGTGAGCGCGTATATATGGATCTTTTAAACAGGGCAAGAAAGTATGTCCACATTATGTCGCCGTATCTGATCCTGGACGGTGAGATGGAAACGGCGCTGAAATATGCGGCGGAGCGTGGCGTAGAAGTCCAATTGATCCTGCCGGGCATTCCAGATAAATTTATACCATATACGCTGGCGAAGACACATTATGCCTCATTAATGGCCTCCGGTGTGGAAATCTATGAGTATACGCCGGGATTTGTACATGCAAAGGTGTTTGTCTGTGACAGCAGGGAGGCGGTAGTAGGTACGATCAATCTGGATTACCGCAGCCTGTATCATCACTTTGAGTGTGCAACTTATATGCATGGGACAGAATGCATTGCCAATATAGAAGAAGATTTTCAAGATACTCTGAGCCGGTGCAGAAAAGCAACACCGGAAACAATTAAAAACGAAGCATGGAAAGTGAAGATAACCGGGTTTCTGGCGAAGGTTGCTGCACCGCTGCTATAGTTTTTCTACTGCTGCGCGGACGTTTCAAGAAAGAAGCTGTCCGCGCAGATCTATAATATCATCGATCGGTATGGCAGTATGGTCTTCCATAATCAGAAGCCGCTTCTGCGTATCGGCTTTTTTTATTACCCCGGTATAATCAATATAGGCACCGCCGTCCTTCTGCGGATCTGGGAGGAAATAAGTGAGTGTTATTTCCTGCGAGGGACGCTCTAAGATCATCTGCAGTTTTTGATCTAAAATGCTTTTGGCGTTTTCGTCCAGAGATATTTTTTGGGACGTCATACGGCCGGCTTCTTTGATTGCTTCATGATGTCCGGTCAGGGCCGCAAAAGGTGAAAACTGGGCGGCGCGGTCAGCGATCGGCATGTGCGGATGCGTCTTAGATACATGGCGCGGGAGATGTATGATATCGTCATATGTTTTTTTATGGGGGCTGTGCAATGGGAGCTCCTTTCTTGGCAGGATAATTTTTATAGTTCTTCGATTACGCAGCTGTGTTCTTTCGTTGTTGTATTATAATTTATTCCTGCTATGAGAATACGCTTAACCTGCTCTTTTTTCAGCTTTTCACAATATTCTCTTTCCTTAATCTGTCTGACAGCATCTAATGGTGTACTGTCGGCTTTCAGTTCTAAGACAATGCCGGGCAGATTTTTTCTCCTTGGATAAAAAATAAAGTCGGCATAACCTTTTCCGCTTTTTTCTTCCCGTTCTATTCTATAGCAGTTTCTTGCTAAAAGATAGGCAAGAGTAACTACACAAGACAGGCTGTTTTCATCATTGTATTTTAGTATTGGTATTTCACTATTATGGATATTGTGCAGGTAAGAGGTAACAGCCTCTTCTTTTTTATCAAGCGTAGCATTCAGCACTTCCTTGGAATTCTTGACAAGGCGGGCAGCATATTCAAAGTCGTCATCTTCCAAAGCATGCTCAAACTCAATCATAAGCTCTAAGTCTGGAATGCGCAGTTCTCCCTCAAAATAAGAAAGCAGTCCGAAGACAATCATTGCGGCATAAATCTCTTTTCGGTTTGCCGGGCTTTTCTGGCCTGCAGTATATTCCTTTTTGATTTCAATTTGAACAGGGATGTGGTTGACCATTTTGATCACATCATCGCGGACTTCTGCGATATTGTATTTTAGGAAGAATAGAACTTCATCCATTTTTCCAGTTCTTGTCCAATAGCTCTGGCATTTTCCATTGATCAAAGCCAGTACTACCGAGCGGGGATTGTATATTTTTGTCCCTTCGCCGGTAATGTATCCATTGTACCATTCTGCGATCTGCGCTGCCGTCAGTTTTGACTGTCTCTGGCAGAGCATTGACACTTCCTGCTGGGTAAATCCAAAATATTCATGAAAAAGGAAGTCGTTAAGCATGGTATATTCATCGAACATGTTTAATGCTGAGCCTGTACTGTATTGGTGAATTGGAAGTACTCCGGTCATGTAGGCAAGAGCTACGTATGGCTGGTCTTTTAACAGTTCTCTTAAAAATTCTAAAAATTCGCTCTGGTGTTCTTTGTACAGGCTGTGGCTGAAAATAAAATCCCATTCATCAATAAGAAAAATAAATTCATCACCAGCTGCAGCCAGCAGGTCTGAAATTTTGCGGTAATTTTTTACTGCAAGGTGTGGATAGGCTTCTGACAGATCATCAAAGAGGGTGTCTCTTATCAATGCCTGATAATCTGCATAGGTGTTTCCGTCTTCCGGCAGACGGTTGAGTCTTATATGGATGATGGGATACTGGTTTTGTCTGGACTCACACGTTTTGTTTTTTGCTATATTAAGGCCGTAAAAGAGTGTTTTTGATGTGCAGGCTTTTCCATAAAATGCTCCAAGCATGTTTAGTATAGATGTTTTGCCGAATCTGCGCGGTTTTGTGACGCACAGATATCTGTTTTTCGTGTGGATGCGTTCATTAATTTTTTCAATGATACTGGATTTATCAATAAAATATTTATCGCTGCGGAGCATTTCAAAATCTTTGTATGCGGTATTGGTATTTAAATATACTGCCATAGGCTCACCTTCCTAAATATTTGTTAAGCTTTATGTCCTCCGATCTGCTGGTTGCGCAGTATTCCGGTCGAAGCCTCCTCTAGGTTCATGCCCTTTAAAACAGCATTTTTGCCAAACTTCTTTTTTAGGCTCAAAACAGCCAGCTGCATGTTTTTTTCGCGTTCTAAGACGGCTTTTTCTGCGGCGTCTTTTTCTGCGGCAGCTTCGTAGTCTGTAAATAAGTCAAGCTGCTGGTAAGAGGTGTTTTTTGCAGCGGCAGCAGCTTCATGGATGACATGATTGGCCGTCAGGGATACTCTGCGTATCAGCAGATTTTTGTCTGTGATCTGTTCGTACAATAAAACGGCTGTTTCCATAAGCAGCCTGGAGGATGATGTGGCGTGATCGAGGCTGAAAGAGCCGTGTGCATGCTTTGGCACGCTGCGGCCATAATAGTCTGTTGTGACAGGCCCCCGGTAGAGCCTGCGTATTTCGGGGTCTGACAGGCTTTCCTTATCGTAGCCGATATAGAGTACGATCTGGTCAGTAACAAGCTGCCTGTCTACGAGGTCGAGAGCCATCAAGTCAGCCATTTCACGTACAACGAGCCTGCCTTCAGAAAAATGATAAGGGCGCTGCAGCACCTGGCCGGAGCAGAGGCTGTTTGTTTCCGGCTTATAAGCCTTGATATCAGCAATGGTGCATGGTTCAAAGCCCCATGCGTGGTCAATCAGCAGTTCTGCATTGATGCCGAACATTTTGTAGAGCAGGTCTTCGTTATAATAATCCTCTGGTTTCCCGAGTGAGCATCTGGCGATATCGCCCATAGTATAGAGTCCGGCTGATTCTAATTTTTTGGCATATCCTCTGCCTATGCGCCAGAAATCAGTCAGGGGGCGATGATCCCAGAGCAGCCTGCGGTAGGACATTTCGTCCAGTTCGGCAATCCTTACGCCGTCTTTGTCCGGGGTGATATGCTTTGCACCGATATCCATGGCGATTTTGCACAGGTAGAGGTTTGTGCCGATGCCTGCCGTCGCCGTGATGCCGGTGCCGGACAGCACTTCCAGAATCAGCTTTCTGGCAAGCTGCCGGGCGGACAGCTGATAGGTGCTTAAATAATGTGCAGCGTCGATAAATACTTCGTCAATGGAATATACGTGGATATCTTCGGGAGCTATATACTTTAGGTAAATTTTATAAATCTTTGTACTGTATTCGATATAGTGTGCCATCCGGGGAGGCGCTGTGATATACGATACTGCAAGGGCCGGTGAATGCTTCAGCTCGAGGTCATCGCAGGATTCACCGATAAATGTATGGCCGGGTGCTTTTAAAAGACGCTCGGCATTTACGGCCTGAATGGCCTGTATGACCTCAAACAGCCTTGCCCGTCCGGGTATGCCGTATGCTTTTAGGGACGGCGATACTGCAAGGCAGATCGTCTTTTCGGTGCGGCCTGCATCGGCAACAACCAGATTGGCCGTAAGCGGGTCGAGGCCGCGCTCCCTGCATTCTACAGAGGCGTAGAAGGATTTTAAGTCAATCGCAATATAAGTATGTTTGGTCTGTGACATGCGGGCTGCCTCTTCTTTTTTTAGGATAAATGCATTATAGCAGAATGTATGTTCGATGTCAACCCTTTATGAAAAGCTGGTATAAAAGAAAATTGTATACATACATATAGTATTATGTATTAGAATTAAACACTATATATTGACATTCTGGCTGGCACGTATTATAATAGCTGAATGCTGCAGCTGGATGCAGGAAATGGAACTGTTTCAAAAATGAGGCAGATACCGGTAATATAATACAGGCAATAGAGAAGTCAGAATGGTCGTTTCGACTGTTGTAAAGGAGAAGACAATATGAAGGTAATCAAAAGAAATGGGGAAGAAGTACCATTTGATTTAAGTAAGATTATAAATGCTGTTTCTGCGGCAAATATGGAGATCGGGCCGCTTTACAGGCTGAATGAGTATCAGATTCAGGCAATTGCGGATAATGTTGCAGGAAAAATTGAGCTGATGCCGCATATTGCCCATGTGGAGGATATACAAGATCTTGTAGAAACCGGCATTATGGAAATGCGCGGATATGAAGTGGCACAAAAATACGTGCGGTACCGCTATAAGCGTGAGCTGACACGAAAATCGAATACGACGGATAATGGAATCCTCGCCCTGATCGATCATATCAACGAAACGGTCAATCAGGAAAATTCCAATAAAAATCCGGTTATTAATTCTACCCAGCGTGATTATATGGCAGGAGAGGTGAGCAAGGATCTATCCATGCGCGTCCTGCTGCCGGAGGAGATCGTTAAGGCTCATGAGGAAGGCATTATTCATTTTCACGATTCTGATTATTTTGCGCAGAAGGAGCACAACTGTGATCTGATCAATCTGGAGGATATGCTTCAAAACGGCACGGTCATCAGCCAGACTATGATCGAAAAGCCGCACAGTTTTTTTACGGCCTGCAATGTTACGACGCAGATTGTGGCACAGGTAGCAAGCAACCAGTACGGAGGGCAGACTTTTACCCTCTCACATCTGGCTCCGTTTGTGGATGTCAGCAGGCAGAAGATCCGCAGCATGGTGATCGAAGAACGGACTGCCTGCGGCGATTCTCTTGACCAGTCCATTATAGATCAGGTAGTAAAAAGCCGCCTTCAGACTGAGGTTAAAAACGGCATTCAGACAATACAGTACCAGCTGATTACGCTGATGACCTGTAACGGGCAGTCTCCGTTTGTCACCATGTTTATGTATCTGGATGAGGTGCCGCAGGGACAGCTGCGCGACGACCTTGCCATGCTTATTGAAGAAGTGCTCTATCAGCGCATGCAGGGCGTAAAAAATGAAAAAGGGATCTGGATTACGCCTGCATTTCCAAAATTAATCTATGTGCTGGATGAGGACAATATTTGTGAAGGCTCCAGATACTGGTACCTTACCGAGCTTGCGGCAAAATGTACGGCAAAGCGCATGGTGCCGGATTATATTTCGGCAAAAGTTATGCGGTCGCTGAAAAAAGGAGATGTATATCCATGCATGGGCTGCCGTTCGTTCCCGACCGTAGAGGACGGCCAGCGCAATCCGGATGGGTCCAGAAAGTATTATGGCAGGTTTAATCAGGGTGTCGTAACGATCAATCTGGTCGATGTCGCATGCTCTGCGCACGGAGATATGGAGCAGTTCTGGGAAATATTGGAAGAACGCCTGGAACTGTGCCACCGGGCACTGCGCTGCCGCCATGAGCGCCTGCTTGGCACCACATCGGATGTAGCGCCTATTTTGTGGCAGCATGGCGCCCTTGCAAGGCTGGGCAAAGGGGAAAAAATAGACCGTCTGTTATATGACGGCTATTCTACGATCTCACTCGGATATGCCGGGCTGTGTGAGATGTGCGTACGCATGATCGGAAGGACGCATACCTCTTCAGAAGGCAGGGAATTTTCGCTGAAGGTCATGCAGAGGCTGAATGATAAGTGCGCGGAGTGGAAAGAAGCAGAGCATATCAGCTATTCTGTATATGGAACGCCGATGGAATCTACGACATATAAATTTGCAAAATGCTTACAGAAGCGGTTTGGAATTATTCCGGGAGTGACAGATAAAAATTATATTACAAACAGCTATCATGTACATGTGACAGAGCTGATCAGCGCATTTGACAAGCTGAAGTTTGAGGCTGATTTTCAGAGGCTGTCTCCGGGCGGTGCCATCAGCTATGTAGAAGTTCCGAATCTACAGGATAATACGCAGGCGGTGCTGTCTGTGATGAAATTTATTTATGAAAACATCGTTTATGCTGAGCTGAATACCAAAAGCGATTACTGCGGCAGGTGCGGTTTTGAAGGCGAAATCCGTATTGAGACAGACGACGACGGAAAACTGGTATGGGAATGCCCGTCCTGCGGCTCAAGGGATCAGGATGAACTGTTTGTGGCAAGGCGTACCTGCGGCTATATCGGGACGCAGTTTTGGAATCAGGGGCGTACGCAGGAAATAAAGGAGCGGGTGCTGCATCTTTAAATACTGCCGGTAGGCAGAAAGGGCCGTCCTGCATATTACACAGATCTGCAAGCTGTGCATATAATAGGGAGAAGGGATTAAAATGGAGATATTATTTTATGAAATTTTCTTATAGAATGCACAGATCATTCCGCCAAAGCTGCGGGTATCTGTCCGAAACCGGATTATGGGAAAGGGGATACGCAGATGGCGGAATATAAGTTTCAGACAATGATCGCGCACAAGGATAATTTTGGCGGCACAAGGCCGTATTCTGCGATCCGGTATATAGTGATTCATTATACGGCCAATGACGGCGACCATGATGAATCCAATGCCAGATATTTTCAGACAGCACACAAGCCCGCATCATCGGCGCATTATTTTGTAGATGATGACAGTGTAACGCAGTCTGTGCCGGATCATTTTATCGCATATGCGGTCGGCGGAAAGAAATATACAGATACGGCGGCGACCGGAGGCGGCAGGTTTTATGGTATCGTGACAAATGCCAACAGCCTCAGCATAGAGATGTGTGATACAAAACGGGATGGAAAATACCAGGCGACGGAAAAGACTCTGGCAAACGCCGCTGCACTGTGCCGAAAGCTGATGGAACGTTATCATATTGACATCGATCATGTCGTACGGCATTTTGACGTAACTGGAAAGCACTGTCCGGTATATCTGATGGACAATGCAGCATGGACAAAGTTTAAAAACCGGTTAAGGAAAGACCAGAAGATGTTTCAGACGGATCAGACCTACGCTGCCGCCTATGCCTGCTATCTAAGAGACAGCGCCGGGGCAAAACGCACAAACAGGGTGGATTACAATACGCTTTCCAGCGAGCTGAAAAAGAAGTGCAGAAAAAAGCGCGGACTGGCCGTATTCAAAAGAGGAAAAACGTTCCGGCTGATGGAAGTAAAGGATGTCGGGCAGAATGTGTGGGGACGCATGAAATCAGGCTACTGGGTTCCGCTGATTTACAAAGGAAAAAAGCTTGTAAAATTAAAGTAACAGGATAATATCGGATCATTTATCCCAAATTTAATGAACATAGCCCGCTGTATTATGTCCTGTGGGAATGCTTCATAAATTTGGGATAATTTTTTAGAAAAAAATGTTTAACGGATGCATACGCCGTCTTTGATGACTGCCTGTATCTGCAGGGACTGGTCTAATAATATCAGGTCTGCCTTTTTACCGGCGGTAATAGAGCCTCTTGTATCATAAACGCCCAGACATTTTGCCGGATTGACGGTTGCGCAGGCAACGGCTGTTTCCAGCGGTATGTCCATCAGCGTTACGGCTGTGCGCAGGCATTCCATCAGGCTTGAAGCTGAGCCTGCCAGCGAGCCGTCGGAAACGAGCGTTGCCCGCTTGCCTTCTACATTGACATCTAAGCCGCCCAGGGTGTAGCGTCCGTTCGGCATGCCGGCAGCGCGCATGCTGTCGCTGATAAATACAATCCGGTCTGCGCCGAGCATGCGGAATGTCGCGCGCACAACGCTTGGATGGATATGCACGCCGTCACAGATTAATTCTGCGTATACATGCGGGCTGTCTGCGACTGCGCCTATGACGCCGGGCTGCCTGTGGGTAAAAGGCGGCATTGCGTTGTACAGATGCACGGCATGGTCTGCGCCCGCCTCAAATGCTTTCATGGCAGTATCGTAGTCCGCATTTGTATGTGCCAGTGAAATATTGACTTCGTCCTTCAGCTGCTGGATAAAGGCTGGATAGTCTGGATTGGATTCCGGCGCAATGCCGATAAATTTGACAAGCCCGTCGGAAGCTTTTAAAAACTGTCTGGCTGTTTCGGCGTCACATGGGAGGATATGCTTTGCGTCCTGTGCGCCCTTTTTGGCACTGCTGATAAAAGGCCCCTCCATATTGATGCCGATCAGGTCGGCGCCTTTTTTATGCCCGGATGCCCTGCTGGAATCAGCGGACATCTTTTTTTTGTATTCGGCTGCATTATGAAGGATCTGAATAAGCTCGTCGCATGGGAGCGTCATTGTGGCAGGACAGATGCCGGTAATGCCGGCAGCAGCTTCTAATTGTGCGATCTGATCAAGCGCTTCGAAGGTGCCGTCACAGAAGTCATATCCGCCGCAGCCGTGAAAATGCAGGTCAATAAGGCCGGGAATGGCATAGCAGCCGTTCCCGTCTATAAATTCTGGTTCTGATGACTGGGTACAAAATAGGCCGTTTTCGATGTGGATGTCTTTTTCATGAAAGACCTTATCCTCTGTGTAAGCTTTTACGTTTTTAATGATCATGGATTTCCTCCTTTTTACCGGTTCCGTTCTGCCAGAGCTTTTAATGTATTGTGATGCAGGCTGTCTTTTGTCCGCTTGTCCAGTTCTGCATAGCATGAATAGATAATATCCAGTACCAGCAGTATCGGAAACTGCGGCGAAATGAAATGTCCCTGGTTTAGATGCTGGAGCGAAGGAATCTGCACGACTTCAGTACAGAATTCGTAGAACCTGTCATCGCTTTTGGCGGTGATCAGTATGGTCTTTGCCCCGCGCTTATGCCCCTCCCGCAGCAGGTATACGACATCATCGGATTCACCGCTGATTGTGATGCCGAAAATCAGGCTCTGCCTGCTCTGGAAAATAGCACGCATGCGGATCAGGTCGTTATCTCTTTCGGAATCAATATTGACGCCGATGCGCATAAAACGCATTTCCATTTCAGCGGCCGCATGGCCGGAGCTGCCCCTCCCGCATGCAAGCACCTGCTCGGCGCTGCCCAGATAGTGCGCAATGCGGGCGATCTGTTCCTCATTTACAAGGCGGTATGTCTTGTTCAGCAGCTCCTGATATGCGTTTAGTACCATTCTGGTATTTCCAGTAATGGAATCTTCAATCGCCACAAAGGTCATCTCGTACTGATACATAAACTCCCGGTAGCCCCGGTATCCGCATTTTTGGGCAAACCGGGATAGAGAAGCCTCCGATACATAGAGTCGGTCAGCTATGGCTTTGGAGGAAAAATCCACTTTTTCCTGATTATTGATAAAAAAGTCAGCAATATTTTTCTCGACAGCCGTAAATTTCTCATAGTTTTTTTCTATGATCGGCACGACTGATTTAATATAATATTCCATTTTATCACCCTCTTAGGCCGGCTGGTGCAGTATTAACACAGTAATCTTTTCCGTTTGTCAGTGGCTGTTTTTGAAATGATAGAAAGCGCCCAGCATTCCCGCGTCATTTCTATACTCTGCAAATGCTATTTTTGTACGTAAACCCGTGTTATTTAAAGAATATAATTCCACTGCTTTTTGGATTTTATTCTCTAAATAGTCAACTTGTGCCATAATGCCTCCGCCGAGTACGACAATCTCAGGATTCAGCACATAGCAGATGTTGGCTATGCCGAGCCCGAGCACATCGATCATTTCATCAACAGCCTGTATGCAGACAGCATCCCCCTGCTTTGCGTGTGTGAAGATCTGGTATCCGTTCCAGTTTTCCAGCGGTTCCTGTTTTCTTTCAGCAGTTTTTTTGGTCAGCGCACTGGCAGAGCCTAATGTCTGAAAATCGCTCCCGCGCATGTGCATATAGCCGACCTCACAGGCACTGTATGAAAATCCGTGGAATACATGGCCGCCTGTAACCATGCAGCCTCCGATGCCGGTGCCGATTGTCAGCATCAGCATTGGATCACAGCCCCTGCCTGCCCCGGATAAATATTCACACAGGCCTGCACAGTTTACGTCATTTTCCACCTCGCATGGTATCTGGAAGTGCTGCTCTAATGGTTCCTTAAACCGGGTGCCGGTATATTCTGGAATCAATGGCGCAGAATACAGGATCAGGCCCTGCTTTGTATCAACCATGCCTGCGGTTGATATGCATATGCCCGCAATGGATTCTTTCTGGCAGAACTGTTCGGTAATTTTTATTGTTTTTTCAAAAATGGACGGCCCGCCTTTATATGCCTCGGTCGGCATTTCGGCACGGAATAGGATCGTGCCTTCTGCATCGATTAAGCCATATTTGATGGCAGTTCCTCCAATATCAATACTAACATATTTTTCCATGTATGCTACCTTAACTTATCGTGATTTTTTCGTTTATGCAGATTTTAAAGATTGCTTTTTTAATTGTTTCCGGCTCGTCTGCCTGTACTGCCGTACGATGCGCGTCATTTGGATAACAGATCAAAAAGTCGCCCTCGCGCAGGATGACGGAGCTGTTTCGGCCGCCCTCAAGAGGCAGAAAATCATCCTTAGGCTCATATTCTTTCTGTTTCATATTTGCAATAAAATTGAGGTCGATCTGCTCAGTGCCCTGCAGCATAAGGTGCAGGTCTAAGTAATCCCTGTGCGCCTCCCAGAAGCGGTTTTCTGCCGTGGTAGTGGTGTAGCGGACAATGTTTACAAACAGGCGCTTTCCATCGATTTCGTGGGCACCCGGCTCATACTGTGCCAGATTATGGGCGGCTGCATATGCAAAGCATTCTTTTACGGCTTCGTCTAAAAATGAAAATTCATCTGTATGGCGGATATTTCCAAAAATCATAAGTCTCCTCCTTTTGTGTAAGCTGCCTCCTGGAATTTTAACCGTTCCAAGAGGCTGTGTGCTTAACTGCCATAAATAGTAGTATTTGGTGCTGGTTTTGAATGGTCTCCCTTTATGCGGCGGGAAATCATGCTGGCCGGAATGCCTACAATCAGTGATACCGCGATTGAAATAATCGAGTAAGACCATATGGATACAGATCCTGCAGGCGCAAAATATTTGATTCCTACCATCACGATTGAGGCAGCGGCAAATGCAATGGCAGCTCCGGCTGCATCAGCGATTTTGGTAAATGCGCCCAGGACAAAGGTACCGATCAGTATGCCGAGTACTAAGCCCATAAATCCATTGAACCATTCGTAAGCAGATTTTACGCCGCCGTTGGCCAGGACGATGGATACGATAATGGCAAAGATACCTACGACTAAGGATACATACTGTCCGATTTTCGTCTGTTTTTCCATGCTCAGCTCTTTTTTGCTGATACGGGCCTGTATATCCAGCGTCCAGCTGGCTGCAACAGAGTTTAATCCGGTAGATAACGTAGACTGTGAAGCTGCATAGATCGCAGCAAGCAGCAGTCCCGTAACGCCTACAGGCAGCTCGAAGGCGATATAGGAGGCAAAGATCTGATCCTGTGCGGCTGCAGGCGGCAGTGCATTCTGCTGATAAAATACATACAGTCCGGTTCCGATCAGGTAAAATACGGTTGCGATAAAGATGGATAATGCGCCGTTTGTAAGCATCATCTTGTTCAGTTTTTTAGTGTCGGTCGTAGTGGTAAATCTCTGTACGATGTCCTGGCTGGATACGTAAGAGCCCATGGTATTAAAGCCTGCACCTACAATCAATAAAAAGACACTGTCTTTAAGCAGGTTCATATCAAAAATCGGCTGGTCTGGTGCGAGGAATTTTCCGTCGTTTCGGAAGGCATCAAAAAGTGCTCCAAATCCGCCGTCCGTATGTGCGACCAAAAAAAACAGGGCAATTGTGACACCGACTAACAGGACAGAGCCTTGAATAAAATCTGTCCAGAGCACCGACTTTAATCCTCCGGTATAGGAATATATAATGGCGATCACACCCATTATGACAATGAGGAGATTGACATTGATTCCGGTCAGGTTGCCCAGTACCATACATGGCAGATACATAATGATTGACATACGGCCGATCTGGTATATGATAAACATAACCGCACCGAGCACGCGCAGTCCGCGGCTGTTAAAACGAAGCTCCAGATAGTGGTAAGCCGTATCAATGCCGAGCTTACTGTAAATCGGCAGGAAAAAACGGATTGTAAACGGAATTGCCAAAAGCATTCCAAGCTGTGCAAACCACATGATCCATGTGCCTGCATAAGAGTTTCCTGCCAGCGACAGAAATGAGATCGGGCTTAATAAGGTGGCAAATATGGATACGGAAGTAACCCACCACGGCACGGTGCCGTCGCCTTTAAAATATTCCTTGCCCTTCATTTCTTTTTTTGCAAAATGAAGCCCTGCAAACAGTACTGCGGCCAGATATACGATTAATATAATTAAGTCAATTGTTGTAAACCCCTGCATACCTTATCCTCCCGCTATTACAAAAATTTTTCTTTTGCAGCCTGAATCATTCTGGCAGCTTCTGCTACGATCGGTTCATCTTCTTTGACCAGTGAGGCCAGAGGCTTTCTGACGCCGCCCAGCTCCAGGCCTTCGTTTATTTTTAAGATGGCTTTGATTACGCCGTACATATTTCCATGTGCGGAACACATTTTATAAATAATCTCATTTGCTGCATACTGGATTTCACGTGCTTTTTCTAATTCGCCGGATTTTACATAATCATCCATTTTCAAAAACAGCTCCGGCATAACGCCGTAAGTACCGCCGATGGCACCCTGAGCGCCGATTACCCTGCCGCTGATAAACTGTTCATCCGGGCCGTTAAAAATAATATAAGATTCGCCTGCTGCCTGTTTAAACATCTGGATATCCTGTACAGGCATGGAAGAATTTTTTACGCCGATTACGCGGGGATTTTCACGCATTTTTGCAAAAAGGCTCATTGTCAGGGCAACGCCTGCCAGCTGCGGGATATTGTATATGACAAAGTCAGTGTCTGGTGCAGCGGAGCTGATGTCATTCCAATAGTCAGCAATCGCGTATTCCGGCAGGTGGAAATAAATCGGCGGGATGGCTGCGATTGCGTCTGCATGAAGGCTCTGTGCATGTCTTGCAAGCTCCATGCTGTCACTCGTGTTATTGCATGCGACGTGTGCAATAACGGTCAGGCGGCCTTCGGAGGCTTTCATTACATTTTCCAAAATAATCTTTTTATCTTCTACGCTCTGGTAAATACATTCGCCGGAAGAGCCGTTGACATATACGCCTTTTACTCCTTTTTCTACAAAATATTTTGTAAGTGCACATACCCCGTCTGGATTTACATTTCCGTCATTGTCATAGCATGCATAAAATGCAGGAATAATGCCTTTGTATTTTTCTAAATCTCTCATAATACCTCTCCTTTTCGATTCTTTGGTAATTGTTCACGTTCTGTTTCTTGTAATTTTTATAATCCGGCGGATCAGTGCGTTTAGCAGTACTGGTTTGAATGCCCGTGGTCTTAGGATTCCAGTTCCTGTGCAAAGGAACGGGTAATCAGCTGCGGCCTTGTGATAATAGAGCCTACGACGACACAATATGCGCCAAGCTCGACCACCCTTTTTGCTTTCTGCGGAGTGTCGATATTTCCTTCTGCAATAACCGGATGAGAAGCGCTGCTTATAATCTCGCGCAGTATTTTGAAATCATCGGCCTCGATTTTAAGTCCCCTGCTTTCTTCCGTATATCCGACCATGGTAGTGCCGATAAAATCAAAGCCCAGGCTGTCTGCATGCAGGGCCTCTTCTACGGTGGAGCAGTCTGCCATCCACAGCTGGTCAGGGTATTTTTCCCTGGCCTGTGCAAAAAATTCATCCAGCGTTACGCCGTCCGGGCGCAGCCTTCCTGTGGCATCCAGCGCGATGATCTCCGGCCTGACCTCCATCAGCTCATCGATTTCTTTCATGGTAGGCGTAATGTATACGCTGCAGTCAGGATAGTCCCTTTTGACAATGCCGATAATGGGAAGATCTACCTGAGACTGGATCTCTTTGATGTCCTCTTTTGTGTTGGCACGGATTCCGCAGGCACCCCCTTCTCTGGCGGCCAGTGCCATTCTTCCCATA
Organism: uncultured Eubacterium sp.; assembly: GCA_910586445.1. Lineage (GTDB taxonomy): Bacteria > Bacillota > Clostridia > Lachnospirales > Lachnospiraceae > Eubacterium_J. The sequence continues at coordinate 21,534 of CAJUHV010000050.1, forward strand.
ATGAAAGAGGAATGGAGCGGTTCGTGCGGCAGCGCCTGACAGGATACGATCAGTTTCCCTTTCAGCTGAGATATTTTTTGGTTACATTGGTTTGTTTGTTGGTTCATTTTGTAATCACCTCCTTGGTTTGTGTTTACAGTATAACCATTGCAAATGGAAATTCAAGCCATTTGGAAGGTTCTGAAAGTACTTTTGAGGTTTTTTCAGCTATTGGACACTTTGTGTAAATTTTTAATTTCGTTTTAGCAAAATTGCACAAAATTTTTGGATGTTCTTTCGCATAATTCTATTGTATTTTCTTGAAAAAGCTGTATACTTATAGGTAGCCAGGCAAATAGTACTGGAAGAAACGGCATTTATATAAAATTTTTTGGAATAGGAAAGGAATTGCAGATATGATAATTTACAAAACAAAAGACTATCAGGATATGAGCCGAAAGGCTGCCCAGGTGATAGCTGCTCAGATCACAATGAAACCGGACTGTGTGCTGGGGCTTGCTACCGGTTCTTCTCCAGTGGGCCTGTATCAGCATCTGGTAGAGCAGTATAACAATAAGGAGCTGGATTTTTCAAAGGTAACTTCTGTCAATCTGGACGAGTACAAAGGACTTGCACCGGATCATGAGCAGAGCTACCGCAGATTTATGGACAGCAACTTATTTGATCATGTAAATATAGATAAGTCACGTACATTTGTTCCAAACGGGCTGGAAGAAGACAGCAGCAAGGCATGCAGCGACTATAACCAGACTATTCAAAAGGCAGGGGGAGTAGACCTGCAGCTTTTGGGAATCGGCAATAATGGACATATTGGATTCAACGAGCCGGGAGAAGCATTCGAGTGCGAGACACACTGCGTAGAGCTGACGCCAAGCACGATCGAGGCAAATAAGAGGTTTTTTGCCAGTGAGGCAGATGTACCACGTTATGCGTATACAATGGGTATCCGAAATATTATGCAGGCTAAGAAAATTCTGCTGATTGCAAGCGGCAGGGCAAAAGCGCAGGCCTTGAAGGAGGCCCTGTACGGTCCGGTGACTCCACACGTGCCGGCCTCAATCTTACAGCTGCATGCGGATGTAGTAGTTGTAGCTGATGAGGAGGCACTGGAGCTGATAGATTAATATCAGAAAAAATAGTAAAGGAGGATGAGTATTAATGAGACGTATGAAATGCGGCATTCTGGCAGCTGTACTTGCCGGCGCAGTATTTTTAACACCTGCTGTAGATGTCTATGCACATGGACATCACGGCGGCGGACACTGCGGCGGTTACAGAACGAGTTATTATTACTGCGGCGGGCATGCAGCACACACGCATACAAACGGCTACTGCCCATACAGCAGTGATGATTACTATTATCACTGCGGCGGATATGGCGCACATCATCATGAGGGCGGCGTCTGTCCATATGCAGATCTGCTCAGCAGAAGCACTGTTTTAAAGGTGCAGAAAAAGCTGAACCGTTATGGCTACAACTGCGGTACGGCAGACGGCGTTATGGGTGCAAAGACCAAAAAGGCTTTAAAGAAGTTCCAAAAGGATAACGATTTAAAGGCAGACGGTTTAATCGGCCAGAAGACGTTAACCGCACTGGGATTATAGCAGCAGGTTTTGAGCAGGCCTGCACATATGAGCAGGCCTGCTCATATATTATCAAAAACATATATGGGGCAGGAATATGCCAGAGAGCACAAATCCAAAACGTGAAAACGTGCTGAACCTTGCGCTGGATGCAGCAGCAGGGGAGCTGGAAAAATCAGCTGATCTGCGGACAGGATATGACAGTGAAAAGAATACATGGGAGCTGATCGTACGTTATTCTGCAGATTTGGAGCAGCTGCGGCAGCAGTATCCGCAGATTACAATTATAGAACTGTTAAACGGCTATGCGGTCGTAACGCTTCCGCAGGAGCTTATGCAGTCTTTTACAGACAGGGTGGAAATTGAATACATTGAGAAACCAAAGAGGCTCTTTTTCGCTGTTGACCAGGGAATCAGAGCCTCTTGTATTCTGCCGGTACAGAACTCTTATCCCGGACTGAGCGGCAGGGGCATTTTGTGCGGCCTGGCAGACAGCGGGATCGACTGGAGGCATATGGACTTCTGCAGTCCTGATGGGACGACCCGCATTGCGGCGATCTGGGATCAGACGCTTGAGCCGGATGCGTCACGAGGCATGGAGCCTCCGGCGGGATATGGACGCGGCGTGGAATTTACAAGAGAGCAGATCAATAAAGGGTTAAAGGAGCCGCCGCAGGCAGTGATACTGCAGGCACCGCAGGAGGAGGCTCAGCCGTCTTTGGTCAGGCTGACCGGAGACAGCAGCGGGCATGGGACGCATGTAGCGGGGATTATGGCGGGAAACGGCAGGGCCTCCGGCGGACGTTACCGCGGCGTAGCCTATGAGAGCGATCTGATCGTCGTAAAGCTGGGGGTGCCGAGGGAAGAAGGATTTCCAAGCACGGTAGAGCTGATGATGGCCGTAGATTATATGGTGCGGAAGGCGAGACAGCTGAACCTTCCGTTGGCACTGAACCTGAGCTTTGGGAATAATTACGGTTCTCACAGCGGCACATCACTGATTGAGACATATTTAGACAGCCTGAGCGGTTATTGGAAAAACGTAATCGCTGTCGGAACCGGAAATGAAGGCATTGCAAGCATTCACACGTCCGGGCGGGTCGTAATGCCGCCGGGCTATGACGACAATATAGTACAGTTTGCGGTCAGTACGTATGAGACATCGCTGAGCCTGCAGATCTGGAAGTCATACTCTGATGAATTTGACATCCAGATCGTGCCTCCATCCGGCGCTTCGGCGGGTACAATAGCGTCGGTTTTAGGGCCGCAGCGTTTCCGGCTGCAGCAGACAGAGATTTTACTGTATTACGGGGAGCCAAGTCCTTACAGTCCTTATCAGGAAATTTATATCGAATTTCTGCCGGTACGGGATTACCTGGACAGCGGCGTATGGGAAATACGCCTGATTCCAAGAAAAATTGTAAACGGAGAATTTGACATGTGGCTGCCGGGAGGCGGTATTCTAAACCGCGGCACAGGATTTTTATATCCGACTGAGAATACGACGCTGACCATACCGTCTACGGCACAAAAAGTGATTTCCGTGGCAGCTTATAATTCCAGGACAAATCAGGCCGCAGGCTTTTCCGGCAGGGGGTATACGAGGGAGACGAATCAGGTAAAGCCGGATCTGGCAGCTCCGGGTGTCGGAATTGTGTCGGTGGTGCCGGGAGGAGGCTATGGGGCAAAGAGCGGGACTTCGATGGCGGCACCGTTTGTGACGGGGAGTGCAGCGCTGCTGATGCAGTGGGGGGAACGTGTTATTATATTGCCAAGTTAGCAAGAACCCAGTAAAAACAAGGGGATTTCGCCCTTGCAGGGGGCAAATCTACGCAAGTGTGGATTTACAGTCCGAAAAAGCCGGACTGTATTTATCCATGCCGCCTCAAAGTGCGGGGCGTATGGATGATGTTGCTGCTAACGGCTGCATTTTTGGGCAGATACGCAGCAGCATCTACATGACTCTGCAGAAGATCCTGCCTGCGGCTGAGTCAGGTTATCTGCTAAAGGAAAGAAGAAAGGCATTTATGAGAAGAAATTCATTTATAGAAATAGAAAGACCACCGCAGCCAAAGCCTTTCATACTCACAGAAAAATATCCACGCTTGAAATAGAATGACGACAGGCTCAATGAATAGAATAAGGCAGTTTTTGAGCGTGAGAAAAAGCGTGATAAGCTGAAAAAGGAACGGTCTGATGTATAGGTATTTAATGCAGCCAAGAAAGAATATTTTGATTATCATGCGGCTTGTGCAGAGTGGGAGAAAATCTACGGAGAAAAAACGGCAGCTCTCACGAGTATTAGAGACAGGCTCAGGCAGAAAGAACAGATAGTAAAAGAAACAGAAACAGGCAGGACGCATCAGACAAGGCGGAAAGATAAAGTATAAATATAAAAGCAAGGAAAATTGGCAGGGATTATGGTTTTCATGATCCCTGCCGCTTTAAAGTAATGACAGCATGGAACGTCAACGTATCAGAGCTGTAGTATATCTGCATATTTCCATTGTATTTGGCAACAATTTTGCGGATGCTTTTCAGCCCGAAACCATGCTTATGGCTGCGGGGGATGCTTATAGCCGGATTACCGTTCTCTCTTGTTGTGAAAGGATTTGTCCGGCAGGAGTTAATGACTGTCAAAACTGTAAATGGAGTTTTTTCTTTTTTGCCCGTGCTGATTTCAATAAATGATTCTGGAATGTTTTCAGCCGCTTTTACAGCATTGTCGAGCAGATTGCAGAATAATGAGGTAAGGTCATTGTCAGCAATAAAATCTGTCGTTCCGCTTCGTATATCAGCATGAAAAGCTATGTGGCTGTCAGTACACTGCTGCATATAGCGGGATAAAATGGAATTAAGCATTGCATGATCGCATAGCCGGGCGGATTCTTTTAAGTCAGCAGAACAAATCAGCTGGCGCAGATACGCATCTATCTTATCATGTTCTTTCTGTTGGTTCAGCATATCAATGGAGTGCAGGTGCTTCTTTATATCGTGGATTAAAATGCGCTGGTTTTCGTTTTGCAGACGCAGCATTTCATAATATTCAGTAGAGTTAGACTCTTTTTGAAGCAGTAACTGTATCTGTGTAAATTCCATGCTTTTTTTCAGGTTGTACTGGTTGATGCCAAATACAAGCAGGTTGCTTATCAGTAAGAAAAAAGCACTTAGCGTAACCATTCCTTTCAAGAGAGGTGAAAGCAGGAAAGAGTCACTGACACTTACCAATGTGAGCATGATAAAGACAGAGGTTACGGGAATAAAAATCAGAAGCAGGACAGATTTGTCATGCTGCTGGTTCTGTGTCTGTTTCCCTTTCAATAAATGAATCAGGATATATACAATGGTAAGGAAAATCATTTTGCTGAAAATAATAAAGAGGATCATATTTTGAAACTGTCCGGCTTCTGTAAGGAAATGAGGCGAAAAACATTCAATCGTGCTGTATACGGTCAATTCGCACATTCCCATAACGGCAGCTAAAACAGCGGAATGAAACAGCGCAGAATACCATTTGAGATCATACTGGACAAGCAGGAAAATAAAATTCATCACTAAATATAATGCCATATTCAGCCATATATATTCCAGCAGGGATACGGCAAACATTGTAAAATAAAAAATGAAAAGCATTGCAAATTGTATCCACGGTTTGCGCCTGGCAGTAAAAAGGTTAGAGGAATACAGCCACAGTATTACTGCCTCTATCAGAAAAGAAAAAAAATAACAAACGGTATTGCTCATTTGGTTTACCTCGTACTTTCAAGATAAAGAAGGTAGGCTTCTTTAAATGCACTATATTTTCTTTTTGTGAGATAAGCGTGGATCTGACCGCCATCCATATTGACAAGGGAATGATCAAAATCCGTGACATGTTCAAAGTTAATAATGAAGCTGCGGTGTGTCTGGAAAAAACAGTTTTTGGGGAGCTCTTTCAGCCAGTACTGCATATTATGGACGGATTCAAAATCACACAGGGTTGTATGTACGATTACTTTTCTTGCCTGTGCTTCTATTGCAATGATGTCGGAAGCAGGAAGGGTGTGTATACCCTGCTTTGTTTCAACCGGTATTTTGATTGTCATAGTATTGTATCGTTTAACTGCATCTTTCATATTTCGGAAGAAGCGCTGCTTGTCTATAGGTTTTGACAGATAACGGAATACTTGAAAACGCATGGCTTCATCAAGATACTCGGAATAAGAAGTCACAATAAAAATGATAATGCTGCTGTTTGCCCTTTTTAATTCATTTCCCACATAGATGCCGTTCATTCCGGGCATTTCTATATCAAGAAAAAGAATATCTTTGTCGCCTTTGTCAGCCAATAAAGATTCCCCGTCGGAAAAGCAGGACAGTTCAGGACATTTCACATGGATTTTATCAAAAAAAATTTCACAGTATTTTTTTAGCTGTTCAATCATCAAAGGATCATCATCGCAGATAAGTATTCGCATTTCAACCTCATTTACAGTTTGCTTATTGATAAATAACGTTACCATTATATAACACCTGAGTTGGAAAATATATAGAAACTGCATGAAAAGACATTTTTTTGTGAATTTTGGGATAAAATGCGAAAAAAGCGCCAAAATTACATAGAAAAAAACTATAAACAATAATTGATAAGAAACGATAAATTATAAAGGTATATAGTTATTTTTGTTACTTCTTTTTACAAGAAGCTCAATAAAATCTTTGGCAAGTTCTATGTCCGACTGATTACACAAGCGCAATTTATCCAGAATATCCTGTGGAACATTATATGCATGCATTGTTCCAAGCAGGAGGTAGTCCGGCGTGACATTAAGATGTTTGCAAATTCCTATAAAAATATCCAAGCTTGGCTTCTGCCTTCCATTTTCTATAGATGACATGTGATTGTTTGATATTTCAAGAGCTTCTGCCAACTCTGCCTGTTTTATTCTTAATTCCTTGCGGCGTATTTTTATACGGTTTCCCATTTCGCTGTATTGAAAATCCACTTAATCCATCTCCTTCCCGCCTGTATTTTATCAGTAGGACTAAAAAGAATAAAGAATGTGATACAGAATAGTTCTGCTATAAATATAAAAAACACAAAATATAGCATAATATATTCTGTATCACATATTTTTTATGCATAAAAAACCTTGTTTTATACCAATGCATACATAAATTGTTTTTTTCGTGCAAAAGGACTCGTTTATTGCACAAAAATTGTGTATTATCAATGTAAAATTAATATAATCCGGATAGAGAGGAGGAGAATGCAATGAAAAATAATGGAGGATGGATGAAAAAGATGGAAAAGATGGAAAAGATGGAAAAGACGGTAACTGCTTCAATGAGCATGCTTGTTCTTCTGGCATTATTAGGCGGTTGTGCTCATACATCTCAGGGAGAAGTACCAAGCATTGACCATGGTACAGGAACAGACACTCAAACGGTTGAGGCACAGTCTGAAACAAATATTGATATTGGAAATGAACAGGACGCAATAGTTTTCATAGATGAAAAACTGGATGAAAATTTGTTCATCAGTGCAGAATTGAAAATGCCGGAAAATAACCTTTATGA
>CAJUHV010000051.1 GCA_910586445.1 uncultured Eubacterium sp.
ACGTATATGAGGACATCAGGGATAAGCTCATGGCAAAGGGAGTGCCGGAGAATGAAATAGCATTTATCCATAATGCCAATACGGAAACAAGGAAAGCGGAGCTGTTCGCAAAAGTAAGAAGCGGGCAGGTTCGTTTTTTGTTAGGCTCAACCGCAAAAATGGGAGCCGGGACAAATGTGCAGGACAGGTTGATTGCATTACACCACCTCGATGTGCCCTGGCGTCCGTCCGAGGAGGGACGTGCTAAGCGGTACGTTGTAAAACAAATAAAATCGGGGCATTTCGCTATTCAGTTAAATAATAATTCTCTAAATTTAATTCTTATTTAAAAAGTATATTTAGACGCATATCTTTTTAAAATACCATCTATACAGAAATAATGGGAGATGGTATAATATGTCTGAAAATAAGGAAGAATTGAAATTTATATGGACGTGCAGTATATATACGGATGTTTTGAAAAATCTTGTAGATATAAGGGATGGAAAGATGTTGTTGTATACAGAAACAGAATATACAAGCATACGGATCGGAGAGCTTATAGCGTGAGGATTCATCAGCTGTTTTGATTTTTTGGTATTTTATGATATGTATTAACCGAACGCAGAGATGTGAATATTATTAAAAAGGAATGAAAAATATATGTCTACGATTCAAGACACTATCATACGCGCAGTTAAGGTTAAGGGCTATAGAATTCTGGAGGATAAGGATGCTCTGTGTGTCATTCTGGAGGATTTATCTCCTGATTTGTATAAAGAAAGGGAATTTATTGACAAAGTATATAATAACGGAGTAGGAAAAATTATATTAAATGCCTGTTTGTCAGATTCATCGAAAAAACACGAATACTTAAAAGAGGCAGATGCATATCTCAGTGAAGAAAATGGGCTCAATGAAGAATGGAGAAGACGGCTGCTGTCCTATTTTGAAGCTGTTGTACAGGGAGGTGTTGCCGTTTCATTTAATACTTCAACATTAATGCAGCAAACGGTACAAAAAGGGCAGAGAGTGCTGCTTGATAATTCTATGAAGATGGCTCTGGTTGGGTTTGGGTGTAGTACTGTCGGATATAATGGGGGATTCGACTTTAGTTTGGATATGTCTGCGTTTTTGCTGGGTGAAAACGGCAAATGCCTAAGAGATGAGGATTTTATTTTTTACAATAATCTGAGCGGAAGAGATCATGCGGTTGTTTATCAGGAAAATAGTCTGTTGGGTGCGGGGGCTGGGGAAGATCAGAGTCTTATCATTGATTTTTCAAGGATCCCAGATGAAATTAAAAAGATTGCAGTCTGCGTGACAATCTATGATGCCGCTGTCCGCAGCCAGAACTTTGGACAAGTTTCAAATGCTTGCATTAGAGTGGTTAAGATAGCGAATGCATTTGATCCTAAGGGAGAGGAACAGCTTCGCTTCAATCTGGAAGAGCAGTTTTCTGTTGAGACTGCGTTGGTGGTATGCGAGATATACAGATATAGCGGCAGATGGAAGTTTAATGCAGTCGCAGCCGGATTTCAGGGAGGGATGGAAGCTCTGCTAAACAATTTTGGGCTGAGTGTATAGTCAGAGAATAATGTTATTACAGTTGAAATGGGGTTGCTAATCTGTGCAACATAGTATAATATATTATAAATAGTAGTTAGCTTCGGAGGATAATTTATACTGACAAACGTTAAACGCTGCCAAATAACGCTGACTCACGAGTGTCGTTAACATGAATTATATGGCAGACTTTATTGCTCGTGAGTATATTATTATATGAACTGCAGGAGGAAAACTGAGTACATATCTATTTGCACTTTAAGATGAAGCTATAGAAAGGGACAAAAGGAAGGCTGGAAATGAGTATGGACGCAAAGAAAAAGGGAGCGGTTATTGAAAATGGAATCACGATTATTGATAAAAACAATTCTAAGGTGGCGGTCAATTATTTGATTAGTGATGCGGGAGGCCAGGGAGATGTATATCATGTCACATTCAAGGGTCATGATTATGCAATGAAGTGGTACTGTAAACATGCTGATGATGTAATTGGCGGTGCACAATATACAACAATTTCGAAGATTTGCGGAGAGGATAAGAAGCCCAGTGACAAATTTATATGGCCGCTTATTTTAGTTACAGAGGAGAATCCGGAAAAAGGAAAAAGGTTTGGCTATCTTATGGAGCTTCTGCCTGAGGGAGTTTATGAGATGGAGGATTTCCTTAGAATGGACTCTGATCCAAAGGCAGTCAAGTTTCGCAGCTATAATTCTATGCTGGTTGCAGGAATGAATTTTGCAGCTGCGATGCAGCGTCTGCATTTGAAGGGACTGTCGTATAAAGATCTGAATCCGAAGAACTTTGCAATTAATCCTGAGAATGGGGATGTTTTTGTTGTGGATAATGACAATGTCTCTGTTGATGGGGATTTATGCTCTGTTAAGGGAACAAAGGGCTATATGGCTCCAGAGATCCCTAAAAGTAAATATAAGACAAATCCCAGAATAGAAACGGATTATTATTCCCTGGCAACGGTTCTTTACCGTTTATTTTTTGTCGATCATCCTATGGAAGGAAAAGCGTGGGAGAAATATCCGCTCTGCACGGATAAGGTTGAGGAATATTTATATGCAATAAATCCGGTATTTCATTTTGATCCAGACAATGACAGTAATCGGCCTACAGATGTATATGCTCCTAATGCCGGCATAAGATGGCGTGCTATACCGCAGGAATTGAGAAATCTGTTTGTCAGAGCATTTACGGAAGGGGTAAATCAGCCGAATAAAAGACCGCCGGAGAATGAATGGATTGCGACAATTGCGAAAACAAAAGATAAGCTGATCCGGTTGAATCCTGAGAGAGAGCAGTTTGTGAACTTTTTGGATCCAAGATCGATTCCGCAGAGATGTTTAGGGTTAAAAATCGGCAGCAATATGATAGCTGTTTATCCGCAGAAAGCTATATATGAGATTAGTATTGATGGAAATGTCCATCAGTATGCAAGTATTTCGGCAGGTATCGTTTATGATAAAAAATCAGACAGAATGCTTATAAGAAATCTGACAAGTAAGATTTGGAGATGCTATAACCCTGAATCTAGGCAGTTGACAGATGTGGGCAAGGGGCAGGAATATCCACTGTATCCGGGTGTTATGATTGAGTTTCAGAGAGAGCAGCCGAAAATTGTCGGAGAAATATTTGATCCAACAGCGAAGAAATCATGAATTAAAATGTGCGAAAAGGAGATAAGAGATGGGCGTTGAAGTATTTGATGATCCATTTGGAACACAGTCTGTTACACCTGGAATAGGGTCGCTTAAGAAAAATGGATCATATAAGCTGCTGGTAGTTATTTTTGTGGTTGACTGCAGTAAGACAATGAGCGGAGACAGAATAGGCGCTGTAAATGCCGCTTTACAAGAACTTAAATATAAATTGACAGAAATCAAGAATGATAACAGCCTGGAGCTTAAGGTTGCTATTATGAGTTTTGCTTCTAATGCAAAATGGGAGCTGCAGCTTACACCGATTGAGGAAGTCAGCCTGAGTACGATACATACGCGTCCGGGCCTGACAGAGTATGGTGCAGCTTTTCATGAACTGAACAAGGTTCTGCGGAAAGATGCATATATGAAGCATATGGGAAAGATTGCGCCTCCGGCCATTATGTTTTTAACTGATGGAGAGCCGGAAGATGACTATCAGGCAGATTTGGATGAACTATTGAAAAATGCGTGGTTTACAAATGCAAGCAGAAGTGCGGTTTTATTAGGTGATGCTATATACAACGAATCTGCAAAAGATGTGGTCCGCCAGTTTGTCAACGATGCGCAAAATGATATAGTTACTGCGGAGGATAGTACAGTCATAATTCAAAAAATCAAACTTGCTACCATGCATACTGTTGCAGGGGAGCCTATACAGGGCGCTGATGAAAATCCATTTGACCCAAAAGCGTCGGTATATGATAAATCTGATACTGCGGATGGACACTTGGGAGATACATCTGTGGATACGGGTAATCCGTTTGGAGACTTTATAAAGCCGGATGATCTGTATCCATTTGATGAACCAGGCGGAGATGATTCGACGTTTGGAAGTGCAGCCGATGATAGTTCAGCTGCCGCAGACACGCAGGCGGCAGATCCGTTTGGTGGAAATTCAGTTGATGATGATAATCCGTTTGGTTCTATGGATGACGATGACAATCCATTTAGAGATGGCGGCGATCCATTTGGCGGCTTAATTTGACACGGCTGTAAGGAGGTATGCTATGGCAGAGGACAGAGATGTGGTCTCTCCGGATTTAAAAGCTGCAAAAATTCGAGGGCAGCGGTACAACAGTGTTCTAGGAGCCGATACAGGCATCATGGAGCATGAATCTGCTAAGAAAATGATATTGGTTCAGAATTATAAGGGAGTTGACAAACAGCATCTGAACAGCGAAATAAAACAAATGGCAGATCGCTTTTTCGGATTAGACGGCGGCGCTGACTGCATTACGAGTTATGATGAGAAGTTGTCAGAGAGTATAAGAAGATTAAAAGGTTTTAAATACATTATTTATCCTTTTACTTATTTTATTCAGCTGGATAAAACAAATGGTAATGTATGTTATACGGTTTGTGAATTGCCGCAGGAATTTTCAAACAGATATTGTACGCTTGATAGGGCTGTTGGCAGGTCTGATTTTACATTACATTCAAGAGTTGTTGCTGCTTTGAATTTTGCTGAAGTTATTAAAATGCTGAATCAGTATTTTGACGGTTTAATTTACAGATTTACACCGGATGCGTTTTATGTAAATGTAGAGAATGGAGACGTTAAGGTTATTATTGAGCGGCTTTTTTATTGTCAGTCTGTTGATTATGAACGAAGGGTGGATTATTTAAGCTATGGCGGCGGGATTCACATATTAATAGAAGAATATTTTATAAAATTTGAGGCTTATACGATATTTCGGCTGTTATGCGCAGATAATCCGTATGACGGGCGGGAGACGATGATGATGTTTCCTTTGCTGTCTGCACAGGCATTGAAGCGGATCAATTCCGGTGAATTTGGGTTTATATTTTCGGATTGTGGGAACAGGTACTCTGAATATATCGGGAAAGACGCTTTTCAGAAATGGAAAAATCTGCCGGCCAGCCTTAGGAAGCTGTTAGAGCATGAGTTAAAAAGAAAACCGGGAACAGGAATATATAAATCGTCGGATGAATGGCTGAAATACATGAGGATGCTGAGAGACTGCCTTGTATTTGTTAAAGGACAATTCAGGCTTTGCGATCCTGATGTATCAAATAATGTGAAGTTTATTAAGACCGGAGATTACAGCATTCCGATTTGGCCGCGAAAGGCGGTTTACTGGTATCATATCGGAATGCAGGAAAACTTGGTTGAAAATGGGGTAGTTGCAGGTGTTGATACAGATGGTTATATAGAGAACTATTCTTCATTATCATGGTATATGACTTGCGACCGTTTACATCGAATGATCAAGCCGGGGGAAAAAATAGAACCAGAGATTGGGATGGAAATAGAAATAGAAGATGCAGTTTTGTATATAGTTAATGGTGAGAATCCGGTTCATGATAACGATGATATTGGGATGCCGTTTGACATATCCGGCCAGACTGCTGTGGGAGATATCATTGGTGTGCAGGAAGATATACGAATACATGAACGGAATCAGCAGGGGATGCAGGAAGGCGGTGGATTTTGAGTGTTTCGAAAAATACAGTTACAGTGATTTTCATTGTAGACACATCAGGCAGTATGTACGGGCAGAAGATAGCAGCAGTAAATGCCGCTATTGCTGAATGCCTTGCGGTTCTTAGAAAATATCAGAATAAAAATGAAAATCTTATGACGGGATATATCACTTTTGATGAGAAGATCGGGAACTTTATTCTGAAAAAAGATTTGGGAACAGTAGTTTTTAAAGTAGAGCCAAATGGCAGCGGTTTTTACAATATGACGTTATTTTCCTGCCTGTATGAAGGAATGGATAAAGTTCTGCGTAATTATCAAAACTTTAGAAGTGACTTGTGCCTGTTTTTAATAACGGACGGCAAGCCTGCAGATTCCGGTGAGTATACAGAGCCTTTAGAGAAAGTAAAAAGCCTGGAGCCTTTTAGAAGAGCAGACAGATATGTGGTTCTTGTAGGAAATGATGTGAACGGCATGGATAATGATGTATTGGAATTTGTTGGGTTTAAGGCAAATCAGGTTGTACAGCTGTCAGATTTATCAGGAGTTTTAGAAAGAATGCAGATGCTGGCGGCAGATGCAGGCAGCAGTTATGCAGATGATAAGGAACGGTATAAATTAATTTTTGGCGATTAAAATTCGAAGGAGGAAGTAGCCGGCATTGTTAAAAATATGATGCAGGCGAAAAAGCAATGGCTGATGATTACATGGGATCTGAGGTTTATACACCACAGTTAGGAATAATGCAGACAAAGGGAACCGCTAAACTTTTAAATATCATTTTTATTGTGGATGTATCTGGAAGCATGCGTGGATATGGCCGGATTCAGGCGGTTAATGATGCGTTCAGACAGATGATTCCGTCTTTGAGACAGATTCAGATGGACAGCATGTCGGAGTTTGAACTTAAAATTGCAATAATGACATTTGACCAGGAAGCAAGATGGCTTGTTGCTCCTACGCCTATTATGGAATATAACCACGAGGATTTGAAATGCAGTGAATTGGTAACATACTTCAGCAATGCGTTTCGTAAATTGGGAGAGAAGCTCACACGAAGGGAATATATGGCGCATACGGGAAAGCTGGCACAGCCTTATATTATGTTTATGACAGACGGGGAACCCACTCCGGATGATGATTATAAACCAGAACTTGATGAACTGCTTGAGAACGGATGGTTTAAAGCTTCTCAGCGGTTTGCAGTGTTGATTGGGAAGGATGCGATTAACAGCCAGAAAGCCAGAGATGCTGTTGTAAGATTTGTAAGCAGTCCGGAAGAGGGCATTATCAATGCAGCGGATGCAGCTGCTATTGCAGCAGAGGTACAGGCGAAGACGATTCATACGATCAAAATTGCAACAAAACATAGTGTTTCTGTGAGTACAGCAGCGAGCCAGCCGGCTGATGATTTGTCTTCTGACTCTGATCACAGTGACTTTGATGGATTTGGAGATTTTGGAAATTTTGGTGACTTTGACGATGGGAGTTTTATATAAAATTAAGATTGGTAACAACTGCGGGCCTTAGGCTGGGCCTGCATAGAACGAAAGGGTAGTATATGCAATATAAAAGATTTCATAATTACCAGAGAGGGTTTTCGCATGAAAAATACGGCACTGGATGCGAAGACTGTGCTGGTTCATATGCTGATCCTGATGGCCGGTTCTGCATTTGTGTTGCCTGTGATGGACATAGTGACAATAATTGTTTTAGAAGCGCGAAGGGTGCAGAATATGGATGTGAGGCGGCAATAAATATTTTAGCCCGTTTTCTTGAACTATACGATGAAGAGGAGAATCATATAGAGCTTACAGAAGATGTGCAGTTACGTCTTAAAAAGAGCATAAAGCAATACTGGGACGAAAAAGTATTCAAGGATGTGCGCGATAATCCTATTTCCGACGAAGAAAAGGAACCTCTGAGCGAACGGGTAAGGTCTTTATATGAAGCCGGCCGAGGCCTGCAGAATATTTATGGAACGACTTTCCTTGCGTTGGCAATGAATAAAGATTTTTGCATAGCTCTTCATATTGGCGACGGGATTATAATGTGCGTTGATAAGGATGGCACGTATTATGAGCCGTTACAGCAGGATGCGAAAAGTGAAATGGGTGCGCCGGCATCTTTGTGTGATACGGATTTGTTTTCACGTGAGGGGGCATTCAGGTGCAGGGTTTTGCGGAAGATTCCTCAGGCGGCTGTCGTGTCTTCTGATGGAATTATTGACTGTATGGATCAGCTTCAGTTTATGGAGGTGTTTTATTCATTAGTCAAAAAGTTTGAATCCCTGGAGCAAAAAAACAGAGGATGTGATTCGTTAAACGATTCGCAGCAGCGTTATCTGGAGAGCTGTGTAAAGCATTATACAGAAAGAGGAAATGGAGCAGAAGACGATTGCTCGCTTGCGGGAATGTATGCAGTGGATGAGGTAATGCCGCAGGTAAAAATACCGTTAGATATGGCCGAAAGATTATGGAATGAAACTGTTCATGACAGAAATGCAGTGGTTCAGGATTATGAGAGGCGAAAAAAGGAAACGGTAAATAAGATTAATCATCAGATGCCGGATGATGTTGAGTATCATACGAATTTAACCAGTTGGCTGGAGGCTAAAGAAAAAACAGAAAATCTTAAAGAGGTGTTGAGAAATATTGTAAGAAACGAGGAGGATAAGTGCAGCTACTATGATGCCAGGTTGAAAATCTGCGAGGAGTATATAAAAAGAGCAGGCGGGATGATTCCTGCTGCGGCTGTATTAGTTCCCGTTGCGGCTGTCGAAGAACAATACTCGGAAAAAGATACAACGTATAAAGAGCTCAAGAGTGCAGTTGACGATTATACTTTAAAGAAAAAACAAAAAAAGATAATAGAGGAACGGAAGAGCGATATTACAAGAAGTTATCATGAAGTTGTCAAAAGGAGAGATCAGGCAAGAGATACTGCAAAAAGGATAGAAGCAGAAGATGAAGTGGGAAAAATAAAGGAAGAGCTGTTAAAATTATTAAAAGAGATTAAAGTAATGGAATATGAGATCGAGAAGGCAAAGAAATTGTTTAATTCAATTTATGCATCACAGCCTCAAGCAGTGGAAAGTAAAAGAAACAAAGGAGGAGTGGGCGGAATTATCAAAAATATTACCACTTGGCAGATGAGGTGAGAAGATATGAGTGGACCCAAGCTAAGCCAGGCTGAGCTGGAAAGGATACGGGCGGAACAGCTTGAAAGGGAAAGGCTGGCAGCATTGAAAAAACTGCAGGAAGCTCAAAGTGCATACAGGGAAGAATGCGAGAGAGCCAATCGTTTGAAAGCAGATGTAAGTCTGCTGGCGGGCCAGGCTGATGCTGTTTACCGTTCTGATGCAGAGGTGCAGATCAAAGCGGCCATAGATAAAATTCGTATCAATCCTGTTGCAGATGTAAAAGATCCAGAGAGTTATTATTCTGCGAAAAATGAACTGGCCAGGGCTGTACAGGCGGTTTCTGATGAGATTAATAAGATACTTGGAGCAGCTGCTAAACGAACTGTAAATGACAAAGAGCTGAATGATGCTAACTCTGTATATCAGTCATTTACTTCTGCTGTCAGTGTGATCGGTAAAGAAATCAGTGTAGTAAAGATAGATTTTAAGAACAGCTATGATAAAGATAATGTAAAGAAACAGCTGCATGCAATGCTTACTCATTTTCAGGTAATGAAGAACCGGGCAGATGATCCGTATTTGTGCAGATTTTCTGAAAAAGCCGTTTTTAAGATAAAAGGGATGCTCTCAGGTATAGACTCATTACAGGAGCTGGATACAGCAAGAACAGCGATGCAGCAGATCGTAAATGAAGAACTGGAGGTAATCCGCCTTTGGAATGAAAGAAGATCATTATACCATGAGTATTTTGCACTTGCATCAATGACGGATAGAATCCCCCGCAGTCCTCGGGACTTTCAAAACACTGAAGCGATCAAAAATGAAATTTTAAGATTAAGGTATTTATATCGGAAACAGGATGAAATGGATTATATTGCTGATCAGATTAATGATGCGATGGCAGCTTTAGGCTATACGTTTGTGACATCCAGAGTTCTTACAAAAAAAGATCAGGGAGAGACGGATTTCAGTCTTTATAAGGCAGATGAGGAAACCGGAATTGCTGTGTACACAGATCAGACCGGCGCTGTAATGATGAGGATGACAGTGCTGAGCGATAATTCGGTTATTACAGAGGATGACAGGGACTTTAGTTACCAAAGACAGATAGATTTTTGTGCCGGGCATTCAGATCTTGTGGCTGCACTTGCGGAGCGAGGGGTATTTCTTAAACAAAAAAGTTATCTGGAACCAGACAGGGCGCATACTTATAAGATCGATATGCGTAGCCAAAAGACGGCGGCTGATTTGGGAATGGTAAAAAAGGATGCGGGAGTTCGAAAGACAGACAGGAGGAGACGGCGTCGTGCAGGCAGTAAAAAGGTGCGGGCGATGTAATGCTCAAAATGATTCCGGACAGATATATTGTGCGAAATGTGGGAAATTTTTATCTGCCAGGGCAGCTGGCATACCAAAGAGCATAACTGTCTGGGATATGGAAGTGATGAATCAGAAAAAAGACAAACCGGTGGCACAGAAGGCCAAAGATTTCGAGCCTGTGCAGAAATACCTGGTGATATGTCCGCAGTGCAATAACACATCAGCGGCAGTAAACGGCATGCTTCCGTTAGCTTGTGATAAATGCGGATATTTTTTTCAGGCAGGGATAGACAATGTTGTTCCAAAAGTCCCGCAGAACCGGCAGAGGCCGGATGCTGAGGAGAAGGACCGGCAGCCGGATGTACAGACTGTTTCGGACGATTACAGCACGCCTGCAGTTTTGAGCGGCCGAAGGAATCCACTGGCAAGTGCAAAAAAAGACACATCCAGCATGCGGTTTATTGTTATCTCCCAAAAGGAAGCTGTTCCGGAAGAGGCTGATGAAAAGGGTGGAATCATAGGAAACAACGGGACAATTCTGAAGTGGATAAAGACAAGCCAGCAGATGAGCTTTCGGCATGCACCAACTGGCTGGTATGTACAGATACTGGCCGGGCAGCCGTTATATAACGGGGTACCTGTTAATGCGGGCAGGCAGATGAGACTGTATGATGGAGATATACTTACGATAGAGAAAGAGCAGATTAGAGTAGAAATCGTTTAGATCAAAAGAGACGGAAAATATAACAGATTAGTTACGATTTTGTTTAGGGGAGGAAAATGTGTATCTTGACAGAATATTATATCCTGTGACAGTTCTGGGACCGGGAAACCGTGTGGCGGTATGGACGGCTGGATGCAGCAGGAAATGTACAGGGTGCGCCAATCCTGAGTTATGGAACAGATACCCGCAGCAGGAGATAGAGCCGGAAAGGGTGGCAGAATGCATAAATTCTATGTGTGGCAGGGAAATTGACGGACTTACAATAACAGGAGGAGAACCGTTTGATCAGGCTGGTGATATTGTTAGGCTGATCAATGCATTAGATTTTCAAACAGAGATCTTAGTGTTTTCCGGATATGAAATCAGGGAACTTCAGACTGATGCGGCGAAGAAGAAGCTGTTGGATAAGACTGATGTTCTGATTGATGGTAATTATATCGAAGCGCTGAACGATGGGGTTTCTGCATTAAGAGGCTCGGTAAACCAGCAAATATATTTATTGAATAAATGTGTGGAAGATAAATACGAGCGCTATATACAGGAAGGCAGAAAGATAGAGAATTTCTTGTATGATTATAAGACGGTGTCTGTTGGAATACATAATCCGTCCACAGCATCATGGTAACGGACGGATCAGGAGGTCAATATGCTTGAGAGAAGCAAATGGCAAAGGGAGCTTGTTGTGTTCAGCCGCTTGGTTAATACGGTGGTTCTGACAGGAAATATAAACGACCAGCATCCAATTATAAACGAGCGTGAGCAAAGGATACAGGGATTCTGTTCTCTGGCACTGTATCTGGCCCATACATGCCAGAGCCTTGGATATCAGTCTGTCCTTTTTTATACGCCTGTTGAGGGATTTTATTCTATAAATGGACTGCAGCAAAAAGCAGATGCATTGAGCCTTGTTGAAAATATCGTGAGGAACGCACAGGACGGACAGCAGAAAGATAGTATAAGACTGTCGCGAAGAAAGAGCACAATTGGAAATGATTCACTGGCAGCAGAGAGTATGGAAGACGCTGCTCATATCATTAATCTGATTCTGACGCAGAGCAGTACTTCTATAGCGGTAATTGTAAGCTTTTCGTCAAGGATGATGGCAAGGCCGGATGACTTGGATATGAATGAGCGTATGATATTTATGCATTTTCAGGAAGGGGCAGTAAATGCGAAAAAGAATCATGCAGGTAATCCGTCCGGGCCGGACTACCAGAACAATCCGATTATTCAAAATCAGCTGTTTTTGATTGCGGATAAAATTAATGACCTGCCGGCCTGGTATTATCTGTCACATCCCAGCTTGAAGATCATTAATATACCAAGACCGGATTACTGTATGCGCAGTCAGATCATTGCAGGATATTCTGCGAATTTTCCAGGGTATCATGAAGCGTCTGATGATGAAAAAAAGCTGTTTAATGAAGTTTTTGTCGGTTCCACGGAAAGTTTTACAACGCAGGATATAGCAAGGGTATTTCAGATTGCAAAATTCAGCAGGCTGGATATTCATAGTATAGATAAAGCAATTCTGCTGTATAAGCATGGCGTCCAGGATAATCCGTGGCTCAAACTGGATGCGTCCAGGCTGGCGGGTGCAGAAGAACGGATAAAAAAGCGGGTGCTTGGGCAGGATTCCATTGTGAAAGCAGCTGTTGATATTGTCAAGAGGGCAGCTATGGGGATGTCCGGACTGCAGCATTCAAGTTCTTCTTCAAAACCAAGAGGGATACTGTTTCTTGCCGGCCCGACAGGTACAGGAAAAACGGAACTGGCAAAGGCTCTGACAGAGTTGATTTTTTTGGATGAGCGTAATATGATCCGCTTTGATATGAGCGAATATCGTCAGGAGCAGTCTGACCAGAGGTTATTAGGGGCTCCTCCTGGTTATATTGGGTATGAGGCGGGAGGTCAATTGACGAATGCTGTCCGGGAGCATCCATTTTCTGTATTACTTTTTGATGAAATCGAAAAGGCGCATCCATCGGTTATGGATAAGTTTCTGCAGGTGCTGGAAGATGGAAGAATAACGGATGGCCGCGGAGAAACAGTGTACTTTCAGGACTGTCTTATTATTTTTACCAGTAATCTGGGTATAACCATACCATCACCGGATAACCCATCCATTAGAGTGCAGAATGTGAGTTATGAAGAAGATACAGATTATCAGGCAGTGCATGATAAGATTCTTTATGGTGTAAAACATTATTTTAATGATGAGCTTGGAAGGCCGGAACTGCTGAATAGGATAGGAAATAATATTCTGGTTTTCGACTACATAAGAGAGAATAGCTTAAGGCCGATCATATCTAAGCAGATCAATCATATAGCCAGAAATTTATGGGCAGATAAACATATACAGTTAGTTGTTTCACAGGAGGCAGAGGAGAGCCTTTATAAGCTTGCGGCTGATGGCCTGCCGAAAGGACAGGGAGGGCGCGGGATTGGAAATATGATAGAAGAAGTGCTGATCAATCCATTGGCCAGGTTTATGTTTGACAACAGTATTATCCGGGATACGCTTGTCACAGTGGAAAGTATACGCAGGGAATATGGGATAGCAGAGATTAAGGCAAAAATAGGATAAGAATAGGAAAACATAGAATAAGATATGAGCGATTCAAATGACATAAGGATATCGCTTCCCCCGGGAACTGTACTGCATGGGCAGAAAGGCAGTTATAAGGTAATAAACATTTTATGTTTTAGCAGTCGGTCGGTTACAGTATCCTGTAAGGATGAACAGGGGCAGGGGCAGGGGAAGTGGAGGTTAAAACTATATAACGGGGATTCTTCCGTTACAGAGGAGATTCAGAGGGTATTATTGTCAAATGCAATGCAGGGAGTCATTTTGCCCTACGATGTAGGAGAATTTTCCGGTCTGCGATTTTCTGTTACTCCAGAACTGAAGGCCGTAAGCATCAGCCAGTTTCCTGTCTCATTGAAAGTGCTGGTAAATAAAGTCATTCCGCAGATTGCTTATGTGATCAATCAATACCACAAAAATAGAATCCTGCTCAGAGATATTTGTCCTGATCATATATTGTATAAACCTGAGCGGGAAGAAATCGCATACTGTGGTTTTAACAATGTGGCAGTACTTAAGGGTAAATCAACGATAACAAAAGCTCCGGGATATGGACAGCATGCAAGTTACCTCGCCCCGGAGATAGAAAAATATGGCTATAGTGTCTGCTCAGACTATTTTTCGTTGGGCGTGACGATACTGACGATTCTGAAAGGATTTAATCCTATTGAGAATCTGACAAGAAAAGAGTTTTTGAGCCAGTTATCTAGGGGGATGGTTCCAGGCATTGATGTACAGCATCTGAGAAATACTCCATATGAATTGTATAGTGTGGAAGATAAAGTGCTTTATCTTGTTCTGGGGCTGATGCTTCCAGACCCTAGAAGCAGATGGGGATATGGAGAGATCAGGTGTTGGGGTAATAATCAGAGAATCCCTTTGGTGCAGAAAGGGAAAAGGGTAAATTACCAGTTTACAAAGCCATATATAGCAGACGGTGAGAAATGTTGGAATCAAAAACAGCTGGCTTTGAGAGTTGCTGCAAAAAAAACGGAGTGGACAGAGGATGCAGTGAGACGTATAGCAGGATTTTCCAGAGAACAGGGATTAAAATGTGCTGACATACTGGATGAAATTTTGGCTGATTCGGGTTTATCCCCAAAGGGAAAAATATTCAGATGCATTTACACGCTGGATCCGGCAGTAAACGGACTGTGGTGGGATGGAAAGTCATTTTCTGATACGAAAAGCCTTGTTCATGAAGTAAAAAAAGGTACGTTTAAAATAGACGATCTTTCGCAGCTGCTAAAAGACAGGGCTGTTTCTTTTTTTGAAAAATGCAGGGAAAGAATAGGGATAAGCAGTAAGATCCGCATTTCTGATATAGAAGAGATAGAGTCTCTGGAAGCTGTTGAACCAAGCAAAGGCGCTCAAAGGTGTATGATGGTATTTGCCGATGATCCGAATAATCGGTTTTTTACTGTAGAAGGAAAAAAATATAACAGCCTGTCTCAGTTGTTGTGGCAGTATAAGGACAATGGGAAGAAGTTAAGGGAGTTAAGCAGCAAGATCCTTCTTGATGATTCATTTCAGGCCTGGCTTTGGGCTAAAGGGATGGAAAATGCGGGGATAGAAGCAGGCAGTGCTGTCCGGAGCAATTCGGCACAGAGTTTTTATCTGCTGCTGAGTATTTGTGAGAACGCAGAGAATGACGAAAAGGTAAAGAAGCTGGCAAGAAGCCTGTTTTTAAGGTGGGGAGATTATGCCCCGATTATATGGCTGTGCAGGAATGTCAAATATTACAAGGTAACGGGAGCTTCTCATAAAATGCTTCATGATACATTTGCTGACACGGAGTTTGAAGTGACAAATTCGCTGGATGATTTGAGTCATAAAGCGAATGCGCTTGTCAGCGATTATCAAATTTTTGTGAGCAGAACATTGAGTAATCCTTTTGTATTAGAGAATGAGAAATCAGAGGATTTTGATTATGGATACTATCCTTTGTATGAGAGCGGCTACTTCTGCTGTAGCTGGGGTGGATTGGAAGTATGTCCGGCTTTTTTGAAAAGTGTCGGAGAGACTGTGGATGCCGGAAATGTGAATAACTGGCTAAAACACAGTGAGGATGATGAAATACAAAGACTTCAAAATAAATCTGCCCTGCTATCCTTATATAATAAGAATGATGCTTCATTAGATGAAAATACTTATATCTCAACCTGCAGTAAGAATCTGGGATTTTCGGTTTTTATGATGGTTGCGGCGTGTGTTTTGTTAGTACTGACTGGAAGCAGTTTATTTTGGATGGGTATGGCTGCTTTTGCAGCTGGGGCGGCCTTTCCGGTTTATTCCTTTATGTGGTACTATAAAAAGAAAGCCTGCGCAGGGATCTGGATGAGAAATAAGCAGGATATACAGAGCAAACAGTCATCAATAGACAGCAGTATTAGAAATATAAGGCAGCGGAGTAAGGAAATATGCACGGGAATCATCAATGGACAGGCTGTGAAATGCAAAGCAGCAGATAGTGTTATTATTGTATCCGCATTAAGTTTAGATCATCTAGAAACGTTAAATTTGAGCACGGGGCAGATGGTGATGTCAAATATTTCTACATACGGTTACGTAATGATGGCCGTAATGTATTTAGGAAATCTATACAGTTCATTTGCTGCTGCAAGTATTTATGCGGTCGTTTACAGTCTGGTGATATCTTATATATTAAGCAGGAAATTTTTTGGAAATACCAGCATTGCATGGTCTGTCACAACTCTGATCGTGACAGCAGCAGCTATTTGGGGAGGGACAATGTTTGGTGATTCGTATTTCGTAACGATGAACTGGGTTCCAATTGGGTGCATAGGCGTAGCAGCAGGTATGTATCTGCTCTTTATGTTTTGAAGGAGAAGAACGTGGAAACTACACAATTACAGTCAGTACTGCGTAATCTTGATAACAGCGCAAAGCGCATATCTAATCAGATTATGGAGATAAACTCGCAGATCAGAAGTCTGTATCTGGAGGCAGAAAATTACAGAAATACAGCGGAATCTATTCTTGACAGAGTGTCGTATGAAGATGATGCCGGACGGTCGGCAGATATGGTATCACAGGCTTCCGCGTATATAAGCAGAGCGGAATATTGTGAATCTTCTGCAGCTTCGAAGCAGCTGCAGGCAGACAGTATGAAAGAGGAACTCAGAGGCTTCAGATCCGAATATGAGTATTATATGAATGAAGGGGAGACCAACATTGAAAATTTGAAACTCATGGCCGAAAAGCTGACAGCGATGCCTGAAGTAAAGTATGGAAGAGATAAAATATTGCAGACTCTTAAGCAGACACGGCAAAGGCTTGAGTTTAACCAAAAATTAATAGATGGCTGCAGGCAGAGAATTAACTGGATTGATCAGATTTGTGGGAGTGAAGGCAGCCAGCCGGTAAAGAAATATACGCTTCATAGATAAAAATATAAAAAGGAGAACGTTGAAATGGGTAATTCGATGGACAGTTATGTTTCAAGAGGACAGAGTGATGTTCAGGAAAAGTTACGTCAGGGCGCGGATGATATTTCACGGATCGGGGATGAGTTTATGGAAGTGAAGGATCAGCTTCAGGATATGCCGGGAGGCTTAGACGATGATTTGCTGGATATGATAAGGGATGCCGAGTCATCCGGCAGAGATGAAGCGCTTGCTGATATTGAGGCGGTAGAGAGTTCTGTCATTGATACGGCTAAGACAGCTGCTGATTCGATTAAGGGGGATGTCCAAAACAAAATATCCGATAACACTTCAGCCAGTGGGAAACTGGATGGGATAAGCAGCAAGTATGGAAAAAGTGACATTTCCAAGGCGAAAAGTGCGATTGAAGCGAATACCAAGAAAGGGGAGGATCTTCTTAAGATGCTGGATGATGCAATCAAGGATTCAGACCAGAGTATGCAGAGTGTAAAGGACAGCCTTTAAATGAATCTGGTTTGGGAGAGAGGTGTTGTATGGGAACAGATTTTTTTACTTTGCATAAAATTCCTGATTTGACATTAGCACAGTATAGCGCAGAAGAAAGCGGCGGAGTTGATGATGTGATCCGCCAGCATGCGGTTTTCTATCGTCAGCTTAATAGAAAAGGCTTATTATTTGGAGAAATATATCATCTTGTGTATGTATATCATCCTTCTTTGCAGCCAGGAAAACGGCTGAATGTGTTTTTTCGTGCAGACAGGGAGGGCGAGCCTCCTGTCTGTATGCATGAATTTATGACGGCATCTCCATTATCTTCATATTTCCAATTTGAGAGGGAAAAACCTCCTTTTAATCCTGTCTTTTCATACCGCGCTGTCATAGGGAAACAGGATGGATTTGTCTCATCATCTTTTCCGGATAAAACGATGGGATTTTATACAGTTTATCCCTGGAAGGCAAATGAAAAAGCCCGGCTGATGGGACTGTTTAAGATGATGCAGAAACTTCAGCAGCCAGTGGCTTACGTTGTTTCCGTGAAATCTGTTGATCTGTCTAACAGTATGCGGGAATCTTTCAGAACACAGATTCAATTTATCCGTAATGCACAAAAAATGAACAACGGGAACAGAGATGAGAATGCGGAGCAGTGTCTGCGGCTGTATGATAAATTTTTAGAAAATCTGCGCAATAACCCGCATTTTATCTGCAGGATCAGCTCTTATGCTGAAAACGAATCTTTAGCAAAGATGATCCTTGATGCAGCTGCGTCAGAGGCAGTTGAGGAAGGCAATTATCGAATGATATGTGAGCGGGGAAAGTTCCATCCGCTTATTCCAGAGTGTGATATAGGAGAATTTTGTCTGAAGGATACACCAAGGGGGATGCGTAAGTGGAACAGCCTGTATCTGCTTAAGGAGCTGATTCCGTTTGTTATGTTTCCTGTATTATACCCAGGAGAGACGATAGAAATACCAAAAGAATCTGCACCTGTTTATGAAGAAACGGGCCTGTATCTCGGCAGGGATAACAGCGGGTACGATGTATATTTTCCATTAAGCTTATTGCCAAAGCATGCACTGCTGGCTGGTGTGCCGGGCAGTGGAAAGACATTCAGTATGCTTCATATTGCATCGCAGCTGGCAGGGAAGAATAGTATCCCTGTTCTGGTACTTGAACCAGCGAAAAAGGAATACCGCGCACTGGCACATAATCATAGAATACCGAACTTGGTTGTGTTTTCACCAGGATCTGCGGGAGCATTTCCATTGAGGATAAATCCGTTTGAGTTTCCAGTGGGGCTTAAGCTGTCGGAACATATTACAAATCTTAATCAGGTTTTTGAGGGGGCATTTGATTTAACACCGCCTATGCCGTTTCTGGTATCAGAAGGAATTGAGCAGGTATATAGAGATTACGGATGGTATCCGTTTGAAATAAATGATGGCTCACGTCCTTATCCAAATATTCAGGAATTATGCGATAAGATTGCGGAGCTTTTGGATGCTTCAGATTATGCTCCGGAAATAAAGAGTAATTTAAAGTCCTGTCTGCAGGTAAGAATCGGCTCACTGCTTACAAGAGAAATGGGAAATGTATTTAATGTCCCGGGATCGACATTATCTCCAGAGGAATGGCTGCAAAGCACATGTGTGATTGAACTGGAGTCATTGGGAGCAGATGCTGCGAATTTTCTCACCCTGCTGCTGCTGACATTAATACGAGAGCTGTTAAGACAGAATCCAAAGGCAGATAAAGAAAAGCCAAGACATGTAATTTTTCTGGAAGAAGCTCATAACCTGATCGGGCCGTCAACTGTGGCCAATGCAGAAAATGGGGATGCGAAAGTAGCCTCCACGAAGTATATAGTAGATATGCTCGCAGAGGTGAGAGCATTGCGGGAGGCCATTGTGATTGCTGACCAGCTGCCCACAGGGCTGGCGCCTCAGATTACTAAGAATACATCGTTAAAAATCGGACATAGAATAACCGCGATGGATGACCGGCAGCTGCTGGCAGCTACGATGTCAGCTGACGGGGTTCAGCTTGAGCGTATGGGCTCATTTCAGCCTGGACATGCGCTGTGCGTATATGAAAATATACAGAAACCATTTGAGATTCAGATTTCAGAATACGATGATAATTCAGAACCGCCTGATAATCGTGAGCTGTTTGAAATATTATCAGCCAGAGATGTTTATAAGAATATTATGGAGCATGATTTTGAAATAATGAACAAAAAGTTTATGGTAAAAAAACAAAAGATTCTTGATAGATGCAGTAAAATTATTAAAAGTGGACAGATATTAGAAAAAAATAAACTTTTTGTTCAAGCGAATGAAGCAGATACATCAGCCTTCGTTAAGCTTAAAGCACAAGAAGTCCAGCATATAAGGAATATAGACAGACTGTCTGCTGTCTGGCTGGAATATGTGTTGGAAATTAATGATTATAGTAAAATGAATATATTGAAAAAATCAGACGGGTTGACACTGCTGCGGCACGAATTAAAGGAACTGATAGATGTGATGAAGGAACTGATGGAGGAATACCCACAGCAATGCGCTGTAATCTTGGAAAGAATAATGAGCAGGGCCGGCAGCAGTATCGCATGGACAGCGAAATAGATTCCAGAAGATTAAGAAAGGGATATGTGCATGGGATACGATTCATTATCAGATCAAACAGGTGAGTATGTAAAAGACAGAGAGCGATACCGTGAAGAATTTGAAGAATTTTACGAAGAATACGGGAAATTTGAAGATGCAGAACCTGACGTTGAAAAGTTAGATGAAGACATTCAGGGAATGGTTTGGGATATTCGGCAAGAATATGATGCAGAGTTAAAGATTCTTGAGGACAGGGGCAGTGAGCTTGAAACAAGAAAAGAAGAATTAGCTGACAAGATTGATCAGGAATTAGATCGTCTTCGTGCAGCCCAGGGAAAGATGGACCCCCTTGCTGGAAAAAAATATGCGGGAGGTGTAAAAAAGGCATCTGAAGCATGTAAGGACTATATTAATCAGCTGGAAGGGCTGCTTGATCAGCTGGACGAAGCATCATCGGCGGATAGTATGTGCGGAGCAGCTGGCGATGCCGAATATGTAGATAATAATATGCCGGCATCCGGTATGTATGACGGGCAGACAGCTTCAATGATGGATGACCCGTTATTGAGTGATCTGGAGCCTAACAGAACGGCGCCGCGCAGCCTGTCCTGCTCGCAGTACGGATTTACAGTAGACGCAAATGGTGACAGTACTTATGATTCGCCAATGGAGATGGATCATTATCTATATAGAAAGCAGGGATCTGCAGATGCAAATTTTCAGGGGACTTGCGGTCTGTGTGCCATTGCAAATGTTATGAGATTAGCAGGTGTAGATCTCAGTGAGAAAGATGTTATTGACTATGCTGCGAATGCAAGTGAAATTGATGATCCGGTTACTGATGAAATATTATGGGCTGCTCATAGGCTGTGTACTTATAACCCATTCAATCCACAAGAAAGTGGCGGAACAACACCGGGAAAACGACTAAAAATTTTAGAGCATTTTGGCATAAATAGTGGAGTTTATTCTGTAAAGATGGAGGGGAAAATAGCTTCATATGAAACAATGAATCAAATAGCAGATTTTGTGGCAGAAGGACGCGGGGTAATTTTGTCGGTACATGCAAGTATACTTGAACCAAATATGTATGAAAATGATCTGAATCATGATTTTCATGCGGTCACAGTTACAAGCGTTAAGAAAAATAAGTATGGAAATATTTCAGGGTTTTATATTTGTGATTCAAATAAAGGGACTTCATTTTATCCAATAGATCAGGTTCAGGCAGCACTGACCGGAGCAGATATGAATGTGACTTACTCACATATCAGATAGGGAGATGAAAACGATGGAAGTGTTAGGAGAGATTAAACAAAAAATATTTAAAACAGAATGTAAAGAGCTCTTGTTCGAAGGGCTGTCAAGATCAGAGCCAATCATGACCGCAGATGATAACGGAATCGTTGACAATTATTTTATTTATGCGAGTAATAATGAACTGACAATGGTTTCACCGCCTATGATTGTTTTTGGGATTTATTCAGATATAGAAAAGACAGCTTACATAAATGCAGAAATATATGATGAAAAATCTCCCTTAAAAGAAAATCAGATAGATAGAAGAATCATTAATGATCAATATATACAGGAATATGAGGAGCTTTACACAGAGTTACGGAAATTTGTTTTTAAAAAATGTAATGATTCCAATAAAGACACTTTGAGAAAGTATGTGGAGCATTTATATCATTTATCCGGGAGTGGACTCTGGCAGAATTATTTAGAAGCTGTGCCTGCTTTTTTTGAATGGGCAGGTAAAGAGGGCATCAGCACAGCTTTTGAATCGTAGTCGGTGAAACTATTTGAAGAATAGATCCGGGCAGGGTAATAGTAAAGTGGGGATAAACATATGGATGAATTGTTAAAGCACGAGCCTTTACAGCTGGCAGATGAAAGAATGGCAATGTTTGCGCTTGTAGATCGGTTTTCTTCTGCGATTGAGGCGTATAAGAAGCAGTATACATCCACGGTCGAGAAGAAGAATAAAGATTTACAACATCGCAGCTCTGAGAAGCAGGAAACATTAAAGAAAATGAATGAATCGCAGGAGAAAGAACGCAGGAAAGCTTTAAATGAGCATGAATCAGCAGTAAGGGCAATTGACAGACAGATTGGAGCCTGTAAAAACCAGTCATCAGAAGCGCTGCATGAGCAGGAAAACAGGCTTGAGAAAGCGGAGAGAGCGGAAAAGGCATCTCTAAGCAATGCACATAATGCTGATGAGGAAAAGATTAAAAAAAATAAAGAAACCAGTAAATACATTGAAGGAGTATTGTGGAATGTTGATGTTTTATTGGGAAAAACTCTGGCAGGGACAAGCAGGTTAAAAAAAATCTGTGATTCTTTTAGCAAACCTGAGATAAGTATTACCGAAAGAAAAGAGGCTATGGATGCTGTAGAAAAATCACTCTGCAGCGAAGCAGACCGTTTATATAAAATAATAAAGGATGTTACAGAATCGCTGCCTAAAAAGGTGATTTTTAACAGAAAGAGAACCTCTTGTATAAAAAAACTTGTTGAAATGAATGCTGCTGCTGAGGAAGCTGTTTTATGGATTGAATCAGAGAACAGGAAGGAAGAAGAGGAAAGAAAAAAGAAAAGTGATGAAAAATGTGCGTCTTTACGCAAAGAATGCAATCGGAACAAACAGACGATAATAAGTGAGAAAGATATTAAGGTTCGTTCATTGCAGGAAAAACGTGAGAAGATGAGGCGGCAGTATCAGGAATCAGCTGCCCGTACTCTTGTGAGCCATAAAAAAGAATATGAAGCACAGAAAAAGTATTTGTCTTCACAGATTGAAAATGCATCAGCACAGTGGCAGGCTGAATTAAATAGATGCAGCAGTTCATTTGCTGCTCAAATAGAAGAAGAATTTCCGGCAAAAAGAATGAATTCTTGGATGAATCAGTTTTGGTATCATCCCAGGAATGTTGAGGATTATCATAAGATTGATTTTATGCAGCTGAATACTCTTATAGGAATTGCAGCTGTTGATATATCTGACTGGTATAATGGTGAGACGGGTACTGTTATTAAGCAGGTCCTTACAAAATACATCTGTCTGTTTGGGCGTAACCAGGAGCAGGCGGCGAAAGCATATAGGGAAGCAAAGATTTATTTGCCTTACACATTGTCAATAGAAGAGGGAACCTCATTCCTTATTAGTTATGATAATGGTTCTGATGAGAGGGCAAAGGCAATGCTGAATGCCATAGGCATGAGACTGCTGCGTTCTGTACCGGCATGCCAGATGAGGTTTCAGTTAATAGATGCGGACGGAATCGGAACTTTTGGCCGTTTAATGTTTCTTGATCCTGCAAGCGGCAATAATCCAAGTGAACCAATTGTAAAAAGCTTTGCAATAGGTGACGGCGGGCAGGTGCATTCTACAAAAGCCGATATAGCTGCGCAGATTGCCGAAACAAAAATTTCAATGGATGATCTGGCAAGACAGCTTACAAACTATAGTTCAATTAGGGAATTTAATCTGAGTAATCCATTGAGCAGGCAAATATACAGACCTATTTTAATGATGAATTTTCCTCTTGGTCTGGGAGAGGATGAGATCAGGACATTAAATGCAATGACAACTGACTGTTCCAAATGGGGCTTTTCAATGGTTCTTGCACAGCCGGATAAGGCAATTCATGCAGTTAAGCCTGAAATACAGTCATCTGTGAATGAGTTGAAGAAGAATGTATTGTGTGTTCGTATGGAGGCTGGCAGCAGGGCACTGAAAGTAATACAGACAAATTCAGTTACAGAACGAAATGCGGAAATATTCCTGTATGGGCTTCCAGACAGCAGCAAAACTGCTGAGATAGCAAAAGAAATCAGAAGAAAAAGTGTGGAAGCAAGCAGGGTCTTGATTCGATTTACTGAGGCAAAGGGAATCTGTCCTGACAGAAATCAGTGGTTCAGGCAGAAAGCAGATGATGGAATCGTGATACCGATCGGTTATCTGGAGGGCGGACAGCCCTTTAAGCTTCAATTCGATGATAAGCATGTCCATACCGTTATTATGGGTAATATTGGGTCAGGCAAAACAAATCTGCTGCATGTTTTAATGACAAATATAATGCTGAGATATGCACCGGAAGAAATAATGATTTATCTGATTGACTTCAAGTATGGGCTGGACTTTAGAATGTATACACAGTATAATCTGCCAAATTTCAGGACAATTAGCATTAATAACGATCCCGAGTTTGCGCTGGCAATGCTGCAGAATCTGGAAAAAGAACAGGAGGAGCGGAGTATGCGCATGGGAAGCAGATATCAGAAGATTTCTGAATATAACGCTGCAAATCCTGGGTCTCATCTGAACCGCATTATATTAATTATTGATGAGCTGTATGAACTGGTAAAACAGGCATCGGATGATATCCAAAAAAGTATACTGAAAAAAATAGACAGCTTTGCACATCAGACGAGGGCTTTTGGGATTCATATGGTAGTCTGCGGCCAGGACTTAGATAAAATAGATAACTTCGAAACTATAAAAAATCAATGTACAACCAGGCTTGCGTTACATTGTGACGATGAACAGGTAAGGGTGCTTATGGATGATGCCGGAGTGGCAAGAATGCATGCGATTGATGTTAATGATCAGGGAGCATGCGTATTCTCGCTGTCAAATGGGTCGAATCCACAGATTGAGCATACTACATATCTGGGCGCTGAACAGCAGGAAAAGATACTTGAAAAAATTCACAGGCATTATCTGGATAAAAAGCAGATTACAAATGTAAAGGTACTGCTCACAAAGATCAGTGATAATCCAAACCATCTAATACAGATGTTTATTTCGAAAGGCTATATTGCAGACTTAGTAAATAACAGGCTTTTGATCGGTGAGCCTATATCTATGGAACGTGAATTGAATTTATGTCTGACTGAAAATATGTGGGTGACAGGAGGGATTGGGGGCAGTAATTCCGATGCGCCTCTGGAAGCCGGAAACAGTATTATGTTTTTTTCGGCAATGTCATTATTATTGGCAAAACTAAAATGTAATCAAATGGATATTGTGTGTACAAACTGCAGTGATCATTCTATGAGAGACATTGAAGAAGAAGAAAAAGATCTGGCGGGCCAGCTGACATCTATGAACCCTGAGCTGTTTCAGTATAGTACTGGTGAGGAATACAGGGAGATACTAAATAGGATGCTGGATGAACTTGAAGAGAGAAAAAATAAAACGAAACCATGCAGTAAAGCTCTTTGGTGGCTTCTGATCCGGCCGGAAATTATTAATGGGACGGGTGATGACAGCGCCATGGTGATCAATTTAAAAGAATTGCTTCATTATGGGCCGAGATATAATTTGCATGTAATTCTATGGAATGCAGATGTAAAGAAAGCACAAAAGATGCAGATAGATCGAACACTTTTCAAGGACAGAATATGTTTAGAAATGAGTGCGGAAGATTCTAAAAATGTCAATGGGAGTGAGCTTAAACCGGCGCCAGAAGGATTTAAGGCAGTTCTTATTGGCAATAACACTATGAGATTCAGGGTTTATGATCTGCCTGACGGAAAGTGGATGAATGAATTGTTTGTACGATTAAAGAATATTATGCCAAAAGTGGATATTTCAAATAGTAACTTATAAAGATTAGTATGATTACAGTATGGGAGGAATAATATATGCCGGCAATTCAGGACACAATTATACAGGCTGTTAATCTGAAAGGACACAAAATCTTAGCAGACAAGAATACTCTGTGTATTATTTTAGAGGATCTTTCCCCCAATTTGTATAAAGAGCGGGATTTTATTGATAAAGTGTATAATAATGAGGTTGGAAAAATATTATGTAAGGCCTGCACATCAGAGCTGTCAAAGAAGGCAGAGTATTTAAGAGAGGCGGATAAATACCTCGATGAAGAGAATGGACGTAATGCAAGCTGGCGGAAGAGATTGTTATCCTATTTTGAGAAAGCTGTTATGGAAAAATATGGTGAAGAGTTGTCTGTGACGAATGCAGAGAAGTCTGTACAGCGTATGGAGGGTAACAAAGACACTTCAAAAGCAGGCACTGATAGTAAAACTAAAATTATTGAAGAAAAGTTGTCTGTGACAAAAGCAGGGAAGCCTGTACAGCGTACGGGGGATAACAAAGACACTTCAAAAACAGATACTGATAGTAAAACTAAAATTATCGAAGAAATGAATCTGGGTAAATATTATGAGAATAAAGGTCAGATGGAGACCGCATTTAAACATTATTACCAGGCAGCAAATCTTGGCGATGCCAAAGGACAGTTTCTGATAGGATATATGTACGAATACGGAGAAGGAACCAATAAAAATCTGGTTCAGGCTGTGCGGTGGTATGCAAAAGCTGCTGCAAAAGGAAACAGAGGCGCACAGCATAATCTAGGTTTTTTTTACTATAGTGGCAACGGAGTAGTGCAGAACTACAGGAAAGCATTTGAGTACTTTATGATGGCAGCAGAACAAGGAAAACCAGATTCTATGTGCAATATAGGAGTGATGTATGAATATGGTCAATATGTGAGAAAAGACAGGCGGGAAGCATTGAAATGGTATAAAAAAGCATTAGATAATGATGATCCAAATGCTGAACGTTACTATTTATCACTGCTCAGGCGGTAGATGATTGAACAGGGAGCACTGTATGTAAGAATGGATTGGATGTAGAAGGGGGCTGTGGGATGTATCATGAATTTTATAAATAATCCTGAATTATTCACGACGGCATGATTTTTGAATATGCTCCTCCGTAGCTGGTTTGGCACCAGCCATAATAGGAATGTGTTCCGCAGCAGGAAGAACTCGGCAGTCGTGTTTTTATCACTTTTTTTGGCAGTCATGATCCTTCTTACGTTTGACGGTTTGCTTTCAGGGTTTTCTGCTGCTGCAGTCGGAGATCTGATGTATTATGACCTGGCAGTCGAAGGGAATTATGATGTGATTCCGAAAGAAGCGTTAGAGCAGATTGCAAATATAGAGGGTGTGGTATCGGCTGAGCCGGTGTGTTCACGCATACTCGCGGACCGTGATTCGGATGGACGCGAGTGGCTGGAGGTCAGCGACAGTCTCTTGAAAAGATATTGTGAAGAAAAAACCGGTGAGTTGTTACAGATTGACGCGGAAGCGGTCCAGAATGCAATCCAGGGAGATTATTACGCAGCTTATTTGATCGGGGTCGGGCAGATTGAATTTGAGCGGATCAAGAAAATATGCGCATTAGGATTAAGCTATGAAGAATTTCAGGCTGGAGAAGCCGGAATATGGCTTTGTGATAATCTATCCAGCCAAATGCCTGTCGGCAGTCAGAAACTATTTCTGGGCGGGCCGGATGGAAAAAGGGTTACAATTCCGAAAATGGAAGGCCGTCCGGTTGATACACATACATTTTTGACTATTAGTGAGGTTGCACCGAATATCCTTATAAGCAATGAGGCGCTTCGCAATATAGTGGATACAGATGTTTACGTCCAAAAGATCAATATCCAGATTGAACATCCAGCGCTCGATACACAAATACAGAGGGTTGTAAAAGAGATACTGGGGGATACACAGGGGATCTGGGGTGATTCCAAACAGGAAAAAGTAGAGCAAAAGGAGCGTTCATTTTTTTCTTTACGGATGCTTGGCATAGCAATGTCAGTTGTTTTATTTTTCATTGCGGTTTTAAATTTTATGAATACCATTTATGCGGACATTTTGGCCAGGGACAGAGAGATTGCTATGCTTGAGTGCATCGGCATTTCGAAAAAACAGGTAAAACAGATGCTTGTTATGGAAGGGATTTTTTATGCAGCCATCACAGCGTTTTTGGTACTTACACTCGGAATGGCCATTTATCTGCAGGCATACCAGGCATTTACAAAACTTGCTGAGTGGGCTCAGTTTCGGTATCCGCTGCGTATGGCGGGGATCATGGGTATTGTCATGCTTTTGATATCGGTGCTGGTTCCGCTTATTTCCTATCGGAGTATTTCGCAGGATAATGCGATTGAACAGCTTAGAAAGGCGGAAATGTAAAAATAAAACTTTGGTGTGAAGTACAACCCTCAAATAGGGCTGTTGGTCAATACCTATTTTAAGCCCGTCATCCTAAAATAGAAATCTCCCATAGAATAAATGTCAAGGAAAGTGTAATGCAGAGAGCAGCGTGGTTTATTAATGTCATAAATCATGTTGCTTTTGTTATGAAGTACTAAATAATAGAATAAAATACGTCTGCTTGTTTATATTTCGCTAAGAATGATCTTTTCGTATGGAACATCTACGATATATACGAAATACTGAATTTATAAGGCTTTTTAAAACAATGCCCCGTAGAAGCCAAACGAGGAGGAACGTCTCAGGCGGTACATTCAAATATTGAAATCAGGGCATTTCGTGGTTCGGTTAAACATGGTATTATTATAAATTTTGGTGCTGAAATGTGTGAGTAACCATGGGAAATCTATTTATACAACATTTGTCAGGGAGAATTTTTCCTAAAAGGGAACATGGGCTTGCGAACGGGCAGATTGCAGCAGGAATTGGCTATAAAGCTAAAGGTGTAGAAAGAACAAGGAAGATATTTAAAATATCAAGGTGGATTTGTGCAAAGAACTGAAAATAACTTTGGCAAAGCATTTCTACTGTGAGAGTATGAAAGTTTTTCTGTAAATAGTGTTTTTAAAGGTCTTCTATGATAAA